>JABDGE010000154.1:0-107 GCA_013286235.1 Bacteroidota bacterium
GATTTAACCAAACTGGATAAATAAGTGATTATCGGATATCAAGTTTAATCCCTCGTTCAAGCTCGGGTATGCCGCGCAAAGACCAAAAGAGGTGGCGTGCTCCGCTG
>JABDGE010000154.1:117-7502 GCA_013286235.1 Bacteroidota bacterium
CAAGACCATTAACATTGTTAGTTGCACCGCGCTCCCTATTCTGTCCTTAACTCATGCTCCGCTTAAGGTGCCTCGCGGATAGCCTGCATTTATTCGTTCCCGACATGATCGGAGTTCCTCCAACTCATCCAAAAAATTCCTATGTTTGGCTGTTAAAATAAACGCAGCTGCCCGCGCCGCTACCATGAGTAAATTCGGTACCTATTTAAAAACAAGACAGTTCAGGGTCAACCTGTTGCTCATCGTGGCGACGATCGTAGTAGTAGTAATGGCTGCTTTTTATAGCCTCGATTTTTATACCCGTCATGGTTCAGGCATACCGGTGCCGCAGCTGAAAGGCCTGCAGATAGAAAAGGCTATGGATATTTTAAAAGAACAGGGCTTTGACTACAAGATCGATTCGGCTTATGTGCTCGATCAGCCACCTGGTGCGGTGCTCGAACAAGACCCGGACCCGGGCACCAACGTGAAGGAAAACCGGACTATCTACCTAACCGTGGTCACGCGCATCGCTCCCCCCGTGGCCCTCCCCGACCTGACGCCTTATACTTACAGGGAGGCAGTAGCCACATTGGCAAATTACGGGTTAAAAGTTGGCGACACTATTTACAAGCCTGATATTGCCCGCGACCATGTGCTGGAAATGCGCTACAGGGGCGCTCCTATCGCTGCCGGCACCAAGATACCCAAAGGCTCCAGGCTCGACCTTGTATTAGGCAATGGCGAAGGCGCAGGCGAGGTGGATATCCCGGATTTCATAAACCAGGACCTGGATGAGGCCAAATTTGTAATAAGCCACAACGGGCTTACTTTGGGAACTGTTACCTACCAGGGAGCCATTACGGATTCATCCAGCGTGGTTATCGTACAGCAAACGCCGATGAAAACCGATTCGGCCGCAAAGGTCCCAAATGGCACACGCATCAACCTTACGGTGATACAAGGTAAAAAGAACAATGCACCGCCAAATTGATGCTGCTGAATTACTGGCCAGGATAAACAAAGGCGAAAAGCTGAACTTGCTGGATGTGCGCGAAACGATCGAATACCATACCTTCAATATCGGCGGCAAAAATATCCCGCTTGGGATAATTGATCCAAATTTAGCGCTGGCGGGCTATAACAAAACCAATGAGATTATTGTTATATGCAGCGTTGGCCTTCGAAGCGAAACAGCGGCTAAATTACTGGCCGCGAATGGCTACGAAAATGTAAGGAATTTAACGGGTGGTATTTTGGCCCTTCGAAAAATAAAAGAATAAGCATGACAAAGAAAAAAGCATCAACCGGCGGTACCTTAAGAAAGTTTATCGTCGCCCTGGTGGTTATACTGATTATAGCGATGGGGCTAACGGGGCTTAATTACTACCTCAAGTATTTCGGCCCCAACGTAACCGATAACCGCGAATACCTGTACATCCGCACCGGGGCCACCTTTAACGATGTATTTGATACGATAAAAAAGGACGGCATGGTGAAGGACAGCGCCACCTTTTACTGGGCGGCGCAAAACATGAACTATGTGGACCGGGTTAAACCGGGCCGCTACCACCTGCATGAGGGCATGAGCAACCGCAAGCTGATCAATATGCTGGCCTCGGGTACGCAGGAGCCAATTACGCTGTCGTTCCATAACCTCAGGCTAAAGGAACAATTTGCCGGCTTTGTCTCCAAAAAGCTGGAGCCTGATTCGCTGCAAATCCTTAACCTGCTGGATTCAGCAGCGTTTGTACAGCAATATGGCTTTACGCCGGATAATGTCTACACCATGTTTTTGCCAAACACTTACCAGATCTACTGGAACACCTCGCCCGAAAAGTTCTTCAAGAAAATGCATGCCGCCTACGAGAAGTTTTGGACCGGCGACCGGCGGGCACAGGCAGAGGCTATCGGCCTTGATCCTATAAAAGTGACCATTCTTGCTTCCATCGTCGATGCGGAAGCGCTCCATGATGACGAAATGCCGACCATCGCCGGCCTGTACATTAACCGTTTGAACAAAGGCATGAAACTGGAATCGGACCCAACTATTATTTTTGCAGAAAAAGACTTTACCATCCATCGCGTGCTTTCCCGGTATCTGACCATCAATTCGCCCTATAACACGTACATGAACACCGGTTTGCCACCGGGACCAATAATGATGCCCAGTGTAAATGCTGTTGACGCCGTACTGAACTACCGCAAAAGCAATTACATCTACATGTGCGCCAAAGAGGACTTTTCCGGCTACCACAACTTCGCTACCAACATGGCCGACCATTTGGTAAACGCCCATAAATACCAGGAGGCGCTTAACGAGCGTAATATTAAAAGGTAATGTTTGAGCATTCAACCAAACTGCGCGTCCGCTATGGTGAAACGGACCAGATGGGCTACATGTACTACGGCAATTACGCCGAATTTTACGAAGTGGGCCGTGTGGAGATGCTCCGAAGCCTCGGCCTCACCTACAGCGGCATGGAAGAAGCCGGTATAAAAATGCCCGTTCTGGAGATGCATTGCAAATACCTGCGACCGGCTTTATACGACGAAGAGATCACCGTCAAAGTAATCATGGATAAAATGCCGGGGATTCGTATCCATTTCAGATATGAGCTTTATAATGAGCGTGATGAACTGATCAACGCCGGCGAAACCCTGCTGGTGTTTATCAACATGAAAACCAATCGTCCCTGCCTGCCTGCACAGGAATTTTTAGATAAGCTAAAGCCATTTTTTGAGTAGATTTGGCTTAGATGAAATGGATACACCGCTTTTTACTGCGCTTTAGGTTTTACCGGCGTTTTATTGGTTGGTCTAAAAATTTTGTACTCCGTGGATTTTACCCGCTTTCGCTGTACAGCGTGCTCGCATTTTTTGCTAAGGAAATAGACCAATTAACGATGTTTAACCGGGCCGCCTCCCTGGCGTTCAATTTCATGCTCGCATTTTTCCCGGCGACTATTTTTTTGTTTACCCTTATCCCCTATGTACCAATAAAGAATTTCCAGGGACAGTTGCTTTCCCTCCTATCGACGGTGCTTCCTTATAATGCGTATATGGCCTTCCAGAACACGATAGAGGACATTGTGCGGCATCATAACGGCAAGCTGCTTTCAATCGGCTTTATAACAGCGCTTTACTTTGCAACTAACGGTATCACCATCCTGATGCGCGATTTTAACAAATCATCCCTTATGGCCGAAAAAACGCAGCTGGCTAAAGCGGCGTTTAATTGCAATTGCGCTTACCATCGTGATCAGTTTTTCCCTGTTGATTGCCATTACCGTGATGACAGGCGGCGAAGCCATCATCGGCTATTTGAAGTCGCACATTGACAGCAAGGGACATTTTTGGGTGTATGTAGTCGCGTTATCGAGGTGGATTATTGTGATCGCGGTGTTTTTCTTTTCCATTTCGCTGCTCTACCGGTATGGCCCGGCCAATAAGATCAAATGGAAATTCCTGAATACCGGTTCCATCCTGGCAACCACGCTGGCCGTGCTAACCACCATGGGCTTTAATTATTACATCAATAATTTCTCGTCGTACAACAAGGTTTATGGTTCGATCGGTACGCTGATCATCCTGATGATTTGGATCCAGCTCAATGCGCTCATCCTGCTCATCGGGTTCGAGCTGAATGCCAGCATCGATTATTCAAAGCGAAATATTAAAAAGGTTAAGCCGATGTTTAACAGTTTCAGGAGGGTTGGACAATAAATCCCAATGTAGAGACGCAATACTTTGCGTCTCCCGGTTGCGAATACATTGTTAACTGCCTTTTGCCGACCGGGTCATTTTTTCAATGCCGTCCCACATGGCGTCGGAAACCATTTCAAGGCCATTGAACTGCCCGGCCCCTTGCAGCCATTCACCACCGTCGATAGTGATAACATCACCATTGATATACCCGGAAAAATCAGATACGAGGAAGGCGGCCAGGTTTGCAATTTCCTGGTGCTTGCCCACCCGTTTGAGTGGTACACGGTTTTTGAAATCAAATTTTTCCGCCATTTCACCCGGCAATAAACGTTCCCAGGCGCCTTTTGTAGGAAAAGGGCCTGGCGCGATAGCATTGCTGCGTATTTGATGACGCCCCCATTCAGCAGCCAAAGAGCGCGTCATGGCCAGCACCCCTCCTTTTGCACAGGCAGAAGGTACCACATACCCCGATCCTGTTGATGCGTAAGTCGTGATGATATTCAGAATATTGCCTGGCATTTTCTCTTTTATCCAATATTTACCAAATGCCAGCGAGCAATTGACCGACCCTTTTAAGACAATGTCGATAATGGTGGAAAATGCATTGGCCGAAAGCCTTTCTGTAGGTGAAATAAAGTTCCCCGCCGCATTGTTCACCAGGGCGTTTACCGCGCCAAAAGTATCCAGCGCCTGCTGCAATACCTGCTCCACTTCGTTATAATTGCGAACGTCGCAAGCCACAGCAAGTACTTTCCCGCCGGTTTCGGCTTCCATTTCGGCTGCCGTGGTTTTAAGTACGTCCAGCTTACGGCTGGTGATCACCAGGTTTGCTCCCAACGTCAGAAAATAAGTTCCCATGGCTTTGCCGAGGCCAGTGCCGCCACCGGTAACGATGATAGTTTTACCTTTTAAGGCATCCGCTTTTAACATGCCAGTAGCTAAGTCCTGCATCATTAGTTGTTCTTTACCGGGTTAGTTAATTTTTCGACCATTTTCTTCAAGATTGCCCGCGTTGCAGGCGACCACCACTGCGCAAGCATTTTATCGAGTGTGGCCTGGTTATCTGCCTGTAGTTTAACTAACAATTCGCCTCTTATGCTCAACTTGGTTTGCTGCCAGGTGGACGCATCCAGCTTCATATACCCACGTGCCTTTTGTTCGGCTATTGCAAATACCTGCGCCGGCTCAGCCAGTTCATCCACCAAGCCCTCTGCAAGCGCCGCATCGGCCTTCAGCAATTTACCTTCCAGCAAATATTGGTATGCCTTATGCGACCCAAGCCAAAAGGCATATAAATGAAAAATCGCTTCCGGCACGATGATACCCACCGGCACCTCATTCAGGCCGATGATGTACTCGCCTTTGGCCATAACACGATAATCGCTGCACAGGGCTATAACACAGCCGCCCGCCGGGCTATGACCAGTAATGGAGGTAACGAAAGGCTTTTTAAACGCCCCCAGCGTGGCCACCGTCTCCAATAATGTATGCCAGAATGCTTTGCTTTGCGCTTCGTTGTAGCCGTACACCTCGACCAGATCGACACCCGCGGAAAAAAAGTTTTCCTTGCCGGTAATAACCAGCCCGGCGACGTTTTCGTCGGTGTCCAGGTCCTTTACCGCTGCGATCAGTTCCAACAGCATGGTGGTATTAATAGCATTTGCCCGGCCGCGATCAAGGGTAATTACGGCAAGCTTTTCTTTTATTTCGATGCGAAGTGTTTCCATCCGAGTTTTTAGTTTGCGGTAGCTATAGCAAAAGGCTTAATAAGTAACGGATACACTGCCAACCTCGCTCGTGTACATGCGTTCTATTTCGGCCGAGTATTTTTCCATAATGACGCGTCTTTTCATTTTACCGGTCGGTGTCATTTCGCCGCCGTCCACCGTCCATTCGTCGGGCAGGAGCGTGATCCTTTTCACTTTTTCCACATGATTAAAATCGTTGTTGAAAGTGTCTACGATCGATTGAAACAGCGCGCAAACCGAAGCGTCGTTGATCATATCCCGGTTCGATGCGAATATAAGCTTGTTTTGGTCGCACCACGTTTTCAGGTTGGTGAAGGAGGGCACGATCAGCGCCGAGGTAAACTTGCGATCCTCGCCGATCACCATCATCTGTTCGATCAGGGGGCTTTCCTTCATCTTCATCTCGATAGGCACCGGCGCTACATATTTACCGCCCGAGGTTTTAAAGATCTCTTTTTTTCGGTCAGTTATCTTCAGAAAGCCGTCTCTATCCATTTCGCCGATGTCGCCTGTGTGGAACCAGCCATCCTCCATGACGGATGCGGTAAGCTCGGGATTTTTATAATAGCCAACCATCACGCCCGGCCCTTTGGTCAATATCTCTCCATCCGAAGCGATCTTCACCTGTACCTCCTCCACTAATGGCCCCACTGTTCCGAACTTTCTTTTATCCGCCTCGTAATGATTCACCGACACCACAGGGGAAGTTTCCGTGAGCCCATATCCTTCTAAGATCACCATCTTAGCTGCTGTAAAAATGCGTTCCAGCCGAACCGGGCAGGCCGAGCTCCCCAGCACGATAGCGACTATATTCCCGCCCAGTGCATTGCGCCATTTGGAATACACCAACTTATCGGCAATCGCCAGCTGCAGGTTATACCAGGCGCTTCTTCCGCTTATTTCAAACCGCTCAGCCAGTTGAACCGACCATAAAAATATCTTACGTTTCAAGCCGGTTAGCTTATTGCCTTCTATCATTACCCGCTCGAATATTTTTTCCAGCAGCCTGGGAACGGCCGTAAAAATATACGGGCCGGTCTCCCTGATATTGATGCCGATGGTATCCATATTTTCGGCATAATAAACCGAAAACCCGTTAAAGAGATAAATGTAAGTACACATCTTTTCGAAGATGTGATTGGGCGGCAGAAAACTCAATGCCCGCCGTTCCTTCATTGGTATCTCCGTTAACACCAGGCTGGAAACATAGGCATTATTAACGATGTTTTTATGCGTAAGCATTACCCCTTTTGGCCTTCCTGTAGTACCGGATGTGAAAATGATAGTGGTGACATCGTCTTCTTTGACGAGGGCACTCACAGTGTCGATCTTATCCTTTTCCACCTCGGTAACGGGGATCAGCAATTCCTGCCAGTTTTTACAGCCATCCACCGCGTCAAACGAAAAAAGAGAATGCAGGGAGGGCACATTTTTTTGTATTGCGCTTACCTTTTCGCATAAACCGGCATCGGCTACGAAGATGCACTTTACCCCCGCTTCAACCAATATGAGCTCCAGCTCTTTGACGCCGCTGTTCGGATAGAGGGGAACAAGTATGGCCCCGGTTAATTGTACAGCCAGGTCAAGGATCATCCATTCAGGCCGGCCATTACTGATCAACCCAACCTTATCGCGACCAACGGTTGTTCCGTCTCCGGCCGAGATTCCCATCCTCAACAGCGCGGCCGCTAATTGGTAAACCTTTTCATGAACTTCTGAAGTACTATAAGCCCGCAATACGCCGTTTACTTTGGCATTAAGCATATTAGGCAGCGGCTCGGCGGCCTGCACCGCCAGGCAATCAAATAGTCTTCCCTCGTTCTTCATCATAACACGGTTTATAAAGGTTTCGGCAAAAATCAGAAACAGTATTTATTCTCGTCGATCAGCCTGGCCGCTATTCTTCTCCTTGCCGCGGTGGTGTTGATGTCCTCGGTTTTGGTAAAACGC
>JABDGE010000155.1 GCA_013286235.1 Bacteroidota bacterium
ATAGAGGACCGGGCGTATAATAACGGCTATAAGATAATTTATTGCAGCACTGATAACAATATCGAGAAAACAAAAGATATGATTGAAATGTACCGCGATCGCCATGTGGACGGTTACATTATAGCGCCGCCTGAGGGTATTCAGGATGAGATCAATTCATTGTTAAAAGCAGGCTTTCCGGTTGTTTTGTTTGACCGGCAGTTAGAAGACGTAAATGCGGACTATGTGGTAGTCGATAATCTTTTTAGTACGTACAATGCCACGCGGCATTTAATAACACAGGGATATAAAAATATAGCGTATGTCTCGTTCTTGTCGTCACAGTCACAGTTAACCCAACGGATGCAGGGTTATAAGAATGCTTTGAAAGAGCACAACTTAAAACCTATTATTAAAGAGGTGTTGTTTAATCGCGACAATGAAATTATCATGGAGCCGATAAGAACATTTTTAACCAAGCGAAAGGACGATATTGATGCTATCTTGTTTGGTACGAACCATATCGGTGTTTGCGGGCTCAGATTATTCAGGGAATTGGGCATAAAAGTGCCCGAAGATATTGCAGTGGTTTCGTTTGACGATTACGAGGTTTTTCAATTGTCCACGCCTCCGATCTCAGCGATTGCTCAACCCATTGTGCAAATAGCTGATAACGTGATCACTACTTTATTGAACAAGCTGAATTCCCCATTAAAAGACAGATCAGTCAAAGCTATTAAACTTTCAACCGAGCTTAATATCCGAAGCTCATCCGCGCCGGCGAATAAAAAATTACACAAGCAGCTCGGATAATTTGAACCCTTCAAAAAATAACGTTTTAAGATGTTGAAAACGAGAATTTGCTAAATCGTTTTATTGACAATGTTCGTTTGTTATTTTTGTTGATCCAAAGGCAGGATATGGCCTTCAGATGTTTTTGGGAGACGGGTCTGATGTACAAAAAGGAGCTTAAAACTTGTATAGCTTGCCTCGATAATGTCTTAGATTAAATATTGAAAAAAACAATAATGAAATACCTTAAAATTTTGCTGCTCTCATTGTGCTGTCAAATTTCGTTTGCGCAAACCGTCCAAAAACCTGTTGAAGAAAAGACGGAAGAACAAAAAAAGAAGGACTGGGAAAATTTCCAAATGGCCGTTGAATTCAGAATACATAACGACTGGGCCTGGCTGGAGCACTATGAGGACGACAATGAAAAATTACCCGTCCCTGTAGTGGGGGAGAGGCGGGTTGTCTTTTTTGGCAATTCGATCACCGAATATTGGATACATACCGACTCCCCCTTTTTTAAAGATAAAAATTACATCGACCGCGGAATTGGCGGGCAGACTACCCCGCAAATGCTGGTACGTTTTCGGGAAGATGTGATCAATTTAAAACCCGAAATAGTAATCATACTTGCCGGTATAAATGATATTGCCGGGAATACCGGCCCGTCAAAAATTGAAAATGTAGCCGGTAATATTTTTTCAATGGCTGAACTTGCGAGGGTAAATCACATTAAAGTGATTTTATGCTCCGTTCTTCCTGCTGCCGCTTTTCCGTGGCATCCGGGCATCGACCCAGTGCCATCCATTATTAAATTAAATCAGCTGCTGAAAGATTACGCTGAAAAAAATCAGCTGATTTATGTTGATTATTATTCGGCCACGGTGAACGCGGATAAGGGCTTTAAAAAGGAACTTACCATTGATGGCGTACACCCTAACCTGGCAGGATATAAAGTTATGGAACCACCGGCCGAGAAGGCAATAACTGAAGCCTATAAACAAAAATAGCGGATTGATGAATCGTTAAGACACTATTCCGCCTATGATCAAATTGGCCGGCCTATCGACAAATTGCTGAAAGATAATCTCATCATAATCATTGAATATTCCATTAAAGCCATCGAATTCTTTCATTTAAATCAAAAATGAATTCGCACCTGCTTTAAGAATGTAAACTTTCGCTTTCCAGACAAGCATTCCCGACGTTTTTTCGGGAAGGCTAATGTTTATTTGCCATTTGTTGTTTTGTAATTTATAGCTAACCGCGACTTTTCCATTTGGATGGGGTACATCGCCGCTCACATCAGTTAAGGCCCCGAGATGCGGCTCGATCTTTATCTTCGCAAAACCGGGCGCATAACTGTCGACACCCAACACCGTTCTAAAAAACTCGATGTTCGGGCTGGCGCCCCAGGCATGACAATCCGACCTCGTAGTTTCAAGGTCTGATACTTCGGCCCAGGTTGTAAGGCCCATTTTTATATTGTTGCGCCATACGTCCAGCCAGTTCATGTAGTCGTTCCCGAGGCCGGCTTTGATCAACGCCTGGTGCAGGTAATATTTAAAATAAATGGTGCATTGCGTTAGCGTGCTATCGGCCAGTATTCTTTTTGCCATTGCCGGCATATTCGCATCGCTCACCATCCCGGTAAGTATCGCCAACGAATTCACGTGCTGTGAGTACCCCGTCTTTTCTTTTGTATCGGCGTATAGCTTTTTAGTGGGATCCCAGTATTTGCCCTGTATGGTGGCCTTCAACTGGGTCGCTTTTTCATTGTAAATACGGGCGAAGTCAGGTAGGCCGATTTTGGCTTCCATTTCGGCGGCCCATTGATAAGCCCAAAGCAACTGCAGATCGTAGATGGCCGCGCTGCCATCCGAGCCCTTTACCTGCCCGGCCAAGTTCCCGGCCCAGTCAACAAAAGCCCAATACGGCGTATCTTTTAACGAGCCATCCGGCTGCTGGTATTTGCTGAAAAAGTCAAGCACAGCCCGCTCACCAACCAACTTATTTTTAATAAAATCAGGGTCATCACGGTACATCCAGTAATCATGCAGCATGCAGATGTACCACAGCGAAAACGTCGATATGATCTGTGTTCCCTTGGTTGGGTAACAGCTCCGGGTTACGCCTTCTGCTAAGCGCGAATGGTCCATCAGCGTAAGTGCGTTGCACGCCAGGCGGTCATCATTAGTATTAAAATAGGATATCAATGCCTGTATCCGGGTGTCGCCGATATACTGTAGTTGTTCATAATAAGGACAATCGGTATAGGTTTCCCAGGCGTTAAGCCGTGCGGTGCGCCAGCCGATATCCAAAATTTGCTTTATTTCGGTATTGTCCGTATTGAAGACCGCTGTCCGTTTGAAGGGATAACCTGTAAAGGTGCCATATAGATCATCAATGGTCAGCGGGTCATTTTTTGTATTTATGATCAGCCTGATGTACCGGTAAGTGCGAAAATTTAAGGTGGTGAACGTTTGCCCCCGGCTGCCGTTGCTGATCAGGCTGTCAATCCGCCCCACGAATTCCTTACCGTCTACATCGTTCCGGTTGCTTTTACGTGTCGCGCGGCTGCCTTTGTCAAAAAGCGCCTCCGCATAGCCAATTGATATTCCCGCATCCTTGCCGCCGCTAAAATTTAAAGTGATATAGGCGTTTGTCTCGAAGGTTTGATCCAGCAGTAAAGTAACGATAGAATTGGCTGGGATGGTGATGGGCGCCTTTTCACCCGGAAAAGCCGGCGACACGCTCATGCCAACGGCGCTGCGCAATTTGGAGATGCGCTGGTAGGTCATTTCCCTTGCCGGCAGTGTCGAAGGAACTAAGGCCCAGTCAATTCCCCAGCTCATACCTTTTAGCGTTCCGTCCATCACTTTGGCTGCATTTGACCAGTTGCTGTCATCATAATTTACGGCCCTCCAGTCGCCTTTAATTGCCTGGTTCATATCCACCATTTCGCCCTTGCTGGCGGCAAAAAAGTATCCCGGAACGGGCCGGCGTCCTGTATCGCGAATGCACTTCCAGCTCTTATTGGTGTTCAGTATTTCTTCGTTGCTGGTATTCCCCTGCACAATGAAGGCCGTCCGCACGCTGATCTGCGCCTCGGGTCGGAATTGTGCTTCGTTATAAACCAGCGCTGACACGATGTTTTTACCGGCGGTAAGGTATGGCGCCAAGTCAACCGTCTCATAGTTCCAGAAATAGGTATCCCCGCGCGCCGGGCCAAGCGATACCAGCGAATCATTCACATATAACTTATACCGGTTATCTGCCGATACATGGATAATAAACGTTGCCGGTTTGGCAGTTAGTGTGATGTTTTTGCGAAAATAATACACACCATAACCCTCGCCGCGGTCGAAAGGCGCGGCTATCCAGTCGGAATTCCAGGGGCGGTTTTCGGGCGGGGTAGGTTTGGATTGGGAATAACCGGTTTGCAGGCTGAGCAAATTAATGGACGCCAGCAAGACAAAAAAAAGGTGCTTCATAAATACTGTATCGGAATTGCTAAATCGATTTGGCAATATATAAAAAAATTGAATTCTTTTGGCAAGAATCAAATTATTCTAAATGTGCAGCGCAATGTCCAACTCGTCCCGTTCTTGCTCGTCCGACTAAAGACAAAGACTTCTGACGTTCGGCACCCCCACATCCGAAATCCTCCTACCCCGTCATTTATTCATTAACATGACACTAGAGTTTGCCTTCCAATATCCATTGCCCACTACCCAATTTAAACTCAAAACGGTTTGCTGCCGGATCGGGAAATGGTTTTGCATTTTTGTTATGGATGAATTTACCGTCTTGCCATATGGTTGCGCCATTGAGCGTGATCTTTCGATAGTTTTTGCCGGGCAGGCCGATTATGACTTTTGTGCCGGGCGGAACAGATGCCTTTAAGGTGAACAGGCCTGCCGTGTTAGTAAAGCTGGTTTTTATTCTTCCGGCCACCGAAGCAATTTCGGCCGATGCCTTGGTGATGGGGCCTGGTTGCGGCAGGATGTGGAAAGTTTCATAACCCGGCTCAACGGGCGCGATGCCGCAAAGGTATTGCGACAAAACGGTAAGGCCTCCGCCGCTCCAGGCGTGGTTAACGGTGCCGCCCCCGAAACCTTCCTTGCTAATGCCCCAACCTTCAAAAAGGGTTGTGAATTGCGGATTATCGACCATTTTTTCAAAGCGCTTCTTAAATCTCATTAATCCTTCTGTTTCATAGCCCATCATAAACATGGCCTCAAAAACATATTTTTCCAGATAGGGGCTGGCATGTTCTTCCGTCTGCAATACTTTCAAAATTGCGGGATATTTATCCTCGCCGGCCAACCCGCTCACTACGGCGAGCGACTGGGCGCGATCGTCGGTTTCCTGGGTATAGGCTGGATCGCGATAGGCCGCCCCGTTCCAGAACTGTTGATTAAAGCTGTTTTTGAACGTCCCCATTATGCTGGCGTATTTTGCTGCATCGTCGGTTTTGCCAAGTTCAACAGCCATTTTTTGCAGGCCTTTTACCGCTAAATAGTACCAGGAATTGTAGATAACCAGCAAGTCGCGGTTATCACCCCAATCGCCCCATATCCATCCGGACTTAGGCATAACGATAGTGCCTTTGTCATTGAGCTTCCACTTTTCTACGTAACGTTTAGCGCCATCATACAGGTCGGCAAGGGTTTGTTTGTCGCCGGTATTCAGGTAATAGTTCCACAATCCGTAAAAGCCGATGCTGGCGGCTGATTGATCCGGCAACACTGTCGTCCACGATCCGGATGGCACCGGCGAATATATCGTACTATCGGCTTTTTGCCAGTCAACCAATTCATGCAGCCATTTCCTGCTAAGTCGGTTGCTTGACGTGGAGAGGGCATAAAAAGTCTCCCCGGATTCATTGGTCGCATCGCCGGTCCATTGCGCACGTTCGCGATCGGGGCAGTCCATATAACCATCGCGCATGGTAAGGTATAAAGTGCGCTGCGCCTTTTTCCAGTACAAGTTAAAAAACGGGTCCGAACTGGTAAAGCTTCCGGCTAATTCCGCGTTATAACCCGTTTCCCGGTAACCGACGGATAGAACTTTTATACCCTTCGGAAAAATGTAATAAACTTTATGCCCGTTCAGCCAGCTTAAATTTTCGTATTCCTGTACGCCGTTTTTGGTGATGTATTCTCCCCTGATGTTGGCTTCGCCGCCATTATAAAACAGGTAATTATCGGTGCAAATGATAATTTTTTGACCTGCCGCAGCTTCAACTTTAAGGTAGGGCGTAACCTGAGCGTTATAAGGCAGGCTGCCAATCAGTGTGTCGGTATTGCTGGACGATGATGTTCTTAAATTAACGTAACTTTTTATGCCGGAATTTTTCCAGAACGGGATAGGGCGCAGTATAAGCTTGTTCCAGGGCGCGCCGCCTGCCTGGCCCAATTCTACCGCTGCGGCCATGGCTGTGTCCGGGAAAGCTGCAGACTGCCAGTCGCCCAGACGGGCGTCATACAAAATATTTGATTCCGATAACCGGTAATTGGGAGCCGGATCGCCTGCAGTTTGATAGGCTTTTACAACCGAGCATGTCCATGTTATATCACTTAAAACAGAAAAGTACGGTGTTTGGCAATCGAATAAAAGGCCCGCCTTGCCGCTGCTTTTGTGCGAAAATCCATCTTTACCAAAATACCAAACCAACACCGCGAACCTATTCCGGCCGGTTTTAAGGTAGGGTGTTAGGTCAACCTCGTCGTAATAAGTATCCGATGGATTCGGCCCTCTTTTCAGGTTGCCTTCAAATACAACCTGTTTGCCATTTACCCATAACCAATATTTGCTGTCAGCCGCAATTTTGGCGACGGTATGCGCAGGGACTTTTTCAATAACAATTTCTTTGTGGCAGGCCAGCCAGGTATTGGCATTGTTTTTACAATCCGCCGCCGTTATCCACTGCGCCCGCCATGTGGTGTTTTGCGCATTGGCTAACCAGGCAAGCAATAATACAAGAGCGGTTACTAAAAGACTTTTTTTGTTTATACTCATTTTTAGCGGGAAAATATGGCGATCAGCGGGGCAGCGTTTATACCGTATCGTCGATAGCAAGATACGCGGTTTGGGCCAAACTGTCCGTATCGTTTTGGTGACGAAAAATTCAGGGCGGAGACGCAAAATATTGCGTCTCTACGACCATTATGACTTCGTCCGGAAAGAATGTTTAATATGTCAAAGAACTAATTTTCAGCTATCTACAGCTATTTTATTAAGTAAAGCAGGGGATTATTCCTGTGTATTTGCTATGAACTGTTTATGGTTTTATTGTGTATTCTTCACATTGTTGTGTTTTTTTCTCATGGCGTTCAGGAGCGCTACGCGGTTTATTGTGATTATTCACGTTGTTGTCGTTTTTTTTTATGGCGTTCATGGTGGCTGCGCCGTTTTGTTATGATATGCTTATGAGTTCGCCGATTTCATTGTGATTTTCGATGATGCCTCGTGCTGATTTTGTTTTGCTTTATAAAAAAATCGTATCCGGGCGACATTCAATATGCCAAATCACTAATTATCAGATATTTACAG
>JABDGE010000156.1 GCA_013286235.1 Bacteroidota bacterium
TCCGCCACCTCACTATCGAAGAAACATACGAGCTATCCGACGCAATTCTAAGCGGCGATAGTTCCGAAATAAGAAAGGAATTGGGAGATCTGATGCTGCATCTTGTTTTCTATGCCCGGATTGCTGCTGAGACGGGCGACTTCAGCATTGCCGATGTAATCAATGGGATTTGCGATAAACTCATTAACCGTCATCCCCATATTTACAGTGATGTTAGCGTGGCCGATGAGCATGATGTAAAAAGGAATTGGGAACAGATCAAATTAAAAGAGGGCAACCGGTCGGTACTGGCAGGGGTTCCGGCATCGCTTCCGGAGCTTGTTAAGGCCTCGCGGATACAGGAGAAAGCCCGGGGAGTAGGCTTTGACTGGGAAGAAAAGGGGCAGGTATGGGCCAAAGTGGAAGAAGAGATACAGGAATTCAGGAACGAGTTCAACGCGGAAGATGACACCACGATGGACCAGGCCAGGGCAGAAAGTGAATTTGGCGACCTGCTTTTTTCACTAATAAATTATGCACGTTTCATTAACATCAACCCTGAGGACGCACTTGAGAAAACAAACCGTAAATTTATAAAGCGCTTCCAATACCTTGAGAGCAAAGCAAAAGAAAACGGCCGGGAACTGCATGACATGAGCCTCGCTGAAATGGATGTGTTTTGGGGCGAGGCGAAAAGAATATAGAAGAAGTCCGAAAGTCCGAAAGTCCGGATCCCGACTTCCCGACTTATTCTAATGAGTTTTTTAAGCCATTTATCATTACCAATATCTCTTCACAACGGGCATAAATGTCACTAAAATGTTCATCGCTTATCAAATTTCGTTTCCGGGCTAAATATATACATCCTGCCACCTCAACATTCGATCGTAGCGTATAACCTAAAAACTTCTTGAATTCCGCGTTTGACTGGCCGGTAGAGCCTTCTGCGATGTTTAGCGAAACGGAATCAGCAGCGCGTTTTATTTGTGCAGACAATATGAATAATTCATCTTTTGAAAACGATTTTGCTAATTCATTTGCTTCTGCAGCAAGATCGACTGCCTTTTGCCAGACTTTTAATTTTTCGAACTTAAAGCTCATATATCCACTAAATGCAAACAAGTTATCAAACAAATTCAAATAACCTACGCAAAAAACTTCACGCTCTAAAATTTCCTGACTCCAAACCCTTCAGGACTTCCCGACTAAAATATGTGATAATCATTTCACATTACCGAAATGGTTCGACCCAGGAACTTCCCAACTTCCGGACTTCCGGACTTCCGGACTTCCGGACTTTCGGACTTTCGGACTTTCGGACTTTCGGACTAAACTAATTTCACTTACCTTGTAGCGTTACTACCTTTGTACCCGTAATTCATTCAAAAACACAATACGTATTAAACACTTTTAATGCATCAAACCCGGAGCATTGCTGAAGAGGAAATTATCAGCCAGTGCAGAAAAGGCAGCTTAAAGTACCAGGAAGCGCTTTATAAGCATTTCTATAGCTACGCCATGGGTATCAGCCTGCGCTACAGCTTAAACCGCGACGATGCTTTAGAGGTTGTAAATGACGGTTTTATAAAAGTATTTAATGCCATACACAATTTTAACAGCGACAAGCCCTTTAAAGCCTGGCTCCGCACCATTATGGTAAACACGGCTATCGACCGGCGCAGAAAGGATCTAAAATTTCAGCTGAATGTTGAACTGGACCATACGGTGCCGGCAATAAATGCTACGGCCGTGGAGACACTCGGGGCTCAGGACATTTTAATGCTGATGAAGAACCTGCCGTCCATACAGGCAGCCATTTTTAACCTGTACGAGATAGACGGTTATAACCACGATGAAATTGCCGGCATATTGGGTATCCCGGTAAGTTCGTCGCGGGTTTACTTAAGCCGGGCAAAGGAAAAACTAAGAAGTTTATTGAGATCAGAAACAATAAGACATGGAAGATCAATTTGATGAGGATTTAAGAAGCCACATCAGGAAAGTATTTGACGATTACGACGACGCCTCTGCGGATGAGGGTTGGTCGCTCCTCAGGAAGACATTTCCGGCGAAAGAAAAGCGCCGCCCGATGGCATGGGTATGGTGGAGCGCAGCCGCCCTGCTCCTTTTGTTTATTGGCATTGGCTTATGGCGATATGAGGGCAATTATAAGCCGGGGATTACCCGTGTGAAACCTGCAAAATCATCCAAACACGAAGATTTGATGGCGAGCAGTGCGAAACCCGCTCAAAACCCAAAAATACAGGGAACTGTTAAAACGCCCGTAATTGAACCTGGGACAAAGAAGCCGGTGAAAGACTTCATGGCTGCTGTAAACAGCAAGGCTGTAAACAGGGAGCAATCGGGCAACCCTGTAGTGTTGCCGCCTGAAAAATCGAGCCTGGTAACTACTGCAGCCCACAATGAAATTGCCAATAGCTATGCTGCCAAAAACACCGACAGCATCAAAAACATGTCTATACAGCCTGCTGCGTCCGGCGGTACGCAAATTGCAGGTGTTAATCCAAACATCCAGTCAAATAAGTCCCAGGCAAGTAAAGCAGATACGCCTAAACACCCGCGCCCATCCATGTTTGCTGACAATACGCCGGTAAAACAAAAGCCCGCTGAAAAGAAACCATTGATACGGCTTGGGGTTTATGCCGCCACGTACGTTAGCTATGCCGAAGGAAGCAGCAACCAGGGCAACTTAGGGGCAGGCTTTACCGCCGACCTTCGCATCACCAAAAACCTTAAGCTGGTTTCCGGGGTAGGCGTGCTGCACAATTCTTTAAATTTTAACAACAGCATCCCAACCACAGTGTCGCAAAACGTTGTACTGCCCACTTATAGCTACGCCGGTTACCTGGCGCCTGCCACACCCAGTGCATTTAATGTGAAGGATGCAGCCAATGTTGCGTCGCTTCCTGCCTTTAAAAATTACGACGCCAGCATGTATGGCATCGATATTCCCATAAACCTGCGGTACGACTTTAACCCGCAAAAAAATAACCTGTACATTATGGCAGGCTTCAGCTCGGGCACCTATATCAACGAAGCTTACACCTACAAATACAACTACCCTGATCTGTCGTCACCCTCGCTTCAGCAAACACAGGATCAAACTTCGCGCAGGAGCTTTGATAGCTTCTATTTTGGGAAAGTAGTCAACTTTGCCTTCGGCTTTGGTTATCCCCTTGGCCGCAACAACCTCATCCTCGAGCCTTTTATAAAATATCCGCTTGATGGCCTCGGCTCTCAAAATATCCGCTTTGGATCGGGCGGGGTGAACCTGAAGTTTAATTTCCCTTCGTCGTATAAGTGATGGGAGATGTGAGATATGAGATGTGAGATGTGAGAATGCAGCGCAAAGGCCAAAAGAGGCGGTGTTCTCATGCTCCGGCGACAGACATTAAACCGAGCATGCCCTGCTGAGAGGTAATAAACTATGCCGTTCCCTATACCACGCCACTCTTTTTGCATTTGTTGTGGCCTCATAAGTATTTTTTTTATAGATAGCCAACTGGATTTTCCTGCATTCTTGCAGCGGTAGCGTTGGATAGAACCTCGTATACCAAATTTTATAGTTTCTTTTTTACAATATTGACATTTTAGGTTACCAACCTCTTTGATACACGGCTTGGGGCTCAGGCGTTTAGGCACCCCCTAATCTACCAAAACCATCGGGTAGTACGTTAATACTACCCGTTTTACTCACTTTTAAATACCTTTCTTAAATTTTATAATTGATTATCAGAGTTTTAGATAAGTAACAACTACTTTGATACACTACCGATAGTTGCACTCTCGCCAACCTCTTTGATACGCTACCCTGCTGTATTGCTCGCCTGATTATATTCGCGTTGAATGTAATTAATCGAACTTTGCATTTGAAATTATTTTTAACACCATTAAAACAGCGAAAAAAATCAAGTTCGAAAGAAACGTATCCATTAAAGTGTAAAAACTACTATCATCTTTTATTAAAGATAGTAATAAATTTATCGGGCTTGCGGGGACGAAGAGAATATAATTTAGAAAAAAAGTTATGCCAAGCGAAAGGGAAATAATTAGTAAATTCTTCATTTTTAACTGATTTTATTAACTGTTAATTTGTGTCCGGAACGATTTTTCCATCCACGATTTTGTATTTACCTGCAGGTAGTTTCTCAAGAGCCGGTATTAAGTCAATCATATTTTGGAAGTCCATTATCGGGTGGCCCTTAGATTGATCTGGGTTTTTAAGTGTCTTAGCACCCTTAGATCCTTTCTCGGGCTTGTCTCCTGCCACTTTATCCCCATCGGCAATCTTTTTGATCCGGTAAATCACCGTACCGGTAGCAATGTGCAGTAGTCTCGAAATGCTTCGGATGCCGCAGCCTTCTTTTACATGGGCTGCTATCGCCGGGTTGATACCTGCTTTACAGGCGTGGTTTATGTAGTCTTTTAGCTGGGTTCTTTTGCAGTCTTTACAGCGATACCGCTGCTTATTATCAATGATTCTAAATCTGATTGTCAAGCCCAGGCAGTACTGACATTTTACATTAACAACACTTTTGATACACAACATAGCGGTTCAGGCGTTTAGGTCTCCGCTAAGCTACAAAAACAAAGCGGGTAGTACACCAATACCACCTCGCGTTTTGCATTTATTATCTTAACCTTAAAAAGAAGCCTTGGTTATCAGTCGTTTATAGAAAAACAACACTTTTGATGCACTACCCAACTGCCATAATTGTCGTATTGTCCCACATATACCATCTTCTCCTGCATCAACGGACTTATCTGAAAACCTTTGGCTCCGTGACTGTAAGGATGAACTTTGTTGACGCTTATTTGCCCGTAGCAACAGCGAGTTTTTTTTTACGCCTGTCCTCGCTTACTGTATTTATGTTCTTTTCAAAAACCTCCCGACCCAAGTCTTCCCATATTTTTATGAACGCTTTCTCATAATCATAGAAATCCCTGCCATCGTTTAACGCATGAAGCTGGTCGTAGCGCTTGCCCGCCGCTTCCATAAGTTCTTCCCTGGTCATTGTCTTTGTCTTTTATGGTGAACATTAGTTGTTTGCTTTCCATAAAGTTATAAATTACATGCGACAATTTGAATTGCACCCCCTGATTATTGCATTTATTGTCTTGAACCCTAAAAATTATAATTGGTTATCAGTTGTTTATAAAATAACAACACTTTTGATACACTGCCCACTACCTAAAAAAAGGATTCAATAAGAAACACTATACCGCCAATGGTACATAAAATGATTGTACCCCAACACTGAAAATAAAGTGATGGCGTAGGGCCATCCCAATTGGTGTCGGATATTGGCCTTTTTCCCTTAACCCACCTATACATCAAATATGCGGCTAACAAAAAGCCCATACCTGTAAAAAATAATTTCCAGTCCATTCTATTTATCCTTCTCTGGAGTTCCCGGTACAGTTACCCCCTATATTCTTGTTGTCTCTTTTTTTCCTTTAATTTAACAGATACCCCTCCAATGACGACAAGGGTTGCAAACAACCAATACGCCAACTTATTTATAATCTGTTGCCTAAAACTACTACATTCATATCAAATTTATTGATCACCTCCGTTAAGTTCCATTCCAGTTCCCTTTATGTGGGTCTTTTTATCTTCAGTTTTTTCCTTTAATTTGTCAACTACCACGTCGGTTTTTGCTTTAACTTGGTCGGTAATTTCCCCTACGACCAGTTTGAAGGCACTACTTATCTGTCCTGAAACATTTGGCCCAGCCGGGAATAGCTCACCCCCCAACCTCGCGTGAGTATGCAGCGCAAAGGCCAAAAGCGCTGGAGTTCTCGTGCCATGTCGACAGGCATTGAGCTGCGAACGCCCTCGCTGGCAGGTAATGAACTATGCACGTCCCTGTATCATTGGGTCAACCAAAATTACGTCAATTAGTCCCGGCAATCCCCAATAGTTTCTTGCGCTGCTGTATAAATAATCTTCCGGATTTTCAACTATCCCCGCCAAAACCGGATTATAGTGGATGTAGTCGGGTTTTTGATGTAATATTTTCAAATCAAATAGTTCTATCGGGTGATTATCCTGCTGCCATCCCGATAGCTATCGGGAGAAGTCCGCGTTATGCCTGTTCTTTTTCCGGCCCGTTTCATCATCCATAGCATCCATTCCCGGCGACTTTCGGCGGGATGCTGTTCAATAGCTGCCCTCAATGCTATAGAGGTATGTTTCTTAATGTCCCGCATAATATGCTCGAGGTTATCGCCATGTGTTCCGATGATCATGTGGATGTGGCTTGTCATGATGCAATACCCATAAATTTCAAGGCCTTTGTTTTCCTGGCAATGATTCCAGCTGGCAATCAATATCCCTGTATTCGTTTCGGATAAAAAGGTCTATCCAGTTTATAACCGCAAAACTTACAAAGTAAAGCTGGTCCTGATCGTGGAATTTATATTTTGAACTCTTAACAAGCTAAAAATACGTCGCCGGACTCTATCCTGAGTGTATAAGCGTGTATTTTCTTCTTTAATAAGGTTTGATAGGTCATACTCTAAAATTCGTTGAAATGTAGTCATAATAAAGAGAGTTACAAGCAATTTTAAAAATAAAGTTAAATTTTTTTCTGAATAATTAAATAAGACTCCCGTACATCTCCTAAAACGTCAATGCGGAACAGCAGTAAAATTTTCGTCTCGTAACACTACGGGTAAGCTCAGCTAACACTACGGGTAAGCTTACGAAAACTCGATTTTGTTCCTCCATTAAAACCCTCCATATTTGTTAGCAAAGCAAATTTTGGCAGGATTTCTCAGCAATAACAACTCAATAAAAGAAACGGGCGCCAAAAGTGCAACCAATTTATGACGAGGCAGAAATCACAATAAAACGGCTTGAGCCCTCATGAGTGGCCGGAATAATCGGTGAAATCAAAAAATAATCGGTGAAATCCCAAGAAAAAAATTAGTTCTTTGACATATTGTATTTTTGTTCTAAATAGCGTAGAGACGCAATACTTTGCGTCTCAGAAGGTCGGCAAACAAAAAACAGGATTATCAGCGTGTAAACAAATTCCGGGACCAGGCAAACTCAAGTGTAAACCTATTTCAGGACGGGTCAGTACACGAAAAGTACCTCTAAGTACACGAAAAGTACCTCTAAGTACACGAAAAGTACCTCAAAAGTACAGGAAAAGTACCCCTAAAGTACATCAAAAGTACCCCTAAAA
>JABDGE010000157.1 GCA_013286235.1 Bacteroidota bacterium
AAAAACTTCCTGATGACCATCTTGAGTAAAATAAATTGGGTAAACAAAAAAGCTGATAGCTATCGGGATCCCGACTTCCGGACTTTCGGACTTCCCTATCCCAACCTTCGCACCAACTGCTCTTCCACTTTTTTAAACACCTGCAACGGCTTTAACGCCCGCCAGGTTAAATCATCCAGCGCGCCGCCGAAATTGATAAAATAGTCGATGTTGCTGCGCTTAAACTCGTCGATCACATGTTCGCGGAAATTGATGCCGGCAATCCATCCATCCTCAATATCCTGGAACCATTCCTCGTAATAACAATCGTCGGAGGAATGGAAGTTGAGCACGTTCTCCCCTATCAGTATAAAATGAATGATGCCGCTGTCGACCATCAGGTCGAGCAGCTCACGCTTCAGCAGCATGATGTCGTTATTGATGGCATCGTTCCATTCGCCAATAAATTCAATGATGGCGTAAGCGCGGTCATAGTCGACAAATAACACTTTCAGGTATAAGGTATTTGAGCCAAAAGAATCCCACTGGGGATGCAACAGGTAATTATAAACCTGTTTATCGTATTCAAACTCGCTGTATTCGGTGGCATAAAATGGCGAATACTCATCCTCCGCAGCAATATAATCGTCGCGCCATTTATAATATGGTTCTATCTCGTGCATTATCTACTCCAAATGTGGAGTTGGACATCTTCGCTTGTATTATTTGCGATGCCAACTCCTGTAAATCAAAACTCCCCGTCGCAAATTAACCAACTAATTAACGACAAAATCAAAAAAAGCGACGCATTTTTTATCGGCCCGCTACGCAGTGGTCAAATCCTATAGTTCTCCACGGCCTTACGCACACTGCCGTATTTTTCAAGCAGGCGGCCGGCGGTTTGTTCGTCGAGGCCGGTTTCCTTCATTACCATACGCGTGCCACGGTCTACAAGCTTATTGTTAGTAAGCTGCATATCCACCATTTTATTGCCCTTTACCCTGCCTAATTGTATCATTACGCTCGTGCTGAGCATGTTCAACACCAGCTTTTGAGCGGTGCCGGCTTTCATGCGGGTCGATCCGGTTAAAAACTCGGGACCGGTAATCACCTCGACCGAGTATTTGGCAACAGCGGCCACCGGGCTCCCGCAGTTACAGACTATACAGCCGGTGGTAACATTATTTTCATCGGCCTTTTCCAGGCCGCCTATGACGTAGGGTGTTGTGCCGGAGGCTGCTATGCCGACCAATACATCCTTTGAATTAATATCATAGGCCAACAGGTCCTTCCATGCCTGGTTGACATCGTCTTCGGCAAATTCAACCGCCTTGCGGATAGCGCCGTCGCCCCCGGCGATGATGCCAACTACCCAATCAAAGGGCACGCCAAATGTTGGCGGGCATTCGGAGGCATCAACAATACCCAAACGGCCGCTGGTACCGGCGCCGATATAAAAAAGCCTGCCTCCCTGCTTCATTTTGGCAGCGGTAACGGCTGCCAGCGCTTCTATCTGCGGCAAAGCAGCGGCCACGGCAAGCGGTACCGTCTGATCTTCGTTGTTTATGTTTTGAAGAATATCCCTTAACGACATTTTTTCAAGATCGTTGTAACGGGAATCCTTTTCGGTCGTCCTATCCATGTACGGAGATGAATTTGCTGGCAAAATTCGGTAAAAATGTTGATAGATTTCGTAGCGGACTTTTTACCAAATAAGCAATATGTAGTATAAATAGTTATCATTATTTTTTCGTACTTTAAACTTTTGATGAAATCACACTCTAACTAATTGGTCATTTCGCACAAAAGCGTAAATTTGTAAAAGAGAGCGTAATATGAAGAGGGCTGCGGGTATTGTTTTCAGGTCGACATTATTGATTGTAATAGGTATTGGGATCGGCGTCTTTATTAGTGAAAACAATTCATCCGACCAGAACTTTAGCTTTTCCCTGGGTCACAGCGACAAAATCTCAAAGGTATTAAGGCTGGTAAAGGAAAATTACGTTGACACGGTTAACGAGGATAGCCTTCAAGGTGTTGCGGTGAACAACCTGCTCCAAAACCTCGACCCCCACTCGCTTTATTTGCAACCTGAGCGCGCGCAATCCATCAACGAAAGCCTCGACGGAAGCTTTGTTGGCGTGGGGCTGGAATACCAGCTGCTTCGCGATACACTGGTAGTGACACAAGTCTATCCGGGAGGGCCGGCTGCTTCCGCCGGCCTGGTTACGGGCGACAAAGTTATCGCTATTAATCAGAAGAAATTTTCAGGTACCCATCTTACCACGCAGCGGGTTGATAATGCATTGCGGGGCGACACTCTTAGCCAAATATCACTTTCGGTTTTACTAACCAACCATCATGTTAAGCAGTATAATATTAAACGCGGCCACGTTGACCTTGGCAGTATCGATGCCGCCTATATGGCGACACCCGATGTGGGTTACATCAAGATAAGCAAGTTTGCCCTGACAACCGACGGCGACTTTAAAACAGCGTTTGCCGACCTGAAAAGCAAGGGGCTTAAAAAACTGGTGCTGGATTTACGAGGTAATGGCGGCGGATACCTGGTGGCGGCTACATCACTGGCTGACGAGTTTTTGACCAAGGATAAACTCATTGTTTACACAAAAGGCGCGCACGAAGAACGCCGGGATTATTTTGCGACAGACTCGGGGGTATTCAAGGATGGCAAGCTCGCAGTTTTGATAGACGAGTACTCAGCCTCTGCGAGCGAGATCCTGGCCGGCGCTTTGCAGGACCTCGACCGCGCTGTAATTGTTGGCCGGCGCTCATTCGGCAAAGGCCTGGTACAGCAGCAATTTCCATTTGGTGATGGTTCGGCCATAAACCTAACCGTCGCCAGGTACTATACGCCTTCGGGGCGATCAATACAAAAATCCTATAAAGAGGGTCCCGACAGCTATCATAACGAGTTGGCCGAACGAATGCGCAAGGGTCAGCTGTTTTCGGCACAAAACAACCTTAACGACAGCATTTTTAAAAGTGCTTCGCCTTATCGTACTTCAGCAGGCAGGAAGGTTTTCAGCGGTGGTGGTATTATGCCGGATATTTTTGTGCCGGCCGATTCCAACGAAAGCACCCAAATTATACAGGAACTGGATGAGCAGCAACTATTCACAGCTTATGTGATCGACCACCTGCAGCCACTGCTTAACAGGTATAAGTCGGCGGAGGCCTTTGAGCAGCAATTCAATGTGGATGACGCCGAATTTGACCGTTTCATCGTTTATGCATCAGGTACGATCAGGGAAATGGATTCCCGCGAGCTTTTAATATCAAAACCCGTTATCAAATCCCTGCTTAAAGCATCCGCGGCCAGGTTTAAATGGGGCGACGACGCCTATTTCGAGGTGATGAATAACGATGATCCCGCGTTTAATAAAGCTGTAGGGGCGGTTAATTAAGTCGAATCCCGATAGCTATCGGGGCTAAAGTCCTAAGTCCTAAGTCATCACGGTAGTTATCAGGATTTGTGATCCTGTGGCTCTTTGCTCTTGGTTATGAACTATGAGCTATGAAACCTTTTCACATCTGCACATCCGCATATCTGCACATCTGCATATCTGCACATCTTGACTCAAGAGCTTTTCTTCTCCAGCACCAGCACTATCTTGTTAAAATCGGCAGAAGCATTTATAATCTTTTGGAATTGTAAAAACTGGCTCAGGGGATACATTGCCCTCCGGTATTGTTCCATGATATGGACCGACAATACGTTGCCTTTCAACTCATAGTCGGAGACAAAACCCATCGTTAGTTCTCCGCTATCTTTGTCTTTATAAACTTCACTGATCTTTAAGTCGTTGGGATTGCTGATGGTATAACCTGCGGGAATGACGAAATCGACCTTGCGCTCCTCAATATGCGGAAAATCCATGTCCACACCATCCTGCCGCGGTTTTTCCTGGTACATCTCCACCTGCGGGCCGATGGCCATCCCGATTTTCAAAAGCAGCTTGTTCCCGGCTTGCTCAATCAATTCGCCCGACTTGGTGATGGTATGCAGTACCAGGGGCTGATCGGATTGCTCGAGCGGCTCGTTCAAAACTTCCGAAGAAAGGATATTTTCGGAGCTGGCAAACATTTTTGTGAGTTCCTTGATCATATCCTTTTTTTGCTGATCATTTGAAAAATGAAACGCAGTCCTGTAACCTGTAGCGGCATAACCGGCATAGATCTGTTTTTCATCGATGGTTAAGGAATCCTGGGTGCCGTTTAATTCCAACCTCGAGTTAATATCTTCGAATGATTTGGTGTAATCCTCGAGCGGGATTTTTTTTACTTCGGCAATTGCTGTTGAAAGTGAGCCCAGGGAGGTGATTTTACAGTAAAGGCCGTTGGTTTCTCCCCACAACGGCATTATCCATGGATACCGGTAATCCGGCCTTGTCGGCGTCATAAATTTACCTTCGGCCGGAAAATAGAATACGGGGTAATCGCAATTGTCCCAGTTCTCAAAACTCTTGTCGATGTAAAACTTCGATCTGTCCCCGGTCAAAACAAACTGGTAATTAACACTTAGGTTTTGAAAAATCGCGCTGTACAGACGCATGATCCCTACGGTACCGGTGTTTTTATTCTGCAGGATATTTCCCAGCGTATTGCCGTCCTCGCTTTTGATCTGCTCATCGTAGGAAAATGTCTTCTTAACATAGTCTTCAACAGCGATGATCTTCGCTGTTTCGTCGCTCAATTTATCCCAGCCGTTCTGCTGAGCCAATGCCGCCGCGGCTTTGGTTTCCTTTTCAGAATAAAATGTATAAATATCAAATACCCTTTTAGCTAAGCCATTCCAGGTAAAGAGGCGTTCGCCCGCGCTTCCAGCCAGGTTGTATGACAATTTGTATTCAACCCGTTTCAGATCCGCATCCTGGTAAGCGTACTTTTCTTCTTCCGCGCCCTCGGTCCCTTTTACGCTGCATTGCGCGATGCGCTTGTCGCCGATAACCGTATCCGTGGCTAAAACAGTGCAATTATAGGCTTTGATCTCGAACTTTAAGCGGCTGGGGGAAATGATCCGGAAAGAAGATTCAAGTATTGGAATAGATTCCTGTAACGGCTCGCGGCCAAAATAGGAGGTGGAGCGCTTCAGCGTGTAATAGTACTCCACTTCGCACCCTTTTTCAAGGCCATCCATTGCAAATATCTTGTAGGTATTGCCTTCCTTGTCGGTAATGTCTTTGATGTTGTTTTTATCTAACTCGATTATCTTGCCGTTGGTCAGAATTGTGCGGGCCCTTACGTCAACGATGTCGGCGTTGTCACTTATGCCCAGGTAAATTTTATTAAAACCCTCAATGCCCCGGTCATCAATGATGTGAACCAAGCGGTGCAGGGTGTAATATTCAGCAACCTCGTCCTTTTTTTCGTCGGTATACTCTATCCTGCGCTTGTCAAGCAATACTACTGCGGCTTCTTTACTAAATTTGGCGTCGATGGGGGAAATGACAGGCTTGTCGTTCCAGGCCTCCTTTTCGACTGGAACGGTTTGGGCGTAAATGCCATTTATCGCCACAACAGCGGCGGTGAGCGAAAGAATAAGTCTTTTCATAATTCTAATTTTTTTCGAGGCTCAGGGTTTCTTTGTAAAGCGGAAATAAATTTTGCAGCACCGTGTTCCAGCCGGCAAACTGGTCGGCGGTTAACATAAGTTTATCATTATCAAATTCCTGGGTCATGATCACCTGGTTGCCGGTTTGCTGGTACTTGATATCGAAACCCCATACTTTGTTATAGTAAGATTTGCTTTGCGGCAGGTACGTCACTTTAAACCCATCGGGAACTTTTAATACAGTGACGAATTTTTTCTTATAGTAAAAATCATGCGAAACGGGGACTTTCCGGGCCGGGTAGTCGATGCGTTCGTTTGTAAAAAACTTAAAGAGATTGAGATTAAGATAATACTCGTTCCCAATCTTTTTCGCATAATCAGGCAGGTTAAACCCGGCATATATGGCTATCTGGTCGCCTGGCCGGCCCTTGTCAAAATAAAAAGTATCCAGCTTAAATTTGTTCGACCCTCGCTCAAACTCATCTTTCATATCTTCGTCGATATTTTTTTTGTCGAAATACAGAAGCTTTGCATACATATAAGTTGCAAAGTATCCCGTCATGGTTTTCTTTACTTTACCTTTTATCCCGTCGGGAGTTAGCTCCAGCCAGGTGGTGTCGGTAAGGACGTTTTTATCCTCACCGGCTACCGGCACTTTCAATATTTTAAACTCTTTATCGCTGATGGCGAGCATGGCTTCTTTATCCTGGATGGGATAAGGGGCCATTCCGAACACGCAGGTGGGGTCGGTGCCGTCAAGGAAGATATACTTGCCATCGATATTGATGGTGCAGATCATGTGGTTGCTTACCAGGGGCAGTGGCGTGTGACTGAAGGTATAAGGCAGGTCGCGTGTGCCGATCCAGGTAAAATACGCCTTCACCCCTGCTATGTTCAGCATCTCGGTGAGTATGCTTGCCATATCCTTGCAATCACCAAAGCGCCTGCTGCAAACCAAACCCGCGTCGCGCGGAACAAAACCACCCATACCATCCTCAAAAGCAACATATTTGATATTGTGCTGCACCCAGGCATAAACGTTCCGGGCTTTGCATTCCTGCGTCGTGCAATTGGTGATCAATGAGTCGACGATGTGTTTTAATTCAGGGTCGGCTTTTGTATTCACATCTTTGATATAGCCGTAGCTGAGCCGGTACAGGTCATTTTCGTTGGAAAGGTAAGGTACGATATTACCCTTATCATCTTTGTAGCTGTCGATATAAACGATCACGTGCGGCGAGTACCAGGCAAACTCCGGCGCATCGCTGTAGCTTTTATCCGAAGGGCAGTTGCGATAAGTAAAAGTGTATATCTTATTATGATGTTTACTGTCGATGTTTACAACGATGTTACTGGTGTCCTGCCCCATCAGTTCGTATTTTAGGGATACATTTTTATCTACCGTAAGCTTGAGCTGGCTGTTTACGGAGGGGATATAGTCTGTAAAGTAGAACGGACTCAAAAGATGCGGGTCTTTGTTCACATATGACACGTCGAGCGTACCAATAGCGCCCGGTTCGACC
>JABDGE010000158.1 GCA_013286235.1 Bacteroidota bacterium
CCATTTGTCAAACCAGTTTAAAAAGGTCACAGGTTTAACACCGTCCCACTTCAAAAATTTTAAAGAGAACCGGGCTTTGGGCCTGGTTAATCCGTAAAAAATATCAGGGATTTAAAAGGTGGCTAACTTAACTGGAATGACGTGCCTGTAGCAGGATCCTGCCCGAATGCCCGGCTAAGCAACTCGTAGAGTTCCGGATGTTTGTGCTTTAGTTGATCCGGCTTTTCAAAAAAGTATTCGGACACCACCGCCAGGAATTCAGCTTCGTTGGTTAGGCCGTAAGGGTTAATGTCGGATGTCCCGGATTGAATGCGGTGCATTTCCTCGTGCATCATTTTTACCCAGGGAAGCACATATTCATGGGCCAGCAGATTTTCAGGAATCCCATCGGTTTCCCCGTCGGATTTATCAAGCAAGTGAACAAACTCATGAATAGCGGCATTGGCATCGCCCGATGCATGGGAAAACCCTTTAATAAGCGCCGCCCGCGATAACAGCATTTGACCGTTCATATAACCCGAGCCTACCATTCCGAGTATGTTCCGGTCTTCGCCTTCGAACTGGAAATCCTGGTCGAAGGTATCGGGGTATAGAATGATGTTGGTCAGATTTTTATACTTCCAATCTGGAAAGCCAAAAATCGGGATCACCCCGCTGGATGCGATCAATACCCAGTCGACATCCGTAATTTCCGTTCCCACACCTTCAATGCGGATATACTGTAAAAACTCAATAACCGACTTTTCAAACCTGGCCTTATCCGCTTTGTTGAGTTTTCTGTAATAGTCAACCTTGTCATTTAGAATGGGCCGATAGGTATCCAAAAGTTTCTTTTCTTCAACAGGATCTGCTTTGCGTTTCCGAAACAGGAGGAACGCTGCCACCGCCACTGACACAACAAGCAGTAATACAATCATTGTACCTATACAGTTGAAACACTATAGTGTTTAATATTAAATTTGTGCAATTTACCATTAACACGCCATCCCCATGACGACGATATCAAAACAACATAATTACCTTATCTTCATCAATGGTGAATGGTCAGTAAAGAATGGTGAATAGCGGGTATATACTGCCCACTCACTACTGCCTACTGCCTACTGACCACTCACCACTGCCCACTCACCACTGCCTACTGCCTACCGCCAACTGCCTACCGCCTCACCGCCCAGGCCAGCCCATCGGCTCCGCCAATAGCAATATGCCCGCTAACTTCCAGGGTCTTCAGGTCAATAACGGCTATATAGTTGTCGCCCGTGCAGCCAATAAAGGCGCGCGATCCGTCGTCATCCATCAATATGCCCGCTGCGCCCTTGCCTGTGTTCAGTTTTTTGATCAGCTGGTGGGTAGCCGCGTCGTAAACAAATATATCGCCTGTGCGCAGGCTCGAAACCAGCACCCGCTTGCCGTCAGGGGTAAACTTGAGCCGGTTGGCGCCTATCGCCTTTGCATCGATCCTGCCGGTTAAAGTCTTTGTTGCTAAATCAATGATGGCAATCGTTCCATCGTCCGAGGCTGCCGTCCACAATTCCTTGCCATCCGGCGATACGTCAAATCCCTCCGAGCCCCTCGATACAGGAATCAGGGTTTGTTCCCAGTCCCAATGTGCAGGCGGCGCAAAACCGTTGGGGCCGGGGTTGGGCTTAATCAGGCTGTCTGCCAAAATACTTACAGTCCCCGAGGCAACGTTGGTGGTATAAACTCTTTTACCGCCCGGCGCTACATATATCATATGCGTGCGGTCCTGCCCGGTCCCCATCACCCAGTCAAACTTGCCGGTCGCCGGGTCATATCTTCCGACTGTTTTGGTTCCCTCTGCCGTAAACCATACTTTACCATCAACAAAAGTTATCCCATGCGGCCCCATCAGCGGTTGGGTATCCAGCGTAGTTAAAGGCTTTTGGCCCACAAGGTCTATCACATCCAGTTCATGCAGGCTGCCCCCGCCATAAATAGTCACATAGGCTGTTTTCCCGTCAGCAGATGCTATGACCTCATGCGGGTCCGGGCCAACGGGGACCCTCGCAATCTCCTTTAGCGTAACCGGATCAATAATGGCCAGTACATGGTCCGATTTTGAAAGGGCCAGCAAGGTGCGGGCTGGCGTTGCCTGCCCGGCACATTTATCGACGCTGTAAATTAGCGTTATTGACAAAATGCCTGTTGCAATTAATTTGAACAGGTTGGATTTTATGGCCTTCATAGAGTTAAAGATTTGTTTTGCAGAATGCTAAGTTAATCAGCTTTTTAATCAACTTTTTTGAAAATCTACCTCGGAAGACAATTTATAGACAGATGGGAGGTTTTTACCGACGCATGTCAGAGGTGATGTAATTAAGCAGGCGAATAGCGTATTTTGAATTTTCGCGTATATTGCTTGAGTGTGGACGCCCAAAATTTTCGCTTCAGGCTACGCACTTGACCGTGCGGGCAAGGAAATCGCGTTTAAAAATATCTCTTTAAAAAATTAATTTTCCCTCTGTGTTCTCTGTGCTCCCGGTACTTCTAAAAGCGATTCCCTGACCGAGAGGGTTACTTTTTACACACAAACAAAAGATATTCTTAATTTTAGTAAATGCCGTTTTATTTGTTCTGCGCCGCTATGGTCCACTTTTTTGCTGAAAAATCGTAAACCAGTGAATAAATACTTCCCATTTTTAAATTAGCAATAAAATAAACATTAGTTCCGGAATATATCTTGGCATAAATAGAAGTTAATGTAAATATTGAATAGCTGGTTTTGGGAAGTGTTACCGGGTTCCAATTTTTCATATCACTGGACATTAAGACCACATAATCGCTATTATATCCATTGAATATAGTGATCTTGTCTTGTAATTTTGTTGCATCTATTGCTGTTTGAGAATTATCAGTTGCTGTCGCACGCACTGTATTCGGATCAACATGATAAACTTGTTGGCAAAGCCCTTTTAACGGTATCACAAAACAAACCGCGAGAACTAAAAATATCTTATTTATTTTCATTGTTACCGGTTTTTATACTTTTTTCGGGTTCATTCGAAAAATTAGTTTTGGCTAAAAGGTAGCCGGCAATACTTCCTAATATTCCGGTTATTCCGGTTATTTGATTATTTGAATAACCGGCTGTTATTAGTAAAATAGATCCAATTATAACGAGCGTTAAAATTACACACTTGAAAATATGTTCGGATTGAATAACTTTAATAGATGCCAGATACACTTCCAGCGCAATTACAATTATGCCAAAAAACAATACAATTATCGATAACATAAACTCAAACGAATGGAATGGATCGCTTGGAGTATTAGGCAATGCCGATATTTCCACCGGCTGCACAGATGCTGAAGGTGCTGAATTTATGTATGAACTATCTTTATTTTTTTGCGGTAAACTACCTTGTGGTTTACAATAGCTCAATAATGGCAGGGAAATAAAAATCAAGACAAGTAAAAGCTTCATTTTCTGTTATTTATTTAACCAAATTTAAACTAATTGATACTTCAATGCAATAGGTAAGAAAACGGATATTTTTTTACGGAACATCGCTTTTTACTAACCATCCCGCTGCCGGAATCAACCGTTCATAGCCCCCATTCAATGGTTCTAACAATGGTTGTCAGTAGCGTATTATAGCGCAGGGGCTGTAACAGCCCCTATAAAGACCAGAAAAATTAATATTAATTTAGCGGTGACTAATGAAATTTCAAAAACTCTTTTCGCTGCTCACCATCGTATTTCTTCTATCGTTCCTCCCCAAAGGATACGGTCAGAACCAGCCGCTGCGCGATTCAACATCCCGGCTGACTAATATCCAAAAAACCGGCATCCTCCGCTTAGGCGTCGCCGGCGATTATGCCCCCTTCGCCATCCGCCAGGGCGACTCACTGTATGGCGCCGACATTAAACTGGGGCGCTGCTTAGCGTCAGCCATGGGTGTTCGGCCGGTATTTGTAAAAACAAGTTGGGCAACATTGGCGGCCGATATGCAAAAGGATGCTTTCGATATTGCCCTTGGCGGCATCAGCATCACGCCGGAACGGGCGGCATTGGCAACCTTCTCTATCCCCTACCATTCCGGCGGAAAAACTTTCCTGTGCCGCCGGGCCTACAGCGCCCGGTTTTCGGACGCAGCCGCGGTAAACCAGCCAAGCGTCCGTTTGATCGTGAATCATGGCGGAACGAATGAGTCGGTGGCCAAATCGCTGTTTCCCGCGGCGACCCTCATCGTGTACCCCGACAACATCGGTATATTCAACGAGGTCATCGCCGGCCGCGCCGACGTGATGCTTACCGATGATACCGAAGCCGACCTTAAAGTTGAACAATATCCCCAATTGTGCCGAAGCCTTGCCGGTACACTCACCAAAAGTGATAAAGGCTTATGGATTCAAGCGGATACCGCTTTGGTTGGTTTTGTAAATAACTGGCTGCAGAAACAGCTTGCTGCCGGCATGCCCCAGCAGTGGCTGAAAGAGGCGATGTCGGTCAAGCATTGATATAAGGCATAACATGCGGTAGGTTCTGACGTTAAGTTAACCCATAAAATTAAAGCCGTTAAGGGCTCTTATGACGCCATAGGATACTTTTCCACCTTGCGCCGCAGGTGCAAAATATCGGTAGAAGAAATAATAGAAATAAATTAGCGTGCCATAGGTACGCAACATAACGAAGCGACATTTGCGTCGATGCAGGCGGTGGTCCGTACGGCACGGCAAATTTTCGGGCATTTTTAGCCATTAAAGGCTCTTATGTTGGCCATAGAATACTTTTCCGCCTTGCGCCGCAGGTGCAAAATATCGGTAGAAGAAATAATAGAAATAAATTAGCGTGCCATAGGTACGCAACATAACGAAGCGACACTTGCGTCGATGCAGGCGGTGTTGCGTCCCCAATAACTGTTGGTCACGGGTCTCTTTCTTGGCATGTTTTCTACCGATATTTGACCCCTAACGGGCAATACTATTAAGTTAAGAAAACATAGCCGCTTTTACCCCCCTTTGTCGCCTGCGATAGAGAGATTCGACCGGCGAAGTCCCGCACGTGCGGGAGGCTGAGTAAACGGAGCGCGTCAACTACCGCCAGTGCTCCCGCTAACTTAATAGCATTGGGCAAGCCCGGCGGAAACAGAACAAACGAAAAAAGGCCTTTGGACTACCGGCGCAAAACTCAATTATACGGATTCGGATAATCCTCTTCGGCTCTCTTAGGTTCAAAATGAATCCCCGGTGTAAGCCAATACAATAAAATTATCCTCGAATACCTGAATGTAACCGGCGACAGGATGAATGCAGGCAACAGGAGCGTGGCAATATACAACCATGGGTTATGGCTGCCCGTCAACACATAGGTAGCCACGGCACTCGTAACCAGTATTGCCACGTTCAGGGCATAGCTCACAAACATGGCTACATAAAAGTAACCCGGTTCAATCTCAAAATAAAATCCGCAATGCGGGCATCTTTCATTCATCTTCTGACCGCCGAAATGATACATGCTGGTGTGAAATATGTCCCCTCTGCGGCACTTGGGGCATTTTGCATGCAGCGCTGCCCTGAATGCGGACGGCGGAGTTTGATCGTTGCCATTTAAAGCATTTCTATCAATTGTGAACGTTTTCATCTATATTATGATTATATTGAGTGTATTTTAATAAATTTCACATAAATCAAAAAAAGTCTTTTGATGATCTGTGTTTTAGCTTTTTGCTTTTTGCTCTCAGCTTTTAGCTTTTATATAATTTCTTTTCTGAATTGCTCAGGCGACACCCCTTCCTGTTTTTTAAAAAACTTGGTAAAGTAGGAGTTGTCGGCAAAATTTAAGCGGTCGGCAACCTCCTGAATGCTAAGGTTAAAATTCACCAGCAGACGTTTCGCTTCCAAAGCGATCCTTTTGCGGATCACTTCTCCCGCCGGAATGCCCAGCACATCGTTACACAAAGCATTTAAATGATTGGGCGTTATATACAACAGTTCCGCATACTGTTTTGGCAGCCTGAGTACAGCATAATGCTGCTCGATCAGTTTTTGAAAGCTCTTGAGCAAAGTATGGTTGTATGATTGTGCCTCAGCCGGCTGTTGCGGAAAGCTCAATCTGCCCAGGGTGATAAAAAGCCGGATCATTAAAGCCCTGATCATATCCGGCGCCAGTCGCTGCCCTTGTTCGCTCTCCAGCACAATTTCCTCAAAAATGTCTTTCACTTTCTGTTGCAGCGCTAAGGGAATATTGATCACCGTATCATTCAGCTGGCTGCCAAAAAAAGGAAACTGCTCCAGGTAATCAGTTTTGGAAAGAAAGGCATGAAAAAAAGCGGTCGAAAAATTGATCACATACCCGTCTACGCTGCCTTCAAAATTCCAGCCATGCACCTGGCCCGGCGCCATAAAATATATTTGCCAGGGAATAACCGGAAAACTCTTAAAATCTATAGCATGCGTACCTGCCCCCTCCGTAAATAGTACCAAATGGTAAAAGTTGTGCTTATGCGGCAGGTGCAAATTCTTATGAATATCCAGGTAAGGCGCAAACCTGCTGATGAGCAAGTCGTCGCTCTTAAACTCCGACAATCCGCCAATATCATATACCTTAAACTGTTCCTTCATAACAGCACAAAGATAACATGCCCGCACTTGATTCAATAACGCGTTTTATTGGCTTTATGGTACTTTTTACTTATTTACATGAATCAAGAGTCAAGGCTTTAGAAACAGCATAAAAGAGAAAAACAAGATCAAATACTTC
>JABDGE010000159.1 GCA_013286235.1 Bacteroidota bacterium
TATTAATTTCTGTATACGGATCTCTTCGCGGTGATCGTATTGACCTGCCAAAATATACCGTATTCCCGGGAAACGGTACTTTATACGGCTGATGACCTTAATTACCTGGTCATGACCCTTATATTGTTCCGTTGATGCCAGTCTTGTTAAAGTAAATATAGTCTGGTTTTCCGGATTGATCCTGTGTTTTTTCATCAGGCGTTCCGGCTTTTTGAAAGTTGAAGGCAACCTCATAAACGGGTCAATCGCATTATTCAGCACCACGCACTTTTCGGGATTGGCGGCATGCCTGCTGATCATCTGCTGTCTTGTAAAACTGCTGACTGATATTATCTTGTTACAGGACTTTAAACAAAGTCTCTTAATTAAGGTCAATGGCCTCCAAACTTCTATCCCATGAGCAACCAGCCATATTTTGCAGCGGGGCTTCATGATCCTTAGTATTAATCCTACTATAGCGAGGTTGATGTGACTTAGTATCACGATATCCGGTTTCTTTTTTAAGAACAGGATGTCGAGAATAAATCGAATATTATTTTTTTGAAAGCTGTGGAACTTATTTTCCGGAAGGTATTGTGGCATAAGATCCTGGTCCGCGTCGTAGAGAGACCACAGTTCAAAATCCCAGCCGTTCCGGTCGGATAGCGTGTTCAAAGAATGCGCCAGCGTCCGGGTCATTTTTTGAATTCCCCCAGTGGTACTAAAAGTTTGCAGCGTAAATAATATTATCTTTTTACACATGGAGTTGTATTTGGTAAAGTGCGAACACTTTCGACCAATGCATTTGTCCGTTCTTGAATTTCGTTATGGCATTTTGCGAAAATTTTCCTTTATAAAGTGTCTCATTACTAATTTCTTCGTGCCGGCTCATCCACTCCTGTAAGGGAAATGTGAAGCCCATTTTGGGCCTGTTCCATATTTTCTCCGGCAATATTTCGGCAAAGCTATCGATCAGAAATTTTTTCGGCGGCTTTTTGCTGAATCTTATCTCCGGTGAAATTCTATTGGCCATTTGCTGAAAGTTTTCATCCAGGAAAGGAACCCTAACCTCCAGGCCATGGCTCATGCTCATCACGTCGGTATCCCTCAATAATTGGTTTTGCATGTACAAATTTACTTCGAACCACCCGGCGTGATTTTCATCGTAAGAGTTTAGATCCGGTACAAAACAATCTTTAAAAAGGATTTCATTCACCTGGCGTTCATCCGCGTCAAGGGCCTTTGCAATATCTGCAGGAACAAACAGGCCCCTCAGCATCAAATAATCAGCCAAAGGATGGTCGTGTCGTAAAAACGCGATTTTTCTGTACCTGTCAGCGTGAAAATAATTTGCAGCGCCAGCTAAAAATGACGGGAACTTTCGAAGCAGCCGAAGATACTTGATCCTGTTGAAGGAGGGGTAACCGCCAAAAAGTTCATCGGCTCCTAAACCGGACAGGACAGCCTTTAAACCATTTTCATGCGCATATTTACTGATGAACCAAGTGTTAATGCCGTCGGTAGTAGGCATATCCATGTCGCTTAGTATGCGGGGGAAATAAAGTTCAAAGTCTTCCTGCCGAACCAGGTGCGCAAATTTCTCGCCGCGGATCTTTTGTAATACAGCATTCTGATAGATCCGTTCATCGTAAGCATGCTCGTCAAAATAAATTGATATTGTTTTAAGCTGCCGGTCTCTTTCACCGTCGGCCAGGAGGGACAATAAGCTTGAATCAACCCCACCACTTAAAAATACACCAATAGGGGCATCTGCAATTAACTGTCGTTTCACCGCCATTTTTAAAACATTCCGGATCGACGACCTGGCAGTAGCAGTGTTTGTTATTCCGATTTTGTCTTCAGTTCTCAAGTAGCTTTCTGTAAAAAAAGTGCCGTTTTGGTTATTCCACGAGAGAAAACGCCCCTTGGCAAGGCTTAGTATATTTTTCAACGTGGTGTAGGGTTCGGGGATATGTCCAAAAGCCAAAAACTTGATGGGCCAGGTTTCATCGGCATCTGTTTCAATTCCGCCTGCCTTAAAAGCCTTAATTTCGGATGCAAAAGTCAGGGAATCTTGCGCTGCCTGGTAATACAATGGCTTTACCCCTGTGCTGTCGCGCACAAGGAGCGTTATGTTTTTTTCAACATCATAAAGCGCTAACGCAAATATTCCGCGCAGTTTATTAAAACACTCGGTTCCCCAATACAGGTAGCCGTTGATTATTACTTCTGTGTCGGTTTGGGAGTGAAACTGTGCACCTTTCGCTAATAGTTCTCTTTTTAGCTCCCGATAGTTGTAAATTTCTCCGTTGAAAGTGATCCAAGCGCGCTCCTTCACATCGGCCATGGGCTGGTGGCCCTTGCTGCTCAAATCGATGATGGCAAGCCTGCGATGACCAAAAGCAAGGTTTGATCTTTCATCGTAAAAGATACCTTCATCATCAGGCCCGCCGTGAGCCAATGACTGGCACATCAAACTCACCCTGGTTAGGATTGTATCTTTGGTTAGCAGTTTAGTAACGATGCCAGCTATCCTGCACATATAAATAATTTTTTCATGAATTCGTTCGGCGAACCCTGTTGATGGTTGGGGTGTACTATCAATTTGTTTTTATTGTAACTAAATCGGATCGAAAAAATATCCCGTGGGGGTAAAATGGTGTTTCTCAATATCTTTCTATCAATGATGTCGCAGCATTCACCATTATCGAAAACCCCAGGTTTTCGAGGCGCAGTATCAATTGCTTTTGCGATCTGTAGGATACCACTTCGCCTTTCAATCCCTTTAGCGGCCCGGCTTTGATCACAATATTTTCACCTGGTTGTAAGTTTTCTTCGGTGACTTCCAACTCATACGGGCTGGCCATTAACAATTTGAGTTCACTGATCTGGCGGTCGGGCATTGAGGCAATTTTGCCCGAAAAATATAAGAAACGGGCTATGCCTTTAGTCATCAATACTTCTGTTTGCTGGTGTGGCTCAATATATACAAACAAGTATGACTTCAAGAACGGTTCTTCGACCCACTTTTTTCTGTCGCTCCATTTTTTAAGCTGCCGGTGCAGCGGTAAGTAAGTTTCAATCCCTTTACTGGTTAGCGCCTGGAAAGCCTTTTTTTCGGCGCGCGAGTGCGTGTATACCGGGAACCATTTGGCTTGACCACTGAGAGATTTGACCGACATAAATTGAGGCGAATTTACCTGTTAAACCAGTTTCTTACATCCCACCATTTTTTCCTTTTGTCATCCAGGTAATATCCAGACCCTTCATAGCCTGTGTAATCTGAATAGTAATAATATCGTGAACCGTAATTTTCGCCTGTGAATTTCGTGGTGTAGTACCTGGAATGCAGCAAGTCTTCGGAATATGCATTTAAAACGATGACCGTATTATCCAGATGATACTCCTGGGCGATCCGGTTCGGAATAGTGGCCGCATAAAACTTGGACTTGCCTGATCTGATGACGAAAACGTTAACATCGCTCAGCCGGATGATCGGAATAGCATCAGACACCAGGCCGATTGGCGCTGTATCGATCATAATAATGTCATACCTGGATTTTAGGATTTCTATCAGGTCGGTCATCCTTGAGCTGTGGAGCAGTTCCGATGGGTTTGGTGGAACCGGCCCCGAAATAATAAAATCGAGATTCTTTTGAGTGGAATGCATAATAACGTCTTCGCCCGAACATTGGCTCGCAAGATAATTGCTCAGCCCAAGGTCGTTAGGGACATCGAAGGTCTTATGCAGTTTTGAACGGCGCAGGTCGGCTGCAATCAGGATAACCCGTTTATCGATAAGTGACAGCGTACTTGATAAATTCACCGCCACAAATGATTTTCCTTCACCTGCAACTTCCGAGGTTATACAAATGATCTTGCTTGTTTTTTGTGTAGCTAAAAAACTCAGATTGGTGCGAACAGAACGTACGGATTCGGCGAAAATTGACTTTGGTTTACTGATTGCGAGGATTTGTGAACTGTATTCATCAATGTCCTGTGGGAATTTCCTGATCACGCCAATGATCGGGATCGTAGTGAGGCTTTCAATCGTTTCCTTATCATAGATATAAGGATTTAATATCCTGATTAAAATGATGGCCCCTATTCCGAATAAAAATCCAAATATTACCCCATAATGCTGGATGCTCGAAACGTTTGGAGCCACCGGTCCGAAATTTGGTTGCGCCATATCAACAATTGAAGCTCCCGGTAATATGCCTGCACTATTGATCTGTGCATCTAATTTCTTTTCCTGTAAAAGCGAGTAAACTTTATCATTGATATCAAAATCCCGTTTTAAGCCAACATAGTCTTGTGCCGCGGCGGGCAATGCGGATAGTTGCGCGTTGATGGGTATCAGCTGTTCATTCAGGTATTTGATCTTGTTTTCAACAACCGTATGCAGTGTGCTCACACCGTTTACAATGTCATTCTTCAACTGCAGGATTTGCTTGTCAATGTCGTGGATTGGTCCTGAGTCGGCATTATATGTTTTAAGCAACGAATTTTTTTCCACTAAAAGTTCGTTCAATTTACCAACAAGATCAGTGATTTGCACATCAACCAAACCGGCTAAATTAACGCTAACGTTTACATCATTTTTTCCCTGAATAACATTTTGCTTCAAATGATCAAGGGCCACCAATTCCATTTGTTGGATTGACAGGGAGGCATCCAGGTCTTTCGCCTGGCTTATCGCTTCCTCTGATGCCGAGCCAATGTCCATGATTTTTTTGCTTTCCTGGAATTGCTTTATAGAATTCGAAGATCCTTTAACCTGGCCTGACAGAAATGCCAATTGACTATCAATAAATTGGATCATCTGGCTGGTAGAAAGTGTGCGTTGAACCCGGTCGTAATCCAGGTATTGCCTCATTATCGCATTCAATATGTCAGCAGCAAATTGGGGGTTCGAATCGGTTTCCGAAAGTGAAATGATATTTGAGTTTTTTGATGTTTCTCCCGCATGGAATCCGCCGCGCACGCGTCCAATAAAGTCTTCCGCAGCGTTCAGTTTGAAAATATACGAAGTTGTCGAAGCTAAGTCCCCGGGGTATTTTATGCTAAAAGATGTCGGGCCTACGGTAAAGGGAACGTTATATAGGTAAACCGTGGTAACGTCCTTACCGGCAACCTTGTGGGTGATACTGAAATTGGATTTACTCACCGGCCTGAAGATGAGCTCTTCCCGGACGAAATTTAAACTATCAAACTTTACCAGTTCTACATCTATAGGGATATTCGGGTACAGTTCGTTCCGGCGATTAAGCACCCTGCCAACTACATAAAAGCTCATCCGGTAATTCAATTGCTTAATCGCGCTTAGTATCACGGGATTGCTTTGCAGTACAATGATCTCTGTTTGGATTCGGGAGGAGTTGGTGCGGTCGGGAATCGAGGAAACGCCGCCAATTTCCTGTATTTCCGATTTTTTTTCCTCAAATTTCATCGTTGCGAAAGTGGCAAAGGTTTTGGGTGTATACCACAAATAAATATTTCCTGCCAGTACGCAAATGATCAGCGATCCAACTACCCAGTACCAACGGCTGATAAGGATTTTGACAATTTTGAAATAGTCGATCTCCTGGCTTGGCAGTTTATGTTTTACTTGCTCGGTTTCTTCCATCAATCTTTACTTGTGTGCCAGGTCAAATATAATTAACGCCGTATTAAATAAAAGAAGAAGCGGCTGGGTGATAGTTGACAGGTTTTGAAGATTTTCGGTTCTTGCCGCCCTGGTGTTTTCGGAAACGTAGATAATATCGCCGCTTTGAAGGATAGCGCTTGGATCATTTACTGATGTAATGCTGCCAAGGTCAACGTCGATGACTTTGGGATTTTTTTCAGATCCTCTTATAATCTTTATGTCCTTTTCGTTCGCTTCCGGAGTGAGGCCACCCGCCTGTCCAATCACCTCAATCAGCGTTGTTTTATCTTTTACCAGTAAAATATTCCCCTGCGTTCTAACCTGGCCCAACAATGTAACTTTCAGATTGATGATCTTTAGCTCGATGATGGGGTTTTTCAACAGGCTGTCTGCATAAAGCACCTCGATTTTTTTCTGTGCCTCTGCACGGGTTAAGCCTACGACCTTAACATTGCCTAAGGCCGGCAATTTTACGGTACTGTCTTCATCTACCTGGAATGATTCACCCGACTGGGCATTACCGCCTGACGTATTCGAGCTGACCGGCGTAAGGTTGGCTATGTAGCGGATGTCTTGCAAGTTTCTTATCTGTAAAACATCCTGTGGTTGAATCCGGTATTGATCCAATGTCACAACCTTCTTGCTTGCAGTGGTATCCACTGGTGTAAGCGAATTTCGTTTTTCAAAAAGAACCTGGTATTGCTTGTTGGAACATGACGTCAGCGCAAAAAATGCAAGTAAAAATAAAACGAGGTAACACTGTCTGTTCATATTTCCTGTCCCTGTCTAATTAGGTATCAAGGCCAAATTTATACAAAATTTACGGTTAAATTTACATTATCACAACGGACCACGGGGAAATCGCTTTTAGAATAGCCGATAGCCTGAACGTGTGTGGTTGAGGACGATGGTAGCGGATTTAACAACGGAGACTTAATTCCGGCAGTATTTGAGTGAGGGGACTCCTCCGGAGTCTATTTTGTTCCTTGTGTTCTCTATAAACAGGTAACCCCTCAGGGGTTTAAAGTATATGATAGCGCAGGTACGCCGGGATCAAACCC
>JABDGE010000160.1 GCA_013286235.1 Bacteroidota bacterium
GTAATTAGCCGGCTCCAGCCAAACATTTACGGTGAACCGGATGCTGTCGATCTCAAGGCCTACCAGCCCAACACGCGGTGCCGGGTCAGGGAATATGTCTTTATTGGCGCTGATTGCAGCAAGAATTATGACTTTAGCCTTATCGATGTCCGCAGCATAGCCAAGCTTCACCTCAAAGTCAAGTCGGCGCTTGTTCTCGCGGCTCACATTTATGATCACCTCGTTAAACAGTTTGCCGTTGGGAATAATAATAGTTCTGTTGTCTATCGTTACCAAAACAGTGTAAAATATCTGTATTGACACTACCTTACCATCCTGTCCCTGGGCTACGATGCTGTCTTCCACCTCGAACGGTTTCAATAACAGGATGAGTACGCCCCCCGCGAAGTTTTGAAACGTGCCCGAGAGCGCCAGTCCTGCCGCCACGCTAAATGCCCCGATAACCGTTGTAAAGATGGTGATGTGAAGTCCGATTACCTCCATCACGGTAATGATCAGCACAATATACAGCGCGGTAATGGTTAAGCTCAATACAAAGGGCTGCAAGGAAGAGTGGGCATATTTCCGGCTAAGCCGGGTGCGCAGGCGGTTACGCAGGAACTTTATAAACCAAAGGCCTATAAAGAAGATGAGTATTCCAAAGATCAGGTCGGGTCCGTGAGTGTACAACCAATTGTATGCACGGTCATAAATTCTTTCCAGCTTCATAAAGAAGCGAAATTAGTAAATTTATTACTTACCGTAGATGGCCATGAATAATTCCGGGCCTTTAATAAATAGCCATTCTACGATCTGGCTTTGAAAAAATCGTGTAGTGTCGGTCAACTGCTTCATAATATCCTCTCTTATTCAAATGCTGTGCCTTTTTTCGGGCCATTGAATATTTATTCAAATTTACCTCATTTTGTAACCTAAAAAATACTTAATCAATCATTTGATTAACAAATGACCGTCCCTTTACCCCGATATGACAAACAGCCGCTTTATAAAAGCAACAATCCCTGTCCGCTTTTGCAGACAGGGATTGTTTATTATTTTGAGCCGTTGTTTTTGACTCAAGGCTCAAGACTTTCGACTTAAGGCTCCCCCTTCAGGGGGCTGGGGAGCGAGGGTTACATCATGCCGCCCATGCCGCCGCCGCCCATTGGAGGGCCGCCTGCTTTTTCGTCTTCCGGATCGTCGGCAAGTACGCATTCGGTAGTTAACAGCATCGCTGCGATAGAAGCTGCGTGCTCCAATGCTACGCGGCCAACTTTAGTTGGGTCGATAACACCGGCGCCGATCAGGTTTTCGTATTTATCGGTACGTGCGTTGTATCCGAAATCACCTTTGCCTTCTCTTACCTTTTGAACCACTATAGAGCCTTCGATGCCTGCGTTTTCGCAGATCTGGCGCAAAGGCTCTTCAATTGCCCTGCGGATGATCTGGATACCGGTATTTTCATCTTCATTATCGCCTTTCAGATTTTTAAGAGCATCAACTGCGCGGATAAAGGCAACGCCGCCACCGGCAACAATACCTTCTTCAACAGCTGCACGAGTTGCGTGTAAAGCATCGTCAACACGGTCTTTCTTTTCCTTCATTTCCACCTCAGAAGCTGCACCGATATACAATACAGCCACGCCGCCTGATAATTTGGCCAAACGTTCCTGCAATTTTTCGCGGTCGTAATCAGAAGTTGTAGATTCGATCTGTGATTTGATCTGGCTTACGCGTGATTTGATCTCTTCGGGTTTGCCTGCACCATTGATAATGGTGGTATTGTCTTTATCAACAACAATCTTTTCAGCCGTGCCCAAATAGGTAAGATCGGCATTTTCCAATTTGTAGCCTCTTTCTTCAGAGATAACAGTGCCACCTGTAAGGATAGCGATATCTTCCAGCATCGCTTTACGGCGATCGCCAAAACCAGGAGCTTTAACGGCTGCAACTTTCAGCGAGCCACGGATCTTATTAACCACCAGGGTAGCCAATGCTTCACCGTCAAGATCTTCAGCAATGATCAAAAGCGGTTTGCCGGTTTGAACTTGTTTTTCGAGGATAGGAAGTAACTCCTTCATCGAAGATATCTTTTTGTCGTAGATCAGCACATAGCAGTTTTCAAGTTCTGCTTCCATCTTGTCGGCATTGGTCACAAAATAGGGAGAAAGGTAACCGCGGTCGAATTGCATACCTTCAACTGTCTTTACTTCAGTTTCGGTTCCTTTGGCTTCTTCAACAGTAATTACGCCGTCTTTGCCAACTTTTTCCATCGCTTCGGCGATCAAAGCACCGATCATTTCGTCGTTATTGGCCGAAATAGAAGCAACCTGCCTGATCTTGTTGTTGTCTTCACCAATAGTTTGTGATTGTTTTTTCAAATCTTCTACCACAGCAGCGACAGCTTTGTCAATACCGCGTTTCAGATCCATTGGGTTCGCTCCGGCAGCTACGTTTTTAATACCTGCGGTAACAATTGCTTGTGCAAAAACAGTAGCAGTAGTTGTACCGTCACCTGCAATGTCAGCAGTTTTCGAAGCAACTTCCTTTACCATTTGAGCGCCCATGTTTTCAATAGGGTCTTTCAGCTCGATTTCTTTCGCCACAGTTACACCGTCCTTAGTGATAACCGGTGAACCGAATTTTTTGTCAATAATTACGTGACGACCTTTAGGGCCTAATGTTACTTTAACCGCATTGGCCAAAATATCCACGCCGCGTTTTAAGGCGTCGCGTGCTTCTACATTGTATTTAACTTGTTTTGCCATGATTATTTTGTTTGAATGTTATTTTTGTTGGAATGTTGTAATGTTTGTCCCGATAGCTATCGGGAGTTGTAATGTTTGAATGTTGTGATGTTAAGATAGCGATATCGAAAGGCATCTTTCAACATTACAACGTTTCAACTTTTCAACATTACAACTCCTCAACGGAGTTTACAGAACCGCGTAAATATCAGATTCGCGCATAATTAAATATTCCTTGCCTTCGTAGGTAATTTCAGTGCCGGCATACTTACCATATAAAACATGGTCACCAACTTTTACAGTTAAAGGTTCGTCTACCTTTCCATCGCCAACAGCAACTATGGTTCCGCGCTGTGGTTTTTCTTTAGCAGTATCCGGAATAATGATCCCGGAAGCAGTTTTCTCTTCGGCCGGAGCAGCTTCCACTACTACCCTGTCTCCGATTGGTTTAATGTTTAATGACATAGTTATACTATTATTTTAAATTTTAGAAATAATTTAAGTTCCGCATCCTCTTAATCAGCAATTATGCCAAGCTGCCGTAAATACCCTAATTGACATGGTTTACTGTTGTATTGTCAGCTATTGTCAAAAGGGATTTTTCGCTGTTAATACTAATTTAAAACAAGCGTGTCATCGTGTCAGTGATTTTTTGATTTTTGGTTTTGGGGATTTCACCGATTTTTTTCGATTATTCACGGGTTGTCTGTTTGTCAGTGGCGTTCATGAGTCGCTGCGCTTAGTTTCACCGATTTTTGGTTGAATATAGCCTATTGGGTTGTGGAGAACGAATGACGCGGGGTGTTGTGTGCCGCAAGTACCGCTGTGGGATACCTTCAATGTCATTAATATAAGAAAAATTATCACTTTTCGCCCTCTTTTCCGCCTGCGGAAGAGAGGGCAGAACGAGCGAAGCGACGTTCGGGTGAGTAAACGGAGCGCGTCAACTACCGCCAGTGCTTCTGCTAACGTAATAGCATTGGCGAGACCCTGCGCGACACCCTCCCGAAACAGACGCAAAAAGCCCCGCCAGATCAATCTCCAGCGGGGCTTTCATACAAATCCTTTTTTTTATTATTATGGTTTTACTCCATTTCCCCTGTTTGCAGGGGGTGGCATAATCGGCGTGGGTGTCGTCCCGGCTCCATGTGCAGTCGAAGCCTTTTTAACCTGCTCACTATATTTCGAACTGGCAGATGTCTCTGTCCCGCCTTTTACAGCAACGTTTATGGCCATGGCTAATACCATCAAAAATATGGCAAGCCCCCAGGTGCCTTTTTCCAGGAAATCTCCTGTTTTTTGCACGCCCATTAACTGCGATGAGCTCGAAAAATTCGACGACAAACCGCCACCCTTAGGGTTTTGTATCAATACGATCAATACCAACAACACGCAAACTATGATCGACACGATCAGCAAAAACTGGTACATTATGTTTAATTAATTGGTTTTCTTTTCTAAAGCTTCTATCTTTTCCGCAAAGTAACGGCTTTTTTCCGGAAATTTCAACATCAATTTTTTGTAGGACGAGATGGCTTTATGGTACAGCATCTGGTCGGAATAAATAGCCGCAAGCGTCTCCGTCACCAGCTCGTCCCTGTCCTCCGAGCTTTTTTTGGCCTTGTTTTCATTATCCAGCTTGTCGCTGCTTTGCGGCCTGATCTGTGGTTCTTCCTTTATAAAGCGTTCGATGATCACCTGCTCTTTCTTCTTTGCACCGGGAACAGCCGGCTGCGGGGACGGCGGCGCCGACTTGTCGAGCTCCTCAACCGAGGTGATATGAAAAATATTTTCAAAATACTGCTGCTGCAGTTCGTCCGCCAGTTTTTTTGTTTTTTTTACAGGTATGGGGGCCGGCGGTTTTACATAAGGCTGGTACGTGTGTTCATGTTCCTTACGCGTCTTATCAAGCCACCACATAAAGCTGTAAGGCATCTTGTCATCGTTATACTTCGACACATCCTGCTGTTCGGCCTCTGCCTGCCCCTCAACGGTTAACGATTCATTACTTTCTGCATCCTCATTCTGGTGGGCGCCATACTCCTGCTCAAACGAGAAGAAATTATCGACCGACCCGTTAAAATTAATATCCTCAATGCCGACGATCTCGTCAAATGTTTCGTCCATTTCATCACTCTTCGTCAATTCCTGCTCAGCTACCGGTGCTTCTGCCACCGGCGTTTCCTGCAGCGTTTCAGGCGCCGCCTCCTGTTCTTCCTCGTCTATCAACGAAACAGGCGTATCGGATTCAACCTGCTCCTCACCTGCTGTGGTTAGCTGCTCAGGGTTTTCGTGTCCGGATAACATCGCAGCAGCGTCTTCTTCCTTATGAGCAATGGGTTCTTCCGATTCGGTTGACGCGATTGCGGCCGGTGTTGGCTCATGCTCAGCATGGGCATGCTCTTCCGGATGGGAAGGTTCATCACCTGGTTCCGGCGCTTCCGCATGTTCAATCCCTTCAGCAACGGGTTCCTCAACGTGGCCCGAAATTACTTCCCCGGCCTGAGCTTCCGTTTCTGTTGCCTCAGGGGGCTCATGGCTTTCAGCCATATGTTCTTCGGTGTCGTGAGCAACAACTTCCGTCGTTTCACCTGGCTCTTCCTCAACTTCGGGGTGTTCTGGTTCCTCTCCGGTATAGCCGGAAGGGCTTATCTCTTCGGTAACCTCTTCCCGTTGTTCCACGGGGTTTTCAGACAGGTCAGATGGTTCCGTATACGCTTCCTTATCCTCAGTAGTTTCTTCAGCAATTGCCCGGGCGGCTTCGGTTTCAGGCAAAATATCTTCTGCGATGGAGAGACCCTCAACAGGTTGGTGATCTTCCGGGAGATGATGTTCCCCGTGCTCAGCTAAATGCTGTGGCTCCTCCTGTATATCCGGTTGGTGATACGCCTCCTCAACCGCAGGTTCCTGTTCACTTAGGTGGTGGGCTGCCCCGATGTCCGGCGATTCATCGCGCGGGGTATAGGAATCGGAATATGCCTCGTCTTGTTCCGCACTTTGTTCCGTTTCATCCGCGGGCGCCTCATCAAATGCGTAACGCTCCGTATCATTCGGGGCGTAACCGTTTACGCCGATACCCGGTTGAATCACTATGCGGTCATCCGGCACCCCAACAAACGAAGCCGGTGAATTGATCAGCTTAAATAGCGAACGGGGATTAAAATAAACCGAAGCCTGTCTCAAATTCTTGTTATCGCTGGCATGGGCAAGCAGGGCTTGCAGCATCCCGCTTTGCGGAAAATCGTTAACCAGCCTTTGGAGGTTATAAGCATACAAATGGGCATCAGTGGCCGGGTTGGCCATCAATGTCCACAAAAAATCGTTCTGGTTATTATCTAAATTTTGCTCCACGTGGGTTGAAACTACGAATTGCTTACCAATTTGCAAAGGCCGCGTTAAAAATATCTTCTGTTAACTGCGTATTTATCGCCGTAATCAGCGTTTGTTGCTGGTTGGTGATATCGCCGGTGAAGTTTTGATATTTGCTAAAAGTCTGGTCAAAACTGGTCTTTTTATCCAAATTGTTTACGTATTTCACCTCCACAGTAATGGTTAGCTGGGTAGCCCCGGCGATGGGCGCAACATTATTGGCTACCGCATTGATGGATACCGGCGCAATCGTATAATTCGTTATGGAGCCAGACATGACAGCATCCGCATCGCCTGTTACGATGGCAAGCTTGGTGGTGTTCCGGATACGTTCTTTTAATGCTTCTGTAAATTGCGTACTCAAATTGTTCACCACCAAAGCCGCGTTGTTTTCAAAAAAATCAACCCGTATGGTTTTCAAATTTCCCACCGATCCGCCAGTCAGGTTCAATTTATAAGTACATGAAGGTCCAAGCACCAGCATGCAAATAACTACAACCAATAATTCAATATGCCGTTTCATCCTATCAGAGATTTAATTCTTTTATTTTCCGGTATAAGGTACGTTCGGA
>JABDGE010000161.1 GCA_013286235.1 Bacteroidota bacterium
AGGTACATAAAGATAGCACAGTAAAGAATCTCAGTGAAAATTCTAAATGTTATTTCTACAATGGATCCTGCGAGGGGGGGGCCGAGCCAGGGAATAAGGAACTCCACAAAAGAGTTATATAAATTGGGCATTCAAAGGGAGGTGTTATGTCTTGATGACCCTGGCGCTGATTTCTTAGCCGGAGAAGCATTTCCTGTGCATGCTGTTGGCCCTGCTAAAGGACCATGGTTTTATTCTCCCGGTCTTGTTCCCTGGTTGTTAAAGAATATCGGCAGGTTTGATGCTGTTATTGTAAACGGCTTATGGCTATATCACGGATATGCAGTCTTGAAAGTGATAAAGCGTTTAAAAGATAACACTAAAGCCAATGCGGATGGAATAGCAGGCGTGCCAAAATTGTTTATTATGCCCCATGGTATGCTTGATCCATATTTTCAGCGAACAAGTGGCAGGAAAATTAAAGCTTTGAGAAATCGGTTATATTGGAAGTTAATTGAAAGAAAAATTATTGGTGAAGCCGATGGTGTGTTTTTCACTTGTGAAACGGAACTCATCTTGGCACGCGAAACATTTATCTCTTACTACCCCAAAAAGGAGTATAATGTAGGATACGGTATAATTTCGCCGCCCGCTTATACGGCGGCAATTTTTGATGCTTTTTTGAACAGATGCCCCGATATAGGATTAAATAATTCTTACATACTTTTTTTAAGCCGGATTCATGAAAAAAAAGGTGTCGACCTATTGATAAAGGCCTATACTTATTTGTTAAAACAATATCGTGAAATGCCAAAATTAGTTATCGCAGGGCCAGGCCTGGAAACTGCTTTTGGTAATAAAATAAAACAAATGGCAGATGAAAGCCGGCAAATTAATAAAACCATTTTTTTTGCCGGCATGCTTACAGGCGACGCCAAATGGGGGGCTTTGTATGGATGCGAGGCCTTTATACTTCCGAGCCACCAGGAAAATTTTGGTATTTCTGTCGCCGAAGCGCTTGCGTGTGGTAAACCAGTACTGATATCAGATCAGATTAATATTTGGAGAGAGATTGAAGCCGGAAAAGCTGGATTTATTGCCCACGACACGTTTGAGGGTGTTGTACAATTGCTTAAAGATTGGATACATCTTGAAAAAAAGGGGAAGGAAAAAATGAGCCGGAACGCGTTAACTGCTTATAAAGATAATTTTGAAATCTTTCCCGCTGCCAGGAAATTTGCAAATGTGTTGTTTTCAGCAAATACTTAGCAATATGGTCATAAATACAGTATAGTAAATGTTTTCCAGCCACAATATTAATGACCCCGACGCTTACTTAAGACCATCGTTTTCGACCACTGATAAATTACATCGGCTATTTTGGCTAATTACCTGGTTTGTTTTATGCCGATGGACACCCAACCCGATGCATAGATGGCGCATTTTAATTTTACGATTATTTGGAGCTAAAATTGGCAGCAACAATTTTGTATACCCCAGTTGTAAAATATGGGCGCCATGGCTCCTGGATACAGGCGATGTGGTTACTATTGGGCCGGGTGTTGAAATTTATAATCCCGGAAGTGTGAAGCTTGGCCACCATTCAATATTGTCGCAGGATGTTTATTTATGTGGAGCAACCCATGATTATAATTCTGTTGAATTCACCTACGTTAAACGCGCTATTATTTTAGAGCCTTATGTGTGGATATGCGCCAAAGCGATTGTTTTGCCGGGTGTAATTTGCTCCGAAGGGTGTGTATTGGGCGCAGCGTCTGTCACCTCCAAAAACCTTGACCCATGGAATGTATATGCCGGAAATCCAGCAAAGTGGGTTAAAAAAAGAAGAAAGTTCGATATTTAGCGATTAACCTTCATCGTGAAATCGGAAGACTCTGATAAAAAACTTTGTGATTTATGCGTAATCGGCAGCGGTCCTGTCGGAATTATCGTGGCGCTCGAGTATGCCCGTTTGAATCCCGAAAAAAAAATACTGCTTGTTGAATATGGATACAAAGATCAAGGCTTTGAAAATGGATTGGATAGTTCAATAATCAATATGAATCCTGTAAACCATCATAGTCCCCCCGAATGCACTAACAAGGGTTTAGGCGGCTCAACCGCCACCTGGGGAGGAAGATGTGTAATGTATGATGAAGTGGATTTTATCGATCGTCCAATTATTAAAAATGGATGTACATGGGATATTGATCTTTTTAACGAGGTAAATAATTATATAAATACAGCTGCCGGCTATTTTGAATGCGGTTGTGCAAATTTTAGCCTGCATAACATACCAAAGTTTAAAAACAAAAGAATCGTTGAAAATTTTGCCGAGGGAGTTGTTACAGACTCTGTTTTAGAAAGATGGAGTATGCCAACCAGATTCGGAAAGCGTTACAAAAAAGAAATTGCCGCTTGTTCAAATCTTTCAGTTATTGAAGCATTTGAGGCAAGGGATTTCTCTCCGCCAGACGCCAATGGAAATATTTCAACATTGCTGGTCAGGAATGTTAAGGATAAATCAGTGATCGGGATCGAAAGTAAGTTCTTTGTTCTTGCTGCGGGCGCCCAGGAGACTACCCGTATCTTGCTGCGTAATCCGCAGTTATTTAAACTTTTGGGTAATGTGCCGGATGCATTGGGAAAATACTACCAGGGGCATTTGTCGGGGAAGATTTCGACGGTCAGGTTTGAGGGCGATCCTGAAAAAACCGAGTTTGGATTTTTGAGGGACGATGACGGGACCTATCTGAGAAGGCGTTTCCAATTTTCAACAGATTTCCTTGTAAAAAGTAATTTACTAAATACAGCCATTTGGCTTGATAATCCCCTGTATTACGACCCCGGACACGGCAGCGGCGCTATGTCATTTATTTATCTCGCTATGATAACGCCCGTATTGGGTAAGAAGCTCGCGCCTCCTTCCATTGCAGAATCCATCACAAAAAGGAAAATAAATGGTGTCCGGAAACACGTTTGGAATGTTGTAAAAGACCTGCCGGGGTCCTTGCTGACGCCCGCCTATATATTTTATAAAAGATATTGTTTAAAACGTAAGTTGCCAGGGGTGTTTTTGTACAGTGCCGATAATAGCTATGCATTGCATTTCCATGCCGAACAAATACCGGATGCTGATAATAGAATGGTGTTGGATGCAGATGGGGAAACGCTGGTTATTCATTATAACCTTAGTGATGAGGATGTCAATTCGGTTATAAGGATACATCATGAACTAGATAGCTGGTTGCGCAAATTTAATTGCGGAGAACTTGAATATTGGTTTAAAGGGGAAGAACTAGCGGCCGCAATAAAGCTCATGTCTAAAGACGGTATTCATCAATCCGGAACAACAAGAATAGCCGACACACCAGACAAAGGGGTTGTGGATAAAAATTTAAAAGTTTGGGGAACGCAAACCTTTATGTATGCAGCAGTTCGGTTTTTCCAACCTCAGGTCAGGCCAACCCAACCTTTTATTTAGGTGCATTTGCCGCCAGGCTGGCTAAATATCTAACAATAATAAATGAAAAAAATAGAACTGGTTAAGGGTATTCAATCGTCCGCGATAGGGTTCGGTTGTGCATCGATCCTGGGTTCAATTGATGCCAGAACAGCTGCCCGGGCAATTGATTGTGCTATTGACTGCGGTATAAATCATTTTGACCTGGCGCGATCATATGGATATGGAGAAGCGGAGAGCTTTGCAAGTAAAATATTTAAGAATAAACGGGATAACCTGGTATTGGCCAGTAAATTCGGCATAAAAGCAAATTGGAAAGCCTACCTGTTAAAACCAGTCAAGCCAATATTGAGAACTCTCGTACGTAACAAAAACGAAAAAAATGCAGCCAATACCAGAGATGAAACTATTGAGGCTAAAACGCTTGCTGACCATTTCCATTATCGAATTCCGTTAAGCGGAAGGGAAATGCTGAAGAGCCTTGAACAAAGCTTAAAGGCTTTAAACACAGATTACCTGGATTATTTTTTTGTTCACGAGCCACCTGATACCCTTTTGAATTTTAATGAATTGGCAGCCACCGCTTTAAAATTAAAAGAACAGGGAAAAATAAGGGCTTGGGGGATAGCATACATGAGACACCAGGAACATTTGCATATCGGATACATAAATCATTTTGACATCTTACAATTCAATAATTCTCCGGGAAGTGCAGGTTATAAAAGAGCAGTTACTAACCGGTCAACTGAGCCTAATATATTCTTTTCACCCATACGCGGAGGCTCGGATGCTATGAGCCCGACTGAGAAGCTTACTAAACTTTTTAATGACTTTCCGCAAAGCGTTGTATTGTGCTCCACGTTTAACGAAAAGCATTTGAAACAGAATGCCGGATTAGTTCAGCATTAATAAATGATAAAAATGCTTTATAGGTTGAAAAATATTTCATCACCATTATTTTAACATATTCAATGTGATTTCAGTACTAATTCTAACTAAAAATGAACAAGAAGATTTGCCCGGTTGCCTGGAGTCAGTAAAATGGTGTGACGATATTCATGTGTTTGACTCGTTCAGTGAAGACAATACTGTACAAATAGCCTTAAGCAAAGGAGCATTGGTTACTCAGCGAAAATTTGACAATTGGTCAGCGCATCAAAACTGGGGCCTGGCAAATATTAAATTTAAATATCCCTGGGTTTTGTATATCGACGCGGATGAAAGGGTGTCGGAAAAACTCCGGGAGACGTTACATTCTTTTAGTCCTATAGATAATAAAATCGTCGCTTATGAGATACAACGACGAGACTTCGCCTGGGACGGTAAATGGTTAAAAAATGCTCAAATGTCGCCGTATTATCTCCGGCTTTTTCAGCCGGATAAAATGCGCTACGAGCGGTTGGTGAACCCGGTTTCTGTCCCTGATGGTAAAACTTCAAGGGTAAGCGGTTATTTAGATCATTATCCATTTAGCAAAGGATTTCGTTTTTGGTGGGCGCGCCATCTTTCTTATGCCGATATGGAAGCTTCGATGCGCCTTGAGGATATTGGAAAAGGTACCGCATTCTCTCTATGGAAAGCATTTTTTGGTAAAGACTTTACCGAACGACGGTATCATCAAAAAGGGCTTTTTTATAAGTTACCCGGCCGGCCGCTGATAAAGTGGTTGTATATGGTGGTCTGGCGAAAAGCTTTTCTCGATGGTACAGCCGGTTTAACTTATGCAACGCTGCAGTCAATTTATGAGTATTTTATCGTGCTCAAAACTAAAGAGTTAGTGAAACAAGCCAATAAATTGAATAGGTGAAAATACGATTGTGTAAAGTTGTGCCGGTAAAGCTGCCGGGTGCCGGAAAAGGGTTTTATATTAACATTCTTTGCAGTGGTAACCACCCCCATTCGTAAATTTAGTTATTGTAACAGCGGCGCCATCATCTTTCCCCCATGTTCGCAATCACAATCAAAGATTAAAAGAGAACTAAAAAAAATGGCAGTTCGAATACAGATTGAGGCCATTTTGCCCGGGAACTCTAACCCGCGCATTGAAATATTTTCATAAATCCATTAAATCTATAGGAATAATGGTTTATATTCGTTTCTGTATAATAAGATAGGAGATGGCGCGCGTAACAATTTCTAATATTTGCTGCAAAGTTGAAAAATAACCGCTTTCTATCGAAGTAATTTGAACACCCCATGTTGAAAGTTTAGAGAAATCAGGTGAAAAATGCGAAAAATAACCGGGTTGAAGTTGGAAAACAAATCAGCGCAAATGCAGAATTTAAAGGACGTCCTAAGGCAGACGAATACCCGTTGCGCAAAGGCTTTGGTTCCTGGTTCTTACACCTTAACTTTTGATTAGCATTGTTAAACAAACTTTAAACAGTTCCGGCGGGGATGATATTTTCGGATGAGATTTTAAGATATTGTTTTATCTAAACCATGTAATATGTCTGAAACAAAACATAATCAGATGTTCAAAAAGAACATACTACTAATCAGCCATAATTATTCACCGGAACCGACCGGTATTGGCAAAGTAAATGGCGAAATGATCGATTGGTTTGCTAGTAAAGGATTTAATTGCACAGTTATAACTACCTTTCCTTTCTACCCTTATTGGAAAATACAGCCACCATATAAAAATGGTTGGTTTAAAAAGGAGGAGATCAATTACCCTGATGCCGAAGGGTCGGTAACCATTTACCGCTGCCCTTTTTATGTTCCTTCTAAACCGACGGGAAAAAAGCGTATAATCCAGGACTTCTCATTTTGGACTTCCATGTCATGGATTGCCGGAATGCTTATGCTTACAAAAAAACATCATGACTTAATCATAACAGTTGCCCCGCCTTTTCATTTAGGCTACCTGGGCATGCTTATCAAACAGCGTATGGGCGGCATGTTGGTGTACCACGTGCAAGATATGCAAATTGAAGCGGCGGAGGAGCTAAATATGCTGGCCAATAAGAGGCTCTTAGATTATGTCTATAAAATTGAAAGAGAGATACTTATAAAAGCAGATTATGTGAGCACTATTTCGCCGAACATGATGAAAAAAATAAAAGCTAAGGCTGCGAGGGACGTAATTTATTTCCCAAATTGGGTGGATACGGACTACTTT
>JABDGE010000162.1 GCA_013286235.1 Bacteroidota bacterium
ATACATTTCAGCGGATATGTCGGCGCAGGCTGCCTACCAAAATATGTACCAGGGCTCACTTTACAAAGAAGGCCCAAGCGGTTTGTTTGCCGGGTTTTGGAATACCGTGAATTCTATCGGCGTACAAATCGCAAGCCAGGAGGGCGCGAGCAGCATAACATTCTCGGGTTCAGAAATGGAAAGCCTGGTTGCGCAAGTCCAAAGCCTTTCCAGCAGTCAGCAGTTGAATGTATCAATTTACCTCCCAGCCCCAGCCCCTGTTTATTACGCTACAACTTTTAGATTTGCTGATCGTGGGGACCTGAACGTTCAAGACGGTTCAAATGCTGTGTTCAATGTTTTACCAAACGGCGGTGTACAATATGTGCGTGATGGAACAATGGGAATGGACATAATACAAAATACCGTCGACGCCTTTCTTGCCGGAGATTACGACGGTCTAACTGGAGTTGTTTCACCCGACATGACTGTCAATGCCACCGTTGCTAATTCGGGGGGCAGTAGCAACTCAACCAGTAGTGATTTATTCGATTTTGGCAATAAAACCAATGCAGTATTTGGTGGTGCTGTAACGGCGGCTGATCTTGCTAGAACAGCCGGCACCTTAAAAATCGGTTTAAAAACAATTAAGGGGCTTGGTATAGCCGGTGCCGCCGCAGGAACAGGGTTAGATATGTATGGGTTATATAATTATTATCACCCGAATGCAAATAATGTAGATTCACGAGTTACTCCTTTTAAATTTGGACTTGATGGAGGGGTAACCGCAATTGGCATTTGGGGAGGGCTGGGTGGTGAGATCGGAGCAGGATGGTGGTTCGCTATAGATGCATATTATCCTGGCGGAGTACAAGGTTGGTCTAATGATATGGTTAGAAAGCCGATTGATGGCGTCGTAATTACAGGGTCTTTATAAATTATAAATCCAAAAAACAATCAAAGATGAATATCAAAAAAGGTTACTACTATGTTTTTTATAAATTCTATAAATTTGGTGAATGGTCTCCGTCAGATTTTCCAAGTGACTTTACGGCTACATTTGCAATCACTGTTTTGGAAGTGTTATTTTTAGGAACCCTAAAGTTTTACTACATTGAGTTTGTAGATCGAAATGATCCTTTTGTACTAATTTCGTTTCAAACAATTGTTCCTCTAGTTATTGTGGTCTTGGTCAACTATTTTGCATTTATTAATAATGATAGATGGAAAAAATATGTAACTGAATTTGATCAATGGCCAAGAAATAAAAATCTGATTGGAACATATGTGGTTATCGGAATATTAGTCTTTATTATTGTTAATCTAATTATAGCTATTAATATAATGGGGCAAGTTACCGGAATACATTAATACATCGCAAAGCGCAACATCTAAAACTAGGTCCTGCGGTGGTTAGCATTTAAATCAAGCGTTTACAAATATGCATGGTCGGCCGCTATAAACACAGAGGATTATTACTTTAGCTATTTCCAAGTAAAGAAGAGGATGCCAATCAGGGAGGGCCAGGGGAGTTCCAGAAATAATTCCAACCCAATTCAGGCGTCGGGTCTTGGATCCCCAAATGTTAATCCTCTGAATGTCAGTGTCGATCAAGATGATAATGATGGGCTTACAGTTTTGCAATTTGACCCATTTAACGTATACGGGGTTGGGGGATTAATTGTAAAATTCGGGTATAATGACACCGACACGGGATTAAACAATTTCAATTTTGTTCAAACGATCACAACTAATAGTCCCATGGATGGGGCGACTTCTCCTTATATCGATCCGCAACCTCCTGATGATGACTTGCCATTTTATTGGACTAACAGCGAACTACCCGGATATACAGATACTTGGGGATACAATGTGATGCTTATCGATGCGCCCTATCGAGGAATACAAAATGGCACTTCCTGGCAAGCTGAATTGTCCGTGGTTGGAACAGACAATTACGGCATGTATAACCCAATAGTCACAATAACCTACGGATTTTATTTCTTTAACAATACAGTCTTTGTTTATCCAATAAGAACAGTAACCCCATCCAGCTTTCAAACAGATTCTATAAACTTAGCCAACCCACTTTAAATTATGAACATTATCATATCAATTTTGATGATATCTTTATCGATACTATCTGGGAAATCAGACGACTATGTGTCATTTGAACATGTCGGAATAAGTGACAAGCCAATATTTAGCTTTAATATAATTAAAAAATCAATACAAGAATCAGACACCCCTGACAATTATTTCATTAGTAACGAAAACTTTTGCAAGATGAAAAAAACTCTACTCCTGCACAAAGACAATAAATATAAAGGGATTGAATACGGAACTTTCAGGATATCCATCCATGATTCCACTCATAATGTAATAGTTTTTTGTCTAAATAGAAAAGAGTCAATTCTTTTATTCAATGACCTAATTGAAATATTAGGAAGTGAAAAAGGCAACGATGCCCTAATAGCCAGATTGGAAGTTACAAGAAGAAGAATCGATTTTTAGGAAAGGGTAAGTATTCAAATTTGAGTCTAGAGATTTCTACTGGTGAAAGCATTCCCTCCTCAAGCGCGAGAATGTCAGGCAAAGGCCTGCGCGGCTGCTTCTCGTGCTCCGGGACAGATAGCCCCCACATTCAGGCGCGAGTTTAAGGGTCGGCCGGGGTAGTGGCTTAACTCGTGACGAAGACCATTTATAACTGTCCTCTGCCTCCCTCCTCAAGCGCGAGAATGTCAGGCAAAGGCCTGCGCGGCTGCTTCTCGTGCTCGGGGACGAATTATTTCTGCCCCGTGTTTCGCATGCACAGCCGCCAAGCCTTTTTTTGACAGATAAATAGCTCACTTGTAGGTTATTAAATTTTCGTAACGTAACTCGTAGTGTAACGTGACATTACAGTAATTGTACCCTCCTCAAGCGCGAGAATGTCGGGCGAAAGCTTGCGCGGCCGCTTCTCGTGCTCTTGGACAGATAGCCCGTCATGCTGCACTGACAGGCAACTGTAATAAGTGATCCTACCAATCCTTTCATCCTAAAAATCATAGTTCAGACAATCCCCCCTCATCAAGCGCGAGAATGTCGGGCAAAGGCCAAAAGCGCTGGTTCTCGTGCTCTGGGACAGATAGCCCGCCATGCTGCACTGACAGGCAGCTTCGATCAATTTGTATACCTTTTTGCAGGGTAAAATTCCCTCCCCATTATGAGCAAAAAATCCTCATAGCCAACCTCTTGTCCTCTAAAAAACTTTTCGTAACCTAACTCTCAGTGTAACGAGAGCTTACAGTTACTGTTAGCTTAGCAAAACCCGATTTGTTTCCATTATAAAAACAAGACATATTTACGCCGGATTCGCGGGATAAAAAGAAGTAAACGTTAGGGTAAACTGCAATCCCGGCAGCTTCCTAAAACGGAAGCCTGGATAGTTAATCGGAAAACGGGTGATCCCTTTTCAATACCGTTCTTTGACAATAACTGTATTTCCGCTGGTGTTGATTTTATCAACAATAGTGATAATCATTAGTTTGTGGGACATTGTACATGCCCGGCTGGCCAGGTTTGCACCGGCCTGCCGCGGCTTTATCAATAGGGAGTATCAATAACCCCGCAAAAAAAGTAGCATTAACCACGCATTACCCCGGCTTTAATTGCTGGAAACCCGGCGAAAACATAGCATTAACCACGCATTATAGGTGCATTAAAACACCATTATGATCGCTGAAAAGATGAAGAAAAAAGACTTAATGTATTATAAATCAATATCTTGGTAATTGTCTTATCCATTAGGCAACCGCCCCAACGTTTCTTCGATTTGTTATTATTAGTTTATAAGCTGTAATGAATTTGGAAAACCAAAATAATAAGATCACCATAAAACGGAGTCCTTCTAAATGTCCGGAATTTATTATGTGATTCTCAAAAAAAAATCACACGAAATTCACACACCATTCACACGGAATTCACACGCTGATCACACGGAATTTCACAAAAATCACCCGGAATTCACATGGTGTTTTTCCGGAAATATAAATGTAAATAGTTGATATTGAATTATTTGACACATTGAATATCTGCTCCGGGTGCTAAAAAAATAAATATCCCGCAAAAAAACACATATCTGCGCATTTAAACCTATAAACAGATAACAGGACTAACATAATGCCGGTAAACAAAAAACAGGATTATTCCTCGGTGGCCGTAGCCCAGGCGAAGGCGGCTAACTCAAGTGTAAACCTATTTCAGGGTGACACACAACATTAGATCACCACCAACCCACCATTAATCCACCATGGACCCACTATTAATGCCGTTGTTGGTGTTATCACCACAGGTGTTCGGAAGATCCAAAACGCTATCGCTTGAAAAACATTAGTTGGCGACCGTCCGCAGAAGAGCTTCGGAAAAAAACCGGGGAAAACCGGTCCCCAATCCCAACGATAGTCGGGATTGGGGATGTAGGGGGCAGGGCATAGCAAGTTTTCGCATACAGGGTGTTGAAGCGACAAGGTAGCCCGGCGAAACTGCGAAGCAATCTTGAGGGCCATTGAAAACAAACAATCCCCGAAAAATAATTGCAGCCCAATCCCCAACCGTGTTGGGGACCGGTTTTGTGCGCAAAGGCCTGCAGCGAAAAGAAGCATTTCTTTGGTCCCGATAGCTATCGGGATGATCTTTTGGTTACTTTTGGATCAAGCCAAAAGTAACAGCCTCCGCGGTCCCGATAGCTATCGGGAAGCGGGGCGTCATTGTGCAAACGAACACACACTGTGGCGAGCACAAATGGATGGTTTAGGAATGGAGAAACGCTCTTTTCGAGGGGCTTTCGCGATGATGATTTCTTCCGAACACCCATGGTGTTATCACCAACAACCTATGAACCAGCAACTTATGAAAACCTGCAGCCGCTGGCTTGCCCGGTTTTGACCAGCCTGTCCCTCGTTTATCGATGGGCAGTAAACAATAACCCCGCAAAAAAAGTAGCATTAACCACGCATTACCCCGGCTTTAATTGCTGGAAACCCGGCGAAAACATAGCATTAACCACGCATTATAGTGCATTAAAACACCATTATGATCGCTGAAAAGATGAAGAAAAAAGACTTAACATATTATAAATCAATACCTTGGTAATTGTCTTATCCATTGGGCAACCGCCCAACGTTTCTTCGATTTGCTATTATTAGTTTATAAGCTGTAATGAATTTGGAAAACCAAAATAATAAGATCACCATAAAACGGAGTCCTTCTAAATGTTCGGAAGTTTGTCAATATCTAAAAAAAAACACACTGTCTTGTCCAAAAAAAATCACACGAAATTCACACCCCGTTCACACGGAAATCACACGCTAATCACACGAAATTTCACAAAAATCACACGGAATTCACATGGTGTTTTTTCAGGAATATAAATATAAATATTTGATATTCAGTCATTTGACACATTGAATATCTGCTCCGGGTGCTAAAAAAATAAATTTCCTGCAAAAAAATCACATAACGCACACTTTATAAGGTTATTTTCTTCAACCGCCGGGACTTAAACGGAGGCAAACTTGTAAATTTCTCGACGCAGAAAAAGTACCATAAAAGTACCACGGCGTACCATGAAAGTACCACAAAAGTTGCATGAAAGTACCACAAAAGCACCATCAAAGTACCACAAAAGTATCACAAGGAAAAGAAAAAACACTCTCGTTCTGGTCGAATGAAAATATCGCAAATAACTGTTATTTGGTTCTTTGTAATGTTTAACTGGTTGTTCCGGATGCTACCCAATCGCAAATCCCAGGCCCGGTATGCTCACCCCTTCAAACAAAAAACCCCTCCCCATGCAACATTTCTCCAAATCATCGCATCTTATATAAAAACTAACGATCATGAAAAGAGCAGCGTTTACAATTTTTGCAGCAATATTGGTATTTGCTGTCACCAGCTTCAGGGCGTCCGCGCAATCGGAGCAAACCAGGCAGGTTTCCGGGTTTACCGGTTTGGCATCATCCGGGCCGTTTGATGTGCATGTAAATATCAACGGCACCGAAAGCGTCAAAATATCGGCCAAATCCAGTATTATCGACGAGATTGAAACCGTTGTGGAAGACGGAACACTCAAGATCAAATTTAAGCACCATGACAATTGGAACCATGGCGACCTGGGCCCGATAGACGTTTATGTTACCGCTAAATCACTTTCCTCATTGGCAAATGCAGGCTCCGGGTCTATCAAGGTTGAAGGAACAGTGACCGGGAGTGATGTAAATGTTACTTTAAGCGGATCGGGCGATATCGAATCATCGGTTAAATCGGGTAACCTGCATGCTTCCATCAGCGGTTCGGGCAATATTCACCTTAGCGGCAGCGCCGACGAAACCAAAGTCAATATCGCAGGCTCGGGCGAAATGAAAGGCCGCGAGCTCAAAACCGGTTCGGCGTCCGTATCGATAACCGGCTCCGGCAGCGCTTATTTTACTGCTGAGAAAACAGTGTCAGCGCATATTGTAGGCTCAGGCAACGTGGTTTATTCCGGCAATGCCACCGTT
>JABDGE010000163.1 GCA_013286235.1 Bacteroidota bacterium
GCGTTGCTCTTGACATTAAAATACGGGGCGGAAACAATAAGGTGGTTTGTATAATGGGAGACGGCGAATTGAACGAGGGCACGTGCTGGGAAGCAGCACTGGTGGCCAATGCCTATCATCTCGATAACCTGATCTTTGTAATTGACCGTAACCACTTCCAGGCGAATATGCCTACTGAGAATCTGATCCCGCTGGAGCCCCTGCATGACAAATTCACGGCATTCGGCGCTGCTGTAAAACGGATAGACGGGCACAATTTTGAAGCTTTGCACGAAGCTTTTTCAGCTTACCCTTTCCAAATCGGTAAATTAAATGTCGTTATAGCCGATACCGTTCGCGGAAAAGGACTGCCCAGTATTGAACGCCGTGCCGACCGCTGGTTTTGCAATTTTAATGCAACCGAAGTGGAAGAATTGCTAAAGGAACTGCACGGCGACGCATTAACCAATTTAACATCGGAAACATTAGTAGTGAGGTAACCTCATGACATACGAAGAATTATTAACAGAGACCGCATTGAACGATGATCGTTTTATCGTGATGACTGCGGAAAACCGCGCGCTGGTACGCAACCTGCCGGGGAAACTTGGCAACCGTTTTATTGATACCGGTATTACGGAGCAAACGATGATTGGCGCTGCCGCCGGCCTCGCGCTTCGCGGACGCATTCCGGTGGTACATGCCCTGGCTTCGTTTTTGACGATGCGGGCCTTTGAATTTGTAAGGACCGATGCGGGGATACCCAAACTTCCGGTTAAGCTGAGCAGTTTTATACCCGGTTTTTTATCGGACGGGAATGGCCCCACCCACCAGGCGGTTGAAGATATATCGCTGATGCGCGGGATACCAAACATGACGGTTTTCGCTCCAGCCGACGAAGACGACCTTGTAAAAATGCTGCCGCAGGTATGGGATCTTCCTAACCCATCCTATGTGCGCATCAACACCCGCAAAACAGATTATGTACACAGCCCGTTCGAGTTCGGTAAGGCTGAGGTCGTTTCGCAGGGAGATGACGTGACGATATTAACTTACGGACTTTTGTTCGAGCAGGCGCTTGTTGCAGCCGAGCTCCTGAAAAAGGAAGGCCTTTCGGTCGGGTTGATCAACCTGCGCAGCCTGAAACCGGTAGATGAAAGAGCGATCGTGGAAGCCACCCGCGAAAGCAGGCTTACCGTAACGCTGGAAGATCACTTTGTTACCGGTGGATTGTACACTATAGTGGCTGAAACGCTGCTGAAACATGCGCTAACTGCAAATGTATTGCCGATAGCGCTTAATGATAAATGGTTTAAACCTTCGTTGCTGCCCAATGTACTGCAGCATGAGGGTTTTACCGGCAAGCAAATCGCAGAAAAAATACTGGGTTATAAAATATTTTATAACCAGCCTGAAATTTTAACTCCTCAATTTTCTGAATAAAAAAACCCTTGATATGCCAAATTCCGTAAAATTCAACCCCGACTACCCGGACATCACCAAATCAAATGAACTGTACGAACGCGCGCTAAAAGTGCAAAAGCCGGTGACGCAAACCTTAGCAAAGGGGCCCGGCCAGTTTAGCAAAGGCGTTGCACCCAAATACCTGCAAAAAGGCAAAGGATCGCACGTATGGGATGTTGACGGCAACGAATACATCGATTTCAACTCGGCCATCGGCCCCATTTCATTAGGTTATGCTTATCCTGCGGTTGACCAGGCGATTGAAAAACAGTTGAAGGATGGGATCACCTTTTCGCTGATGCACCCGCTCGAAGTGGAGTTATCGGAACTGATACAGGAGATCGTGCCTAATGCCGAAGCAGTAAAAATTTCTAAGACCGGGGCAGATGTTTGTTCGGCGGCGGTGCGTGTGGCGCGGGCCTTTACCAAACGCGAAAAGATATTTTGCTGCGGCTATCACGGCTGGCACGACTGGTATATCGGTATAACCAGTCGCAATGCAGGCATTCCCGAAGCAATTCAGAACATGACCTATACTTTCGAGTATAATGATATCGACTCGATAAAAGCCGCTTTGGACGGATCAGTGGCCGCGCTTATCCTGGAGCCCTTCATTTTTGAAGCGCCGAAGCCTGGCTTCCTGAAGGAGTTGGCCGAAGCCTGCAAAGCCAATGGCACGCTGCTGATATTTGACGAAATGTGGACCGGTTTCCGCATTGCCTTAGGCGGCGCGCAGGAATACTTTGATGTAAAGCCCGACCTGGCTGTTTATTCAAAAGCGTGTGCCAATGGGATGCCCATTGCCTTGCTTACCGGTCGTGTGGATGTCATGGAGCTGTTTAATTCGGAGGTGTTCAGTTATACCACATTTGGCGGCGAGGCGCTGTCCCTGGCTGCCTGCATCGCTACCATCAACGAACTGCGCGACAAGAACGTGCCGCAATACCTGTACGAAAAGGGCGCCTTATTGAAGGACGGCTATAACAGCCTCGCCATTGAAACCGGGATGGACATTTACACCCGGTGCATCGGCTATAACTGCCGCTCGATGGTAACCTTTACACCCGAAGCCGGCAATGGCCTGGAAGTAAAAACGCTGATGCAACAGGAAATGATCAAGCGGGGTGTACTGTGGGCGGGTTTCCACAACATGTGCTACAGCCACAGTGACGAGGATATCGCGTATACGTTGTCGGCCTACGGGGATGTGATGCCGATCATGAAAGAGGCTATCCAAAGTGGAAATGTTAAACAATATTTAAAAGGCGAGGTGCTGGAGGCTGTGTTCCGCAAGGTGAGCAATTATAATATAAAGCCGAAAACGGTTTAGGGGAGTCCGAAAGTCCGGAAGACGGAGGTTGAAACTATACTAATAAAAGGTCAATGGATAACCTGTTCTCGTTAAAAAATAAAACGGCTATAGTAACCGGGGCGCTGGGCCTGCTGGGTAAAAAACATTGCGAGGCGCTGGCTGAAGCCGGGGCGAATGTAATAGTTGCCGACATGAACGAAGATGCCTGCGAGGCGTTTGCCGCAGAACTGGGTGAACAGCACGGCGGACTCCAAATAGATGTGACGAGCGAAGATTCACTCAAAACAGCCCGGGATAAGATATTAACCCGCTATGGGTCTATTGATGTGCTGGTAAATAATGCGGCTATCAATGACATGTTCGAAAATCCGGGCATGGCAAAAGAGCTTTCGGCCTTTGAAAACTATCCGTTGGACGCTTTTAAGAAGTCGCTGGATGTGAATGTGACCGGGGTTTTCCTGGCGTCACAGGTCTTTGGATCGGTGATGGCCGAGCATGGAAGCGGCAGCATTATCAATATCGCTTCGACCTACGGTATTGTGGGGCCGGATCAATCCATTTACCGCAACGAATGCGGTGAACAAACTTTTTATAAATCGCCGGTTTACCCGGTAACCAAAGGTGCGGTGGTGAATTTTACCCGTTTCCTGGCGGCGTATTGGGGTAATAAGGGCGTGCGTGTAAATACCCTGTCGCCAGGCGGTGTTGAGAATTCACAGAATGAATTTTTTATACAAAATTACTCCGCCAAGACCCTGCTGGGCCGCATGGCCCGGCCAACAGATTACCAGGGGGCGCTGGTGTTTTTAGCAAGCGAGGCCTCGGCGTATATGACCGGGGCCAACCTGGTGGTTGACGGCGGATGGACAGCTATATGAACTATTTGAAACCCAATTTAAACATTAAAATATGTTACAAGCAAAACTTTCACGAATCAAATTACTCCTAACTGATTGTGACGGGGTACTAACAGACGGCGGCGTTTATTATGGCGCGGCCGGTGAAGAGCTGAAGAAATTCGACATCCGCGACGGGATGGGTGTTGAGCGGCTGCTCAACCTGGCGGGCGTAAAGACAGGAATTATTACCGGCGAAGTTTCCCCCTCGCTGGTAAAAAGGGCGGAAAAATTAAAGATAACCGAACTGCATTTAGGCGCTAAGGATAAACCTGCCGTGCTAAAAGAAATCATTAGCAGGCTTAGTTTAAGCGCGGATGAAGTAGCGTATATTGGCGATGACGTGAATGACCTGGAAGTAATGCGCCTGGTTGGGGTATCGATATGTCCGGCTAATGCGTTATCGCTTGTTAAAGAATCGGCACAACTTGTTTGCACATCCAATGGCGGCAACGGCTGTTTCAGGGAAGCAGCCGAGCTTATCATATCGGCCCACCAGGGGGTTAAGCCCTCGGGCCGGGCATCTGAAACCATCGCTTTAAACAGCGGGCACAAGTTAGGCCCCGGCGAACCCTGCTATATTATCGCAGAGATCGGCATTAATCACAACGGTTCGCTTGAGATTGCCAAACAGTTGATAGACGAAGCGGTTACCGCAAAAGCGACCGCCGTAAAATTCCAGAAACGGACGCCGGAAATATGCGTGCCGAGGGACCAATGGGAGGTAATGCGTGATACCCCCTGGGGCCGGATGTCGTATATAGACTACAAACGGAAAACCGAATTCGGTATAGCGGAATATGCAACCATCGATCAATACTGCAAAAAAGTTGGTATCGATTGGTTTGTATCAACCTGGGACGTGGAAGCCGTTGATTTTATGGAGCAATTTGACACGCCGCTGTACAAACTTGCTTCGGCATCGTTAACCGACACGCAGCTGATCAAAAGAATATTGCTAACGGGCAAACCCTTGATGCTTTCGACAGGTATGTCGACAGTAAAGGAAATCGAAGATGCAGTAAATTTGGTATGGTCGTTTGACAGGAATTACCCGCTTTCGATCGCTCATTCTACCTCGGCATACCCTTGCAAGCCGGAAGAACTGAATTTAAGGATGATACAAACACTGGCGGCCAAATATCCCTGCGTGCCGATCGGTTATTCGGGACATGAAACCGGTTTGGCTACCACCGTAGCAGCCGTTGCCATGGGCGCCACCTTTGTGGAACGCCATTTTACCCTCGACCGTGCGATGTGGGGTTCGGATCATGCAGCCTCTGTTGAGCCGCAAGGCTTTCAGCGATTGGTGCGTGACATCCGCGATGTGGAAACAGCGGCAGGTGACGGGGTAAAAAAGGTTTATGATTCGGAACTCGGGCCAATGAAACGGCTGCGGGTGAATATTAGTGAGGAATATAAGTCTAAAGCCTAAAGTCGAAAGTCGGAAGTATCTTAAGTAGGAAGTCTTATGTAAGGAATTAAATTAAGAGACTATCTTTAGGGTTTGGTTTTTTGACTTATGAGTTCGTTCAGAGATTTGATCGCGTACAAGAAAGCGTTTTCCTTGTCGATGGAAATATTTGAAATCACTAAGGGCTTTCCAAAGGAAGAGATATAGTCTTATTGACCAGATAAGGCGTTCGTCGAGGTCGGGTTTCGCTTCGATTGCCGCAGCTTATAAGAAACGGAAATATCCCAATCATTTTATAAGTAAGCTCACTGACGCTGATATGGGAAACGGTGAAACGCAGGCGTGGCTCGACGCATCCCTTGCTTGCAATTACATATCACAGGAAAAACATGCTGAACTTAATAAGCAAAGCGAAGAAGTAACTTATCTTTAGTTTATATGATAAACAATCCAGAAAAGTTTAAATAAATGTTTACATTTTTGCAAAACATGATTCGTTCAATTGCCTAAGGGGACTTTCGACTTTAGGCTTTAAACTTTCGACTTAAAATGACTCTTGTTGAAATAACAACCATTATCCTTTTCGCCTGGGTAGGCATCATTATAGCATGGGAACGGCTATCGCCCTATCGCAAGGGATTGCCATTTTTCAGGGATGGTTTTTGGGTGGATTTTGTATGGTACACCCTCATCCAAAGCTATTTTTTGAAGATACTCATCTTTAATTACATCATCCCGGTTATACAAAACGGCATTCACTGGCATGGCTTTTCTTTTTTCAGGGAATGGAGCATCACAGAACAAGTTTTGTTCTTCCTGGTAACGCACGACCTTTATATCTACCTTTTTCACCGCCTGCAACATGCCAGCAAGTTGCTATGGCGCACCCACGAGGCCCATCACTCGGGGAAGGAGGTGGATTTTTTGGCTGGGTCGCGATCGCATGCGGTGGAGATCATCATTAACCAAACCATCGAGTTCGCTCCAATCGTTGTCCTTGGCGCACACCCGGAAGTTATTCCCATTAAGGCGCTGCTTGACGCCATGTTCGGCATGTTTATTCATGCAAATGTGAATGTCAAATTCGGCAAGCTGAAATATTTTCTTAATTCGCCTGAATTGCATTTATGGCACCACGCAAATTACCGGGAGGTGTTCCATGCCAACTTCTCGACCAAGTTTTCGGTTTGGGACTACCTTTTTGGCACCGTATACGATCCCGGCAAAAAACCCGGCGAGTTGCGGGAGAACTGGGGGCTCTATTATGAATACCCGAAAGACTATTTTTTGCAGCATGCCTTTTCGGTGAAGCGGTTCGATGAGCAGAAACTGCTCAGATACAAATGGTTTAAATGGTATTACGAGCTGCGGCCGAATATCATCAACGCCCTGAAAAAACATTTCGGAATTAAAAAAGGCGCCACGGTAGTTCCTATGCATTCGCACGAATTGA
>JABDGE010000164.1 GCA_013286235.1 Bacteroidota bacterium
TGTTTCATGTGAACTTATCGCCCCTGCAGTCATTGACCTTTACAACGGTGGTTCACCAATCAGGGCAGACATAGCGCGAAAGCTTATAAAAGAACTGTTCAGCCCTGCCAAGCCGAAAAATGTTTACAAATTATCCGTCCGGGAACATGAAGTAATATACGAGCTGGCCAAAGGTAAACTGTATAAGGAGATTGCTGCCGAAATAAATATAAGTCCGTTTACAGTAAAGAACCATCTAAAAAATATCTATCGCAAAATGGATGTCCAAAACAAAGTGGAAGCCCTCAATAAATACAAGCTATTTTGGATGGATATTGCTTCATAAGTTTCTTGTTGTTAATAATTTATATAGCCCGAAAGGGCTATTTTTTCTATATCCAAGCTTTGGTAGCTTAGTGTTAAATAACGACAGCAATAAATCCCCGGACGCCGAAAAGGATAGTAAAAGAGTAGGCAAGCTTAAATCTTACACATCATGAACAAAAATTCAATCGTTAAAGATTTTCGTTTTACTTTTTTTCTGGACTACACAAATCGTTCATACCGTAAATACACCTTTTAAATACCGTAAAACTGCCGTTTGGCGACGGTTTTGACTGGTTGATCTTGATTTGGCGAAGAAACAACAATACCCTGGTGCCGAAAACGGGGAAAGAGTAGGCGGATTAAATCTTAAACTTTAAATATAATCACAGATGAACAATTCAAATTGGAAAACAACTGTCGCTGGAGTTCTGGCTGCCATCTGGACTGCTGTAGAACCTATTATTAACCCAACTGCCGGACAAACATTTAGCTGGTCGACCGAGTGGCCTCATCTTGTAGAAGCCGCGCTTATTGCTGCAGTGGGCGTCCTTGCTAAGGACTATGATATTACCGGCGCGGGTAGTACCAAGCAACGTGTTACGAGTTAGCAGGAGCTTAGCTTTAGAGTGTTTCGAATATTTAGGGACGATTTGTCTGTCTGGAAGATATCGACTTTCGGAAGCGTGAAATGGTATTGATCAACATCGGGCCCAAGATTGAGTGGCCTTTGATTCTTCGGTTGAATTTACGGCAGCCGAAATGTATGCCGAAAGTGTATGTCGATGATTGGTAATTCAATGGTTAGGAATCATTTAGCGTTGTTTTTTGGATAGGGTAAATCGTTCATACCATAGATACAGCTTTTAAATACCGTAAAACGGCATGGTTGATGGCAGTTTTGACTGGTTAATTTTGATTTGGTAAAACAGTAATAATGCCCGAGAGCCGAAAAGGGGATAAAAGAGTAGGCGGATTAAATCTTTCACATCATGATTAAAAAATTCATTATCATTTGTTTTGCATTTGCCCTGTGCTATGTAAACTGTTTCGGGCAAACCCCAGCGGTTAGTTATACCACACCAAACACCTTTACAGTTGGTTCCACAATCCCAACTCTTAGCCCTTCTCTTACTGGCCTTACAGTTACTGCCTATGGAGTAAGTCCCGGTTTGCCTGCGGGTTTGTCGTTAAATACGACGACCGGAGTAATCAGTGGAGTGCCAAGTAGTGCTAATCCCATAACAAATTACACGATTACTGCGACGACTGCAAGTGGTTCGAAGACGTTTTCTCTGACGATTACTGTTAGTAATCCTCAACCCCCGATTTTTACATATCCCTCGCCAAACACCTTTAATGTTGACACCACCATTCCGGGTCTGACGCCTACGGTTACTAGTGGTACTGTCACAACGTATTCCATTAGTCCAGTGTTGCCGGCAGGTTTATCATTGGACGCGACCACAGGTAAAATTTCGGGGACACCAACGGGGTCAAGTCCGGCGACTACTTATACGATCACAGCGACTTATGGCGCCGTGCATGGCACCTTTAACATCAGTATTACTGTCGAAGATTCAGCTGTCCCTAAAATAACTTACAATACCCCCAATATTTTTACATATGGCTTAGCTATTCCACCATTATCCCCCACTGTTACTGGAGGCGCCGTCACAAGCTACTCCATAAATCCAGTTCCACCCTCTGGACTGACATTGGATCCTTCATCAGGTGTTATCACAGGGGAACCAACGGCAGTTTTCGGGAGCACTAATTATGTTGTTACAGCAAATACTGCAGTTAACGGGAACCGATATGCTAACTTGCAAATTCAGGTCAATCCAAGCCTTCCAAGCAGCATTTACGTTCCGGCTATTGTCGATCTAACCGTTGACTCAACGATGAAAGTAATGAAACCCAGTGGCGACACAACAAACACTTATTACGCATTAAGTCCCAGTAATCCAAAATTGCCCGACGGACTAAGATTGAATCATAAAAATGGAGCAATATATGGGACGCCGATCAAAGCTTTCAAGTCACAAATCTATTCAATTGTAGCAACTCATATATCTGGCCAAATTACGAATTATACAATCAACATTACAATAGAGCCTCAACCAGATATAGTCGCTTTACCACCGACGATTTCATTTGTTGGTCAAGGTAACATTCAGCAATCATTAAATAGCGGGGCCGCTATCGCAGCGAATACCGGAATTGGAGTTGTTTATCGGCAAAACTCAAGCGAGAGGTACGGACTTTTGCATGATATTGAAATAGACTTTTCCATTAATGTGGCATCTACGGTCGATACCATTAAATCGGTAAACAATTCTCAGAATGTCGTCACCAACAAACAAGACTTTGGCAACAGTGTACTTTTGCCTCTTAATTCAGGCCAAGCCTTTTCGTTTAATTTCAAGGGATATTTCACAGGGAAAGGGGGTGATAATGGGAACTTTCGACGAAATGCAGCCCCCCTATCGCTCGGCGGCGTTTTGTCGGGATTCAATATCGCCTTCGACGGTTCAAACAGAAACTGGGAATATGACGCGTATAACGCTCCCAATAGTACAAGCACTATTTCGCCGGTTCTTGTTAAGACTTCTTTATTAAGTTTTTACGTCGGACCATTTTTTGAATTTGTTACACCGTCTAAGGCTAATAATTATGGACAAAACTCCTCTATCACATTAGGTGTGGGATATTCAGGTCGCTGGATATTGGGAGATATTCAACAGAGTACGCAAGGAACATTACGAAATGAACTATTGGGATCAACGGCAAACTCATTTAATGGAGCTGAGATAACTCTGGCCTTACGTTTCTACAATATTAAAGCGGAAGTTCATTTGCCTTTTTTTTCCAACAAAGATGGCATACCAGGCTTAACAGGGACACATCTAACAACTTTTATAGGATTTAGTGGTGGATTTCCCATTGATTTAACTAAGCCGTCCGGGCAATAGTCTATCGACCGATGGTTGTCTTATTTCCATCTTTCATATAACCAATACTCAGTCTTATTAATAACAATCATGAAATCATGTTAAAAGAAAAACGCAAAGACAATACATTTTACCTCGGAATTTGCATGGCGGGTGCCGTTTCGGCCGGTGCTTACACAGCAGGTGTTATGGATTATTTGTTAGAGGCCCTCGAGGCTTACGAACGTCATCGAGGAAAGCCGGGCTACCCGAGCCATCGTGTGGAGATTCCGGTAATGGGCGGAGCATCTGCAGGAGGAATGACCGCGATAATTACCGCAGCGGCATTACAACAGGGTATAACACCTGTCAAAGTTCCTTTAGCAAAACTTTCTGATGAATGTCCGAAAAACCTGCTTTATCATTCATGGGTTGATTTGACGAATGAAGATATGTTTTCGGTTATGCTGGAAACAAACGATATTACAGATGGGCACGTCGTATCAGCACTGAATTGTAAATTTATTGCTGAAATTGCAAAACGTGCGATGACGCCTGTAAATCCCCAAAAAATCGCCTGGAAAAAAACATTGCCATCATTCTTTTCTAAAAGACTTGAACTTTTTACCACGCTTAGCAACCTTGCCGGCTTTACCTATGATGAATTGTTTATCGCCAACAATTCCGCTAAACGGCGCCCCTATTACATGTATATTCACAATGACTTCGCTTGCTTCGAATTAACTACTGAAACAACTCCCAAAATGCATCCGGGTTGGATGCCTCTCAATATTCAAACCGGCGAAAATAGTGAAATTGCGATACAAGCTGCGATGGCTACCGGAGCGTTCCCGGTTGGGCTGAAAGCCAGGGAACTAAAACGGCCGATGGAAGTAGTAAATAAAAACCCGCTTTTTGATAAAAGAACGCTTTCGGCTATCCAAGTAAAAGAAGATCCTTATAAATCCTTGAATGTAGATGGTGGGATGATAAACAATGAACCATTCGATAAAGTCCGGGCTAGATTAATTGCAATTAGTGGACAAAGTAGTAGTGAGGACTATGAAAATTTCGAAAAGTTCAATTCTACTGTGCTAATGGTCGCTCCCTTCCCCAGCACAAAACCTACTGCGATCGGTTTCAGCGCTAAGTTGCTTAAGGTCATCGGGTTAACTTTATCAGCTATGATAAGTCAGATGCGGACAAAACCTTCGGAAATTTCTGACGCCCGAAACCCCGAATGTGCGGGTCAATTCCTAATTGATCCTTCACGTGAATTCCACGACCAGAAGGGGATTGTAGAAGTCGACATCGAGGGAGATAAGGCTATTGCATGTGGTGCATTAGGCGGATTTAGCGGGTTTTTGAATAAAGAATTCCGTGTGCATGACTATTTTTTGGGTAGATACAACTGTAAAATATTTTTGAGAGATTACTTTACCGTTCCGGATAAGGCAAAGAAAAACAATGATATTTTCCGCAATGGATATGAAGGTATTACAGACGAAAAGTATAGGTCTACAACGACAGCCAAAGGATGGCAAATCATTCCCCTTGTGGAGGAAACAGATTTTAGCTTTCCGGAAATGGTGTTTAGTTCTGGAAAAAAATGGCCACAGCAAAATTGGTCTGCGATAGAACGATTCCGCTCCGGTTTGAAAAAAAGACTGGAGGCTCTTATTCTTAATACTGTTAAAATTAAACCATTTAAGAGGTTCTTATTGTGGATAGGGACACGGCTCTTATTAAGAGGGATGCTTACAAAAGCTGTTTTAGAAACAATAAAGGAGGAGCTAAAGGTTTGGCACCTAATAAAGAATGAATAGCCTCTTTAATTGTAGCTCCTGGACGAAGGGGGGCTAGTGCAAGCGTCTAAAACGCGGGGGGAATTATATTTTATTTTTGAGAAAGTTGGGATTCTAAACTTTTCATTAGTTACTGAATTCACCAATTATTTAATTAAAGAAGAAATGAAATCCAAAAAATTCGTGGGCATTTACCTCTCCGGCCTCGGCAATGCTTTCATACATGAAACAGCCGAAAAATATGCAGACAGATTTAAAAATGAATATGACTTTCATAACCCGGAATTTGCGGCTAAGTACGAATTGCGGGTTAATCGATTTGAATATGATGAAAAAACAAACCTTGTGACAAATCGTGTTTGCGTAGAAGAAACTGTTAATGGCCAAACCACTGCAATTTATCAATTTTATGAATTTGAATATGCTCCGGTTCTGACCGAAGTTTCAAATCAAGCAATGCTTTTATAAGGTTGTTGACGTTATTTATAAAAGTTGCAGTTAAAATCGGGCCAATGTTCATGCGCTTATTTTATATCAATAAATCCGTTGGATATCCTGCAAAATTCAGGGGACAGACCTTATATCTTTTTTTCATTATTTTGGTTATTACCGTCGCCATTACCTCATTGGTACCATCTGCATTAGTAGCTATTCTTAATCTTACAACAGACTTTGCATGATTAAAAAGGCTATTGACGGAATATTCCGGGTGGGTTGACTACGGAAAAAAAGCAGCCCAAATAATAACCGACGTTACCGCACTGTTCGTGTTCTTTATCCCCGGAATTAGCGATGCTATTGTTAGCGTCGCTTGTGAGTTTGTAAGCGCCAGTGACTACCTTGAACTTGGCCTCACAAAACAGAGCATACACGGTCAATTGGATATTCTTATTGAGCGCATAGTTGCCCAGGAAGGGCCGGATGTAGAGATTTGTATGCATTGTTACAGTTTTGGGTCCCTAGTGGCGCTTGATTATCTTTTTCCTTATGGAACAGAACCTTCTGCGCGCGTACATGAATTCGTAAAGGGTTTAGTGACGATCGCTTGTCCGTTTGATTTTATCGCCGTGTATTTCCCAAAATTTTTTGAAGGCCGTCATGTTTCAAATATGGACAAATTGAAATGGATAAATGTATATTCCCTGGCAGATGCGTTAGCTTCAAATTTTCGCAAATCAGATACCGCTGGCGAAGCTGACTATTCGTTCCAAAAAAATGCACCAATACCGAAGAACATAAATTATGATGTTGCCAATATTAGAATGAATATAATGATGCAATTTGTCACGCTCGCTGCGTTACAAGCACATGGTAACTATTGGGATGGAAAAGGTGGCCAGAGTTGCCTTCGCTTGGTGATAGAAGCCATGGCAAAAGAGAATCTATTGTCATTCAAACATTCTTGATTAACGAACTTAATAATTATAGGTGA
>JABDGE010000165.1 GCA_013286235.1 Bacteroidota bacterium
TCCACTTTTAAGGAGACGTGCTGGGTTTGTCCCGGTTGAAGACTTTCTGACTTTTCAAATCCTGCTAATTTCTTTACAGGCATTTCCTCCCCTTTAATCGTTGGAAATGCAACATAAAGCTGCGCGACAGCCTCTCCGGCTACGCTGCCGGTGTTGGTGACATCAAAACTTACTGTAATACCGTCATTCGGCGTTATTTCGGTTTTGGAGACATGCACATTTGAAAATTTAATCTGCGTATAGCTTAGCCCATACCCAAACGGATAGGTGGGGATTCCCCTGAAGTACATATAGGTGCGACCCAATCCTTTCGTTTTATTCGGCGTGAGGTAATAGTTCGATTTATCGGGGAGCTGGGTGTTGTTTTTATACCAGGTAAAATTAAGATGCCCGGCCGGATCTTTTTTACCCAACAATACATTGGCAAGCGCTGTTCCCTGGCTTTCCCCGTTGAAACTGCTGAAAACGATAGCAGGAAACCACTGTTGGGTAAAATTAATAGCAACAGGACCAATGGACTGGATAACCATAACCATATTTGGGTTGTTAAGCGCTGCAACCTGGGCCATCAAGGAATCATAGTTACCCGGCATTTCGATACCTGCACGATCCTGGTCTTCATGACAAACGCCTCCATCCGTTCCAACGAAAACAATCACCAGATCGGCACTTTTAATATCAGCCTTTGTCTTATCGCTAAGAATGGCAGGATTTTCTGAAGTTGTAGAGGAACCGGTTTCATCGAAAATCACCTCGCAGCCCGGATTAACTGCTTTCATGGCTGAGGTAATGCCCTGCACGGCGCTTACTTTAAGGGAAGGATCACCTGAATACCCCCCTAAAGTCACCTCATTTGCTAAGTTGCCAACAATTATAATCTTATTTAACCTTGAGGCATCCATTGGTAACAAACACTTGTGCCTTCCCGGTACCGTATCATTCTTGAGCAGGACTAAGGAATTCTCTGCCACTTCTTCCGCCAATTGCTGATGAGCTGAACTTTGAATTACATTCTTACTGATTTTTGTATAAGGAACTTTGGCGGGGGGATCGAACTCCCCGGTTCTCATTCGGATGGTGAAGACATTGGTAAGGTCAATATCTATCACGCCTTTACTCAGAACACCGGCTTTTATTGCTTCCTCTATGTTGGGCAGGGTATTTTCATCACCGGTGCAGTTAAGATCGGTTCCTGCCCTAAGGGCGTACGCCAGGCCACCGGCCACGCCCGAGACGGTATTGCCACGCTCTTCGTTCACCCAAACTGCCTTATCACCCTGGCGATTTGTACGCCACCCCGGCGCCGCCCAGTCATGCCCATACGGGAAATTTTTGTACGTAGTACCTACCGCGCCACAATCAGAGGTAATATAGCCGTCAAAACCAAAAGTTCGCTGAGCCAGTTCGTTAACAATATAGGTATTGGCTACAGCCGGAGTCCCGTTAATGGCATTATAAGCGGTCATCAAACCTGCAACATGTGCTTTCTCAATAAGATAACGGAATGTTGCTGTATAATAATCCCTGATTGCCTCATCGGGCGCGTCGGATGATATTCCATAACGGTTGTTCTCAACATTATTCATCGCGTAATGTTTTGCGGTAGTTGCCACTTTCAAATAGCCGGTCATTGATTGCCCGTCTATTGTTTGTCCCTGGAAACCATTCACAAAGGCCGCAGCCATGTGCGATGCAAGGTAGGTGTCTTCGCCAAATGCTTCATCGTTACGCCCCCAGCGTGGATCACGGTCCATATTAATGGTTGGCGCCCAGTAGATCAAATTCCCATAATTACCAACGGAATCGCCTAAATTATTTTGACCCACATTAAATAACGACTTATCTATAAAACCACGAGCCTCGTCTGAAATAGCTTCCGTTTCCTTGTAAATGAGCTTGGGATCCCAACTCATGGCTGATGCAAAATTCACCGGGAAACTTGTTGCATGAGGGTTCCATGCAGTTTTCTCCTTTTTAACATCGCCGATGTTTATACTTCCAAACATCGCATTGATGCCATGCTGTCCCTCGCTCCAGTAAAAATATTGGCTTACACCCAACCGGGGTATGGCCGGAGCAAAATTGGTGTGAAGCTGCAGCACTTCTTCACTTAAAGTCATACGTGAAACGAGGTCTGCCGCCCGTTCGCGGAACGAATAGGTAGTATCCAAATAAATAGGATTCCTGCTTTCTTTGCCAACGGGCTGTTTCCTGTTTTGCGTGTAGCCAGGCGGAATAAATGCAACTATCAGAAAAAAACAAATTCGTACTTTCATAATTGAACTTTTTTCATTTTTTATTGGTCAATGTCTTTCACAGACACATTAAAACTGGTTTCCAGGAATTCCCCGGGAGCTAAAACATTAAGTCCTATACCGTTATTAAAAGCGTTGCCGATGCAAGTTAGCGGCTCAATGGCAAATCCTTTACCTGCAACCCCGTAAAGCTGCAAAAAAGGAAAGCCCGTGCTGGTAACCGTAATATCTATCAACGCCTTTTTATCTCTGAGAATTGTTGTTGCAGAATCGTTTGTTTGATTAAGCCGGTAAGCATTAAAAAAGAAATGATCTTCCAGTTCTAAAAACTTAGCCGCATCGTCAAACGTCGCCGCTATACCCGTATTGATATATGCTTCGTCGATTACAAAAAAAGCATTCGCCGGGATTTTCAACTGGTATTGCGAAAGATCTTCCCTCACCCGAAAATAAGGATGCCACCCTAACCCTATCGGCATGTTCTTGCTGCCTTTGTTTTGAACCCAGGTATGGCAGCTAAACCCGGTAGCCGTCAAAACATAACGGACAGTTAGATTAAAAGGAAAAGGGAAACCGGTTAGGGCGCCATTATATTCAAAACAAAGTGTTACGGATGCCTGCTGGTCATTTGTCTCCGCTTGTAACGCGTCAAATTGTTTGGTATTCACAAAACCGTGAAGCGCATTTTGGGAATTGGCTTCGTTGCAAGGCAGGTTATATACAACCCCCTCAAAAACATAGCGGCCTTTTTCAATTCTGTCTGCAAATGGCGCAAGCAAAGCGCCCCTATATTGAGCTATACCATCGCTATACAATTCCTCAGCGTCTTTAACCGCCCATAATAGCGGGTGTAAAGCTGCACGGCCTGATAAACAGATCTGGTGCAGGCTGCCACCTAAATCGGGTATAATCGTCACATATTCATTAGTATCAAGGTTGCGAATTTCCAGTAAATCGATTTTCCCAAAGCGAATTTTGTTTACCACAAACATAGATGTCAGCCCTCATTAAAAAAATTCGTTATCATACCTTTCACACCTGGCTTCACGGTAAATACCCCGCCCGACATCGGGAATTTCCGGATGTTCTCAATGGTGTCGTATTTGCGACTCGAGGTTATGAATAAAGTATCCAATGCTTCACCGCCAAAACAGCAGGAACTGGGAATATCCGCCGGAGTTTTTATTCGATCCAAAACTTTACCGGTTTTTGTTTTGTATCGTACCACACATCCACCTTGCCAAAAAGCTACCCATAAGTTATCTTCTTCGTCTATCGCCATACCATCGGGCAATCCTTTTTCGCCCGCTGTATCTATCAAAACAGATTTATTGCTGATCACCCCTTTTTCCAGATCAAAATCATAGCAGAAAATTTTCTTCATCATACTATCCACCACAAACATTTTCTTATTTTGCTTATCCCAGGCTATGCCGTTCGGCAGGGTAAAAGCCACGTCCATTTTTTCGTAGCTTAAATCAGCATTTATCTTATATAAGGCCCCTTCCCCATTTTCCGCGGAATTATTCATCGTGCCAATCCAAAGCCGGTTATTTGCATCGCACTTGCCGTCGTTTAGCCGGTTATCCGGTTTGTTTTCCTGTATAATTACCTCTTTGATCAGTTCCTTTTTTTCCGGATCGTAGATACAGATACGTTTATTCACAGCAACGATCAAATTGTTGCTGCTGGTAGGTATAGCCACCATTACTGTTTCGGCTATTTTTGTCGCGGAGTATTTTTTCGACGTTAAATGAAAACAGCAAACAAGGCCCTCATTGTAATCAACCCACATTAATTCCCCGGCTTTATGATCCCACACGGGTCCTTCGCCTAAGCTATTCCGGCAATCCAATAAGATCGAAGCTGTTTGCATTTTATTTTGAAAATGGGATAATCAAGAACCAAGAACCAAGAGTCAAGAACCTGCAATTTAAACTCAACCCAGCTGAACACCTATTCCTCCATCGATCCGGTAAAATTGACCGGTCATAAATTTGCCCTTGTCGCTAGCGGCAAATAATATAAAATCGGCGATCTCCTCAGGCTTGGCGATGCGTTTAAGCAGGTGAATATTCTCGGTTTCAATGATCACTTTTTTGGTGTCAGCATAAGCGTCGATCGTGGTCTCCAGCATCGGAGTCATTACCGCTCCGGGACAAATGGCCACGCATCTTAAATGAGGAGCATAATCTACGGCCAGGCTTTTAGTGAAACCAAGAATTGCAGCTTTCGATGTCGCATATGCAGCCACCCTTTTCTGAGTGATTAATGCCTGCACACTGCTCAGATTGATGATAACCGCATTTTCACTTTGCTCCATTAATGGAATAGCTAATTTTGAACAAAAGAACATGCTTTTTACATTAACATTCATGGTCAAATCCCAAAGCTCTTCGGATGTTTCGGTTACTGTTCCATATGTTTGTATCCCCGCATTGTTTACCAATATATCAATGCCTGCAAATGTTTCCTTTATTTTTTCGAATGCACTTTCCAATTGATCAATATCACACAAATCACATTGATTATAATAACAGCGGGAAGATCCACCAGTAGCTTCTCCGCTTTTTTCATCCTTATCAAGAATAATAACGGTAGCCCCCTCTTCCAGTAACTTGTCTGCTACGGCTTTTCCGATGCCTTTTGCGCCGCCGGTGACAATGGCTGTTTTGTTAGTAAACTGCATGACTAAAATTTATCAAAATTATAAGAATAAATCAATGCTAAACCGGTTTATTGGTTACTATTAACGGTTAAAGTTAAATATGTTGCGGATTCAGGAGGTAATAAAATTAAATTTTACCTTGCTCTACGCAAGTATATTTGATAATCAATTGGGAATAGATTTTTATTTACTTCATTTGCTGTTGACCGACAAATGACGTTTTTCATTTGGTCTTTCTAAAATTAAAAAAACGAAGAGCAGGAAATCATGAAACTAGGACTGGGACTTTACCGGCATATGCTTACCCGTGATAATTTTGATTTTGCCAGGCAATGTGGCTGTACACATCTGGTTGTCCATTTTGTTGATTATTTCAACAAAGGAAATCATAAAACGAGGAATGATCAGCCCATTGGAAATCAGGACGGCTGGGGTTATGCCGGCAACTCGAAACCGCTTTGGGAACTGGATTCATTGCTTGCGCTAAAAAAAGAAATTAATGAAGCCGGGCTTGAATTAGAAGCGATTGAAAATTTCGATCCTGCCGATTGGTATGATATTTTGCTGGATGGCCCCAACAAAAAAAATCAAATCGAAGAAATTAAAAGGTATATACGGAACCTCGGCATCGCAGGTATTCCAATTATGGGATACAATTTCAGTCTTGCCGGTGTTTGTAGCAGAATGTCAGGCAATTTTGCAAGGGGGGGTGCAGTATCTGTAGGAATAGATCAGGTGGATCAACGCCCGATTCCCAACGGAATGATTTGGAATATGACTTATGATACTGAAGGCGCTAAAGGGTACGTAAAAAATGTTTCACGGGAGGAACTGTGGCAAAGGCTTGCGTACTTTCTCGATCAGCTAATTCCCGTTGCGGAAGAAGCCAGAGTCACGCTTGCCGCACATCCCGACGATCCGCCTATGCCTGTATTAAGGGATACGCCAAGACTGATTTACCAGCCGCAGTTATATTCCAAATTGTTGAATTTAAACCCCAGCAAAAATAACGCATTGGAATTCTGTCTGGGTTCCATCGCTGAAATGACGGAGGGCGACGTATATGAGGCAACAGCGCGGTATGCTGATCACATCGGGTATATTCATTTCAGGAACGTAAAAGGAAAAGTCCCCCACTATAAAGAAGTGTTTTTGGATGAAGGGGATATTGATATGATCAGGATCTTAAAAATATTAAAAGACAAGGATTTTAAAGGAGTCTTAATTCCTGATCATACGCCGCAAATGAGCTGTGAGGGGTCGTGGTATGCTGGTATGGCCTATGCCTTAGGCTACATGAATGCTGCTATGAAGTTAGTGTGATATCGTAGGATTCATGAGATGTACGCGCACCTAGCGAGTAGGTTAGGAATAAAGCCGAAAGGTTTAGAAAAGCTGGCCCGGAGCAGGTGGATTTTTTCAAGCCCCTTTACTATTT
>JABDGE010000166.1:0-2988 GCA_013286235.1 Bacteroidota bacterium
GTACAGGATATTCGGTATAACCAGGGAGGAAGGTTTACCATCCACAGAATTATTTTTATCGTTTATCCACCCGGATGACGTCATAAGCGCACGACACAGGTTTGGGGAAGGTACCAAAGACCCACAAGACGTCTCCTTTAATTTCAGGTTTATCCGCAAAGACGGGGCTCTGCGCTTTGGATGTACCGAAGCGAGATATGAATTTGATAATAACCAAAACCATGCACGGCTTTTTGGGATACTCCAGGATATCACCAATAGAAAGCTTGCGGAAATAGAACGCACGAAAATGGTTAACGACATGATGCTGAGGAATTCAGAACTTGAGCAATTCGGATATATCATTTCTCATAATCTGCGGGCACCGGTTGCTAATATCATTGGTGCTTCAAACGTATTGAATGATCCCGGCTTAAGCGTAGCAGACAGGAAAATGATCAATAAGGGAATCAATACTTCTGTTACCAGGCTCGACAATGTTGTAAAAGATCTGAACCATATTTTGGAGGTAAAGGGCGACATTAACCAAACGCAGGAGTTAGTTCATTTTTCGTCATTAGTTGATGACATAAAGATCAGCATACAGAATTTGATCGATGAGCATGGTGTTCAAATCAGGTGCGATTTTTCGGCAATCGATGTTTTTATAACTTTCAAGCCTTATTTGTACAGCATTTTTTACAATCTCATTTCAAATAGTATCAAATACCGCAGGGAGGGGGTTGACAGTATGATGGAAATTAAAAGCAGCCTGCAAAAAAACAAACTGGAGCTAAGTTTTACCGACAATGGCCTGGGCATTGACCTAAAAAAGAATGGCGCAGATGTTTTCGGTTTATACAAACGCTTCCACTCCAATATCGAAGGGAAGGGGATGGGATTATTTATGGTGAAAACACCGGTTGAAGCACTTGGCGGCAAAATAAGCGTTCAAAGCGCTGAAAATGAAGGGTCGGAATTTAAAATCGAATTTGACCATGCCCAATAACCTAAACTACGCAATAGTCCTGCGATCGTCCATTTAATGATATGATTTAACCTATAGCCTGCATATTATAGGCTTGCCGCCGAGAGTGTTCTGAAGGGCATGTCAGGGAAATCAGCTTTAAAAATAACTCACTGTAAAAACTCAATTTTGGCCGCTGCCATCCCCGTGAACTGTGGTTAAATTCGCCGCCATCGTTCTTAAAAATACGCGCTTAAACCACCGGCAATTCTAAAGGCAATTTTCCTGGACGGATTTGCCTTCCATTTTGAAATCCCCCTTCTTTTCACTATTTTGAAGCGGCAAAAATCAGCTATGGAAAACGCGAATCGCGAAACTTTAAAACGGGTACTAAAACCCGTTCATCTTTGGGCAATTGCGGTCGGCCTGGTAATTTCCGGCGACTATTTTGGCTGGAACCTCGGCTGGAATACATCAGGCACCATCGGGTTCCTGATAGCAACCCTTATCGTCACGGTGATGTATGTAACTTTCGTCTTCAGCTATACCGAGTTGACCACGGCCATTCCACATGCCGGTGGCGCTTTTGCCTATGCGTACCGCGCCATGGGGCCTTTAGCCGGATTGATCGCCGGCTATGCCACGCTGATCGATTTCCTGTTTGCAACCCCGGCCATCGCATTTGCGCTGGGGGCCTACCTGCACTTTTTATTCCCGGTTGTGCCCGTGCTCGTTTCGGCCCTGTTTTTTAATGTTGTCTTTATTGGCATAAATATACTCGGCGTAAAGGAATCCGCTGCTTTTGCGCTTATCGTCACCTTGCTTGCTGTGGCGGAGCTGCTGCTTTTCATGGGAATAGTTGCGCCGCATTTTAAAATGACGAATTACGTAAGCGAACCCATGCCTTATGGATGGGCGGGCGTTTTTGCAGGCCTGCCTTTTGCCGTATGGTTTTACCTCGCGATAGAAGGCGTTGCCATGGTTGCCGAGGAAGTGAAAGAGCCAAAGCGCAATATCCCGAAAGGATACATTACCGGTCTGGCAACATTGGTGTTTTTAACCTTTGGCGTTATGATTTTTACCGGCGGCTTAACCGACTGGCATAAGCTAAGCAGCATCGACTATCCGCTGCCAAAAGCCATTACGATAGCCTTGGGTAATGCCGGCAGCTTCGTAAAAATTTTTGCCGGCGTTGGTTTGTTCGGCCTGGTTGCTTCGTTTCATGGTACCATCCTCGCTTCGTCAAGGCAGGTTTTTGCCATGGCCAGGAGCGGTTACCTGCCGCGCTTCCTATCGGGAATAAGCCATCGCTTTAAAACACCCCATTGGGCCATTATCATCGGTGGGGTAATTAGTTTTATCGCACTTTTTACCGGCACAACCGGCCAGGTCGTGATCCTTTCGGTAATGGGAGCGGTGTTTATGTATATGATGAGCATGGTCAGTTTATTTATCTTAAGAAAGAAAGAGCCTGGTCTTGACAGGCCTTTCGCCTCGCCGCTTTATCCGGTTTTCCCGGCCATTGCATTACTGATAAGTACGGTTACGCTTTTTGCAATTATCTGGTTCAACTTCATGCTTGGCCTTTTATTTTTCGGCGGACTGGGGGTGTTTATATTGATATTTGTAGCAATGGGCAAGCACAGGGTTAGCATAAAGGATGATGTTTTGCTGGAGAGGGCGGAGGTAATCACCGCTTCCTGAATATGGCGTACCAATTCACTGTTCGCAACATAACGTACCGGTTCAATGACCTGAAGGCATTGGTTGCTAAAGCCTCGCCCTACCGTACCGGCGATGCGCTGGCGGGTATATGCGCAGAAAGTTACGAAGAACGTGTCGCCGCCCAGATCGTTTTAGCCGACGTCCCCCTAAAAACCTTTCTGAACGAAGCCCTAATCCCGTACGAAGACGACGAAATTACCCGCCTGATCATCGACAGCCACGACGAAACCGCCTTTACCGGGATAAGCAGCTTAACCGTCGGCGAATTCCGTGATTGGCTCTTAAAGGATGAAACCGATGGCAGCGTGTTGGAATCG
>JABDGE010000166.1:2998-6303 GCA_013286235.1 Bacteroidota bacterium
AACCAGGATTTGATCGCCGTTGCAAAAAAATGCGTAGTGGTTAGCCGCTTTCGCAATACGATAGGCTTAATGGGCCATTTTTCAACCCGCCTCCAACCCAACCATCCGACAGATGACCCAAAAGGCATAGCCGCCAGCATCATTGAAGGCCTGTTGTATGGCAGTGGCGATGCGGTCATCGGCATCAACCCCGCAACCGACAGCCCGGCAACAGTGATGACGCTTTTGAAACTGATCGACTCATTAAGAGAACAGTTTGCGATTCCCACGCAGTCCTGTGTATTGAGTCACATTACAACAACCCTTGAGCTGATGAATGCCGGCGCGCCGGTGGATCTATGTTTCCAGTCGATAGCCGGAACCGAAAAAGCAAACTCCAGTTTTGGGATCAGCCTGGCTCTGCTTGACGAGGCCTATGCCGCGGCACTGTCGCTAAACCGTGGTACCATCGGTCAAAATGTAATGTATTTTGAAACAGGGCAGGGGAGTGAGCTGTCCGCAAACGGGCATCACGGCGTTGATCTGCAAACTTGCGAAGCCCGCGCATATGCAATCGCGCGGAAATACAAGCCGTTGCTGGTTAATTCAGTAGTGGGGTTTATCGGCCCCGAATATTTATACGATGGCAAACAGATCATCCGCGCCGCTTTGGAGGACCATTTTTGCGGCAAGCTGCTTGGGCTGCCCATGGGGGTTGATATTTGTTATACCAACCACGCCGAGGCCGACCAGGACGATATGGATAACCTGCTAACTTTGCTTGGCGTAGCCGGCTGCAATTTTATCATGGGTATCCCCGGCTCCGACGATGTGATGCTGAATTACCAGTCCACTTCGTTTCACGATGCCTTATATTTACGCAAAGTTCTGGGCTTGCGCCCGGCCCCCGAATTTGAACAGTGGCTAATGAAACAAGGCATAGTTGACCAAAAGGGCGACTTGTTGCCGGTAAAGGCTTCACACAGCCTAATTAAAGCCACTAATTACATGAATCATTAAACTGCTTTGTCGAAATAATTGCGTGGTTTCAGTAGGGAGCGGATATAATTCCTGTCCCATAATCAAAAGTCTCCCTAAATTTAGGGGAGATTAGAGGGGTAAAAGGGGCAGAATATCAGTTTAGTAAAATCTTAATTCATGCTAATCAATTCGTAAAATTCGTATGGGTACTGAGCTAAAACATACCGATCCTTTATCTTCACTTAAGGAATTTACCCCGGCCCGTATTGGCATCGGACGGGTTGGCAATAGCATCCCTTTGGCCGAGTCCCTTCAATTTAAGCTGTCCCACGCCCACGCTCGGGATGCGGTTTATTCAACGCTGGAAGTGGAGGCTTTGACTGCACGCCTGAAAACTTTTGGGTTACCGGTGTTGCATTTGCACAGTAGGGCCACCTCCCGCCAAAAATACCTGAAAAGGCCTGATCTTGGCCGGCAACTCGGGGAAGAATCTGTAGCTGAGTTAAATGACTATTCGGGAGATCATGATATTGCCATAGTACTGGCGGATGGCCTTTCAGCTACCGCTATCAATGAACATGCTGTAGGTTTGTTGGCACTGCTGTTACCTATACTAACCGCTTCAAAATTAAAAATAGCACCCCTTTGCCTGGTAGAACAGGGTAGGGTAGCTATCGGGGACGACATTGCCCATGCATTAAAAGCGCGGTTTTCCCTGGTTTTGATAGGAGAGCGGCCAGGATTAAGCTCGGCCGACAGCATGGGCGCTTATCTCACTTATGGCCCCATGCCGGGTTTAACGGACGAGTCAAGGAACTGCATATCAAACATAAGGCCGCAGGGTTTGACAAACAAACCTGCGGCCCATAAAATACAATATTTAATCCTAGAGGCTTTTAAACGAAAGCTATCCGGAGTGGGATTGAAAGACAATGCCGGGTTAATCGGATCTTAAGGGCTTTCCTTAATACTTCTCCTGCTACCCCATCTGGTGGTTGTGTCCCCACAACCACTATCCCACGCTTATTTGCGTGGTTACAACCACCATCCACGCCTTATTCACGTCCCCGCAACCCGGTGCAATTTCCCTCGTCGCTCATTAATTCACCTACCAAACGCCATCCTTTTCACCCGTTTCTTTACAATTTAAATATTTGTCCCAAATTATTTGTTATCATTGACCTAAAGATAATTCAGTTTAAAAAAACGGAAACAGTTCTATAAATTAATAGTTATAAATGTAAATCAAGAATCAAAATATCAGAGTTCTTGACTCTCGGCTCTTTCCCGCACGTGCGGGATTGATTCTTGGCTCTTTCCCGCACGTGCGGGATTGGCTCTTGATTCTTGGCTCTTTTTCCGGCACTTCAATCTAATGGGAAAAACAAATCCTGATAGTTCGTCTCCTTCACAATTCCCTGTCGTAGGTATCGGCGCATCCGCAGGCGGGCTGGATGCCGTCAAGACATTTCTGAAAGCCTTGCCCGCAAAAACAGGGATGGCCTTTGTTTTTATACAACACCTAAGTCCGCGGCATGAAAGCACTTTACCTGAATTGCTGCAGAAAGTGGCGCCCTTTCCGGTAGCGCAGATCACTGACAATGTCCACCTCGAACAGGATCATCTGTACATTATTCCCGAAAATAAGATCGTAACGGTAGTGGACGACGTGCTTAAACTGGCGCCGCTGGAAGAAAAGCAGCATAAAAAAACCAATACCATCGATCTTTTCTTTTCCTCGCTGGGCGTGGTTTACCAAAGTTATGCGGTAGGGGTGGTGCTATCGGGTGCTTTAAGCGATGGGACGCTGGGTCTGCAGGTGATCAAATCCTACGGTGGTTTAACTTTTGCACAGGATGAAAGCTCGGCGGCCTTTGATAGTATGCCAAACAGCGCCGTGCGTGCCGGCGTGGTGGATTTTATTTTACCGCCCGAAATGATCGCCGAAAGGCTGATCACGATCAACCATCCTTTTCATCACGATTATTCGCCGGATGAAGTAAAAGGCGATATGCCGCAGCAGGACAGCGAAGTATTTAAACAAATATTGACGGTTTTACGCGTACGCAGGGGCGTCGACTTCAATTACTACAAGCAAAACACACTCAAAAGACGCATCATCCGCCGGATGGCGCTAAACAAAATTGAAAAGCCGGCCGACTACCTGATTTTTTTGCGCGAAAATAAAAAAGAGCAGGACGCTTTGTATAATGATATGCTCATTTCGGTAACCAATTTTTTCCGGGACCCGCAAAGTTTCGAGGTTTTATCTGATACGATTTTTCCATCGTTGCTGGGTAAAAAAGCGCCCCATGAGCCACTGCGTATTTGGGTGGCCGGTTGTG
>JABDGE010000167.1 GCA_013286235.1 Bacteroidota bacterium
AATCCATTCATTATCGCTTTGGTTACTGGCCCAGCGGCTGCCGGAATTGCCATCGGTAACCAACGCAGGCTCGCCGCTGGCCGTCGATGACGCGAAGGCGGGTTTATTGAACGCCAGGTCTTCACGCTCCTGTGCAAAATTGATATCGAAGCAAGTGGTAGCAGTATTTGCCGGGGCGTCGACGGTTTTGCTTTGACTGTATTGGGCGACGAGCGTGCCATCGCTGTTGTACACCTCGGCCTGTGCGGTTAAGCCTTCCTCGTCGGTGCGGCTTGTGTTGATCACTTTGATGGCGTTATTCACCGGGTTCCATTGGATATGCAAAGGCTCGCAGGCCTTTTTGGCGCCCCAAAAAGCTCCGGTAAGGTCGTAATAGTAATCGTAAGTTTGCCAAACAAGCGATGGGTAGGCCGACTGACTCATCCACGTCATTATCCCTGACGCATCCTCCCAGATATTATCTTCCCAGCCTTCGTACATCGCTTTATTGGTTTCGATATTCAGCAACTGAGCCTTGCGGCAATAGTCTTCAATTCCTGATGGCTTCCCGTAGCGTTTGGTGATCGCATCGTCATACCTGTCGGGGCCCGCATTGCCGGCCGATGGCCCAAAGAAGTGTAGGTTCCACATTTCGTTCCGGGGCCACCATTTGTCTTTCGGCATAAACTTTTTAAAACTGCCGAAATTAGTGAAAACGGCCGTCCCAATCTCGCTGCGTAAGCCCCAGCCGGGATTTCCGCCGAACCCGTTGGGCGATCGGGTGAAATACCACCTCGGGTCGGAGTTAGTCCACGGCCCGCTGCCCGTTAAGTTGCCTGCATGCGAATTGGGCTGATAATACCGGTCGTTTCCGTCAAAAGTTGCGATGTCTTCTTTTAGCCAGCCGTTTATCGGTGGCATTGGCGTTCCTTCGTTATCACCACACCAAATGGCAATAGAAGGATGATTCCGGAACCGGATTATTTTTTCGACCGCGTTGACGTTGAAAGTATTGATATCATCCGGCAGGTTTGGAATTGAATTCAACCAGAAATCGTCCCAGACCATTATACCATATTTGTCGCAGCCATCGTAAAATTCCTCGTCGGTTGTGGAGCCTATCCAATTACGGATCATATTAAAATTCATTTCCTTATGGAAGCGCACTTTGGTATCGTATTCGTTCCCCCGGCAGCGAAGCATATATTCGCTCATGCCCCAATTACCGCCTTTTATAAAGATTTTAGTACCATTGAGGTACAGGTGCAATACATGGCCAACGGTATCGTACGTATATTTGATGCCAAATTTTATCTCTTTTTCATCGGAAACCTCGCCCCCTACTTTTACACTCAGCTTGCAGGTGTATAAATTAGGTTCGCCGTACCCGTTTGCCCACCAAAGTTTAGGGCTATTGATGGCTAATTCAGGGAAACGTTTTTTGTCGATCTTAATGTCTGCCGAACCATCGGCGCCCACAAACACTTTTTGTGAAAATTGGATATTACCCGGATTGATGACGCCCGTTAGTACACCCTGCTCAAAACTGCCCGAGCTGTTTTTGATCTTCATTTCGAGGGAGAGATCAGCGCGGGCATTTGTCGGCAGATCGCTTCGAATCCAGGGATCGGCTAAGGTAAGATTGCCGGTATTGCTGATTGACACTTCATCGGTAATGCCCATATTTAACCCGGGCACATAGGGCATCCAATCCCAGCTTGCACTTGGAATGTAGGTAGAGCTTGCATAGTTAACCAGCGGATTATGCGGCCAGTAAACCAACACCGCCAGTACGTTTGCCCCGTTTTTATTAACTGATGCCGTAATATCATAATGGCCGCGCTCCATAAAACCGTCCAGGCTCCCGATCTTGGTTCCGTTGAGGTAAATTTCGCCTTTGCGGTTGATGCCTTTGAAATTGAGCCATATTACCGGCTTGTTAAAGGTAGATGGGACACTAAATTCCGTCCGGTACCAAAAATTACGGTCGTACTTCTTTTTGTCAACCTTGTAAATATTATCGCCAATGTTGGGGTCTTTCTCGAGGCTGTCGGCCACATAGGAGGCAAACACGGTACCGGGTACTACCGCGGGCACCCAATCGTCGGTATTGTAACCTGCTTTATAAAGATTTATACTGTCAGCTTTAAGGTCTGCCTGCGCTTTAACTTTCCAGGTAATTTTTGGGTTGCCGTTATTTAAATAAACTATATTATTTTGAGCCGAAGTACTTAAACATAAAAATATCAATACCTGGAATAAAAGAACTTTTTTTAGATCATTGTAACTTGGAGTTAGCTTCATATATTGTTTCATTATTACACTGTTCTATTTTGAGCGTGAGAAAGGATTGTGGCCTTCCACCTTACATCCTACGCAGTTCATAATTTCATCACTTAAAAATCAGGCTTCCGTTTTTCCCTATAGCCGCCATCTTTTCTTTCTTACCTAAAACCGCTTTAATGGTTTTGTAAACATTTTTACCGGAATAGCCACCAGTCACCTTCCAGGTTAATGTTTTAGCTTTATCGTTCCAATAATAAGCCGTTATCCTGATGTCGCCTTTGGTGTAATTATAGGATACCCCATCATCTTCAACCATTTTAAAGCTGCCGTTTTTTCCGGGATAGATATGGATCTCAAGCGGAGCAGCAGACGTTTGTTCCGAATATTGTATTACCGGGCCAACCGGTAATATAGTACCAGCGCGTACATATATCGGTATTTCGTCGAGCGCCTTATCAACTGAAATAGTTTTAGGGCCCAATATCAGCTCGCCGGTATGGTAGTCGTACCAGGTATCGTTAGGCAGGTACAAATTTCGCTTACCGCCTTCGTTCAATACGGGGGCTGCCAGTAATCCTTTGCCTACAAGCCATTCATCCCTCAGGTTGGCAACGGTCGTGTCTGCCGGGAACTCCATGGCCAATGGCCGCATAATCGGCGCTCCCGTGCTATAAGCTTCATGACCCAGGCTATACAGGTAAGGCAATAATTGGTATCTCAGGTTAAGGGCCTTGCGCATCGCAGCTTCGCCATCATCGCCCCAAAGAAACGGGAAACGCGCAGTTGTGCCAATGTTGGAGTGGGCACGCATGATCGGGAAGAACACGCCCGCCTGGAACCAGCGCACCAACATTTCTTTGGTTGGTGTGCCCTGGAAACCACCTATGTCGCAAGCACCGTAGTACATTCCTGCAAGGCTGAAATTAAGCAGATCCCTGGGCACGTCGGCCAGGGATGGCCAGGTTGAAGGAATATCCCCGCTCCAGGTGCAATAGCCAAAACGCTGGTCGCCGGGGCTGAATGCCCTGTTTATTGTAAAGTGTCGATAGTTAGGACGGGCTGATACCAGCAAGTCGCGTTGAGCCGTATTCCACCAATAATAACACGTATAGTACGATTCGCCTTCATCATCCCACCAGCCATCAACGCCTGCTTTGATGAGCGGACGGTTTTTTTCTTCGTACCATTTTCGCAGGCCGGCATTGCTGAAGTTTAAGTCGCGGCTATCCGTTTTCGGGCTGATCAGCCAACCGTTTTTCCTGGCTGTATCCAGCAAAAGGTCATTGCCCAGCCTCGGCTTACGGATGCCAATAAATTTTAAGCCCTGGCTTTTAAGGTCGGCTATCTGTTTGGCCGGGTAAGGAAATAGTTTGGGGTTAAAGGTAAAATCGGTAAATCCCGCTTTGCCCTCCTTGTGTACCGCATAATCGGGCAAGGTAGTGTACCATTCGAAGTCGAAAATAAAGGCATCTACCGGCAATTTGTGCGTACGGAATTTTGTTGCGACATTGGCTATATAGCTACTGTCTGCCCAGCCCCATTGGCTTTGCAAGTAGCCAAAAGCCCACCTCGGTGGCAGTTTGGGCCTGCCGGTAAGCTTTATATATCCCATGGCGCCATCATACATGGTTTTGGCAGGCCACAGGTATAAATTTGCCGTCTTTCCCGAAAATTTCCAGGTTAAAGCTGCTTTGCCCTTGTCGCGGTTCCAGGTCGCCGGGTGGTCATCGTTTGCCGAAACGCCAAAGGCGCTGTATCCCGCGTTAGTCCAAAAATAGGGGATCCCGGTAACGCCATTGCTCACCGATGAATTTGACTCATTTTTTTCAATATCTTTTGACGATCTGTTACCTGATCCATACAGCAAGCCAGCTTCGGAATTGGTAATTTGTATGGATGAGTCTGTAGCTGAATAAACACCGTCACGGATAAGTGCCCGACCGGCCGCATCGTATAAAGACCATACACCAGTGTTCCTATTGATCATTAATTTTCCATACGACGTTTTAATCCCGTATGACGGTGGGGAACTAATCACGGAATACTTTGTGATACCCCTGTTGTTCGCGTCAATGAAAACACTTTTAATGGTGGATGGCCCGATAAAGTCGTTTAAGCTTAGGCAAAATGCCGCATCTTTGGTTACCAATAGCCCCACTTGCCGCCCTCCGACTTTCACAGTTATGCCGTTTAAAATCTTAGTGATTTGGGCGTTGGCCGTAAAAATACAAGCTGACTGGAATACAGCGATCAACAATAAAATCAGTTGCCCCTTTTTAATTTTCATTTTTTATTGGGAAAGTTGGCGTTGTGGCCTGTCCGATAATTTCCTTATTATCATGTATAAAACACCGGTTATCATTGAAGATGTCCGTTAGCCGACAATGAAAACGGTTTATCATCTTCGTTTAGCCCGCGTTGAAAATTGGGCTTGTCGCCCATTTCAAAATGGAGGATGCCACCGTTCATGATATCAGCCTGGGTTATCCAATTATGTGTATACGGTTTTCCGTTTAGCGTGGCTGACTGAATGTAGACATTCTCCTTACTGTTATTGGCTGCTTCAATAATAAATTTCTTCCCGTTTTCGAGGGTAACGGTTATTGTTTTAAACTCCGGGCTGCCAATCACGTATTGATCGGTGCCGGGGCAAACGCTGTATATTCCGGCGGCGCTTAATACGTACCATGACGACATTTGCCCTTCGTCTTCATCGCCCGGGTAGCCGTTCTCTGTAGAATTGTACATTTTATCCATAACATCGCGGATATGCTGCTGCGCCTTCCAGGGCTGGCCGGCGTAGTTATAGAGGTAGATCATGTGCTGGATTGGCTCGTTACCCTGGGCGTACTGGCCCATATTGAATGCCGCCATCTCCGTCATTTCATGGATCACTGACCCGTATCCACCAACTTTGATGGTGCCTGGTTCCGTGAATACAGAGTCGATCTTTGCGGTAAAATTTTTATCGCCGCCCATCAGGTTAATCAGCCCCTGCACATCGTGAAAAACTGACCAGGTCCAGTGCCAGGCGTTGCCTTCGGTATAGGGTCCGCCCCAATCGAGCGGATCAAACGGCGTTATCCATTTACCATCGCCATCCTTCGCGCGCATAAAGCCCGTTTTCGGATCGTATAGGTTCTTATAATTATACATCTGTTTCGCAAAGATGTCTTCATAAAACTTATTCCCGGTTTCCTTCGCCAGCTGGTATCCGCAAAAATCATCGTAGGCAAACTCCAGCGTCCAGGCTGTAGCTCCCTGGGTTTTTTGCGTGAAGGGTACATAGCCGTCCACAAAATATTCTTTCCAGCCGGGCCTGCCGTTGGCGCTGCCCCATGGGCCTTTATTGGTCGCTTCATGGTAGTAAGCCTGCAGTGCCTGTTGAGGATCAAACGTGTGAATTCCTTTTGCCCAGGCATCGGCCAGCAACGATATGGAGTGATTTCCTAACATACCTCCTGTTTCCGCCGGAAACGACCATGCGGGCAGCCAGCCGCACTGGGCCTGCGCATCGAGCAAGGCATGAACATACCGCCCTTCCATGGTGGGATGAATAATGGTATTGAGGGGAAATTGCGCGCGGAAGGTGTCCCAGAAGCCGTTGTCAGTGTACATATAGCCCTGGTGTATTTTGCCATCGTAGGGGCTGAAATAGTAGGGGTTACCCGCCTTATCGTATTCAAAAAACTGGTGCGAAAACAGGTTGGCATGGTAAAGGCACGAATAGAAGGTGGCCTTTTGCTCTTCGGTGCCGCCTTCCACCAGCATTCTCCCCAGCAGCGTGTTCCAAACTTTATCGGCGGCACGGTGCGTATCGTCAAACGAGTTGTATTTGCCCAGCTCGGTTTGCAGGGTGAGTTCGGCCTGTTCGGGACTGATGTAGGAAGACGCAACTTTGGCCTGCACCACGTCGCCTTTTTTAAACTGGAGGTACGCGCCCACACCCTGCCCTTCGGCCG
>JABDGE010000168.1:0-570 GCA_013286235.1 Bacteroidota bacterium
CCTTTTATTGTCTTCATATTTGGTTCATTGTAAAGAGCTAAAAGCTAAAAGCTAAAAGCACAAAGCTAAAAGCTTAAGGCGCAAAGCTGAAATATTGATGGTCAAAAGCTTTATTTCAATTTATGTGAAATTAATTAATCGACTCATTATAAATATATCCCTGTTAGACAACTCTATCAATAGCTATAATAAACGCTTTTCGTTGACTCACCCCGGCATAGCTTAGCTCCCAGACTCTCTCTATCGCAGCCGACAAAGAGGGTAAAAAGTGATATTTTCTCAGATAAGGGAAATTAAATTCCAAACACAATTCCTACTTTCCCTAATCTGCACATCCGCATATTTGCACATCTACACAACGTAGTCCGTCCACTTCTCCGTGCTTTTGCTTGAGTTTACGACGTTTTCAATGAACGCCATGCCTCTTATCCCCTCGTTTATTCCCGGGTTATCCAGCCACTCGGGTTTTGGTTCTTCATTGTTCAGTTTTGCCTGCAGTGTAAGGGCAAAATTACGGTACAGGTTACCGAAAGCTTCGAGGTAGCCCTCGGGATGGCCGCCCGGGGTACG
>JABDGE010000168.1:580-6213 GCA_013286235.1 Bacteroidota bacterium
CATAATTACTGCCCGCACGCATTGTTTGAGCGGGTTTGTCGAGCCATCTTAAAATAAGGGTATTGGGTTCCTGCTGCGCCCATTCGAGGCCCCCATTCTCGCCGTAAATTTTAATTTTCAGTGCATTTTCTTCTCCGGCAGCTACCTGGCTTGCCGAAAGTGTTCCGGTTGCGCCGTTGTCAAAACGCAATAATACAGCGCCGTCGTCGTCCAATAAGCGCCCTTCAACCACTACATTCAGCGAGGCGCAGAGCTGCGTAATTTTGAGGCCCGAAATATACTCGGCCAGGTGTGCGGCATGTGTGCCGATATCGCCCATACACCCGCTTTTACCAGATTTTGACGGGTCGGTACGCCAGGCGGCCTGGGCGTTGCCTTCGCGTTCGGAAAGCTTACTGAGCCATCCCTGGTGATATTCTACATATATCTTCCTGATTTTTCCGAAATGGCCGGCTTTCACAAGCGCCTTTGCTTCTTTAACCATTGGGTAACCCGCATAGGTATGGGTAAGCAGTAATAGCAGGCCGGTTTCATCAAGCTTTTTCCTGAGTTGTTTGGCCTCATCAAGTGTAAACGTTATCGGCTTTTCGATAACGACGTTAAAACCATGTTCAAGCGCCATTACCGCAGGGGCAAAGTGGGCAAAATTGGGCGTCACTATGGTGACGAAATCCATCCGCTTATCCGCAGGCAGTTTGGCCTCGGCCTTGAACATTTCTTCGTAGCTGGTGTAGGTGCGGTCTTTCGGAAGGTAAAGCATCTCGCCGCTTTGAATTGCCACGTCAGGATGCATACTTAGCGCCCCGCAAACCAGTTCTATCTGGCCGTCCATATTCGCGGCTATACGGTGTATCGCGCCTATGAAAGCGTCTTTTCCACCGCCAATCATGCCCATGCGGAGTTTTCTGTGAGCCATATTTTTTATAATTTGAAGCGTTTGAAATTTAAGCAAGAGCATAGAGCCGAAAGCATAAAGCTGAAATATCGATATTCAATGGGTATCTTGCAATTTATGTGGAATCAGTTAACAGACTTAATATAAATTTGAAAACTTGTCCGGTGTACTCCTTCGTAAAGAAGATGCGCTAATTTGAAAATTATTCCTGAAAAATCAGTTTCAAATTTTCAAATTGGATTAATCATCCACGGCCCAGGCCTTGTCGCCTTTTTTGTAGGACATACAGCCATCATAATGGCCCGGCGTTTCTATATACCGTAAAGCCTTGGTAGCGCCGACTTCAGATGTGAAATAACCTAACATGGTCAACTCTTTCATCATCCTGAAATAATGGTTTGGCTGATCAGGTTCTTCATAAGCAGGATCGTCCTTATGCTTGAGCATATCGGCATCGATCTTTTTGTACAATTACTTATAATATTCCTGCTGCTCCTTGTCGAGGGCGATAAAAATATCCGTGCGCTGTTGCGCATTCAGATCGGCAAAGTTGTTCCCGTACTTGCTTTTCCCGGCATCATTGATTTTACCAATGCCTTCAATAAATGTTTTTTGATCGGCAGGGGTATAGCAATCGCGAACCATCACGGCCAAAAACGGCCCAATATTAGCTGCCTTTGCGCCTGGTGAAGCGGCAGTGTCGGGCAAGATGGTATCGGCTATTTCGTTTAAAAGAGCGGTGTTTTCGGTTGTAAACAGGTCGTCCACATTCGATGCGCCATTGGGCCGGCATCCAGAAAGCAGAAATTCGGCACCGATTACGGCACCTCCCATGATCAGGGCAACCCTGCTTATTGCGGTTCTTCGGTCCATTGGTTGTTATATTAGTCCGGAAGTCCGGAAGTCCGAAATTTGGAAGCCCGAAAGTCAGCTAAGTCCGAAAATAACTAGGACTGACCTTTCAGTAAAAATAATTTAAGTTAAATAGAGAAGGGTAAGTAATGAGCAGTCTTCCCTACTGCCTATTGCTTACCCTTCGATAGATGGTCTACGTTGCCCAGGCTTTGTCGCCTTTTTTGTAGGGTACGCAGCCGTCATAGCGGCCTGGTACAGCAATATACCGCAATGCCTTGGTGGCGCCGATTTCGGATGTGAAATACCCAGTAAGGGTAAGCTCTTTCATCATCCTGAAATAGTGTTTCGGCAATTCAGGCGCTTTGTAATCCTTCACATCCTTGTGTTTTAGCGCATCGGCAGCAAGCTGTTTGTTCCTGTCTTCGGAGAACTTCTTTTGCTCGGCATCCAGCGCCACTAAAAGATCTGTGCGCTGCTGATCGGACAGCGACATAAAATCGCTGCCAAATTTCTTGTTAGCCGCATCGTTCAATTGCTTCAGGCCATCGATAAATGTTTTTTGATCAGCAGGCGTATAGCAATCGCGAACCATCACGCCCATAAACGCGCCGACATTTGCCGCTTTTGCACCGGGGGAACTGGTGGTTGGCAAAATGGTATCGGCCACCTCGTTTAAATAGGCGACATTATCGGGCGTAAACAGGTCGTCAACACTGCCGGCTCCTTTTGGTTTGCATCCCGACAGGAAAAATTCAGCGCCGATCACTGCGCCGCCCATGATCAGTGCAACCCTGCCTATGGCGTCTCTTCTATTCATTTTTATAAATTGGTTTATCGAAATTAACGAATTATTGAGTTGTATTAAAAATTTCTTTAAAATGCGTGTTGGACGCGAACAAAGATTTCTCTTTTAAGGCGTCGCTCCATTTGTTAAATGGTCCACCCTTCCCGATATTGACGCTTAACATACTCGTTCACGGCGTCGAAATTGGTAATCTTCATATTGTCATTGTCCCACAGCATCTTGATATGGCCGCCTTTCAGGTCATGTCCTCTTACCGCAAGATTTGCCATCAAAAGCGCTTCTGTTAATGGGCCTGCCACGTCAAAGGACGAACTGAGTTGTGTATTTCCATAACCGGCAATGCAGCCGTCTATCCACTGACCGTAATGGCCTTCCGACTGTCCCGGCACGCGAGGTATAGTTTGGGGAACGCTTACCTCTTTGGTGCGCGATGTTGGCAGCAATAATGGGTTTGACGAATAGGTACTTGCGATCATCTTGCCCTTGGTACCTATGAATAATGTACCATTACCATCGTCGCCAAACCTTTCATTAGCGCCTAATTCTTCCGGGCGTTCGGGCTGAATACCGCCATCCATCCAATGCAGGGTAACATCTCCTTTTGTTTTGTCGGTTTTCGGGAAAGTTAAGGTGATATGACTTGATGGCGGACAGCTATCCGGGAAATGACCCTGTTTAAATTCGCCAACATAAACTGTTCCCACGCTGGCCTGCACATCTTTGGCATATTTAAGTCCTAACACCCTGAACGGCGCTTCCACCAGGTGGCATCCCATATCACCCAATGCACCTGTACCGTAATCCCACCAGCCGCGCCAGTTAAACGGAACCAGGTTATCTACAAAATCCTTGTACGGCGCGGTACCGAGCCATAAATTCCAGTCCAATGTTGCAGGCACGGTGGCCTTAGTGGTTGGCCATTGAATACCCTGGGGCCATACCGGCCGGTTAGTCCAGCAATATACCGTATGCACATCGCCAATAATGTCATTGTCATACCATTCGGCCAATTGGCGGGTGCCATCATTCGACGATCCCTGGTTGCCCATCTGGGTGACTACTTTATACTTTTTGGCCGCTTCGGTCAACATACGGGCTTCGGCAATATCGTGTGTAAGCGGTTTTTGTACATAAACACCTTTGCCTAACTGCATGGCATGGTAGGCAACGATAGCGTGCGTGTGGTCGGGGGTTGAAACAGACACCGCATCGAAGTTTTTCGACTCCTTATCAAATAATTCACGCCAGTCCTTATAATATTTTGCTTTGGGGTTCTTTTTTACGGTATCCGCGGCACGTGCATCATCAACATCGCACAAAAAAACGATGTCGCCTTTGCCCGCCTTGTTAAAGTGCGCGATGTCATCAGCACCTTTTCCACCTACGCCCACGCTGGCTATCGCCAGGCGGTCGCTTGGAGCCCGGTACCCTTTACCGCCCAGCACAAAGCGCGGAACGATCATAAAACTTGCTGCAGCTACGGCGCTCGTTTTTAAAAACTCCCGTCTCGACGGGCTGATTTGATCTGGTTTTTCTTCTTCGGTCATCACTTTAATAATTCAAATTGGTATATAATTATTTTCAGCCTATTGGTCGCTGTTCATGCTACTAAGTTAGGGTTGCATGGCGGTAATGAACGCGCTCCGTTTACTCACCCGAACTTTTCCGCCGGTAGGCAGATCGTTCACCCTCGCTATCGCAGGCGATAAAGAGGGTAAAAGTACCTATCTTTTGTTAACTCAATATCAATCAGTGTCTTTCGACACTGCAAACTGCTCCCCAAAAGCTTTGGGGACAAACTTCTTCTAAACGTTCCCTTTCTTCAGTTCTTCTACAGCATGATTCGCAGCCCTTGCTGTTAATGCCATATAGGTTAATGACGGATTTTGACATGCAGTTGATGCCATACAGGCGCCATCGGTAACATATACGTTTTGCGCATCCCAAACCTGGTTCCAGCCATTCAATACCGATGTTTTTGGATCTTTTCCCATCCGTGCTGTGCCCATTTCATGGATACCGCGGCCAAGGAATGGCATGCCGCTGCGGGACTGTACATTCTTCACACCAACAGCTTCGAGCATTTCCTTTGCATCGTTTTCCATGTCGATGCGCATCTTCTTTTCATTGTCCTTGATTTCGGCATCGAAAGCGAGCACCGGCAGACCCCACTTATCTTTTGTAGTTTTATCAAGCGTGATCTTATTTTCGTGGTAGGGCAATGTCTCACCAAAACCACCAAGGCTCATCGTCCATGGGCCGGGTTCCGTGAGCGCATCTTTAAATTGGCCGCCGATTGCATATTCAGCAATATCGCGGCCCCAGCCTTCACGGCCGCCGCCACCCTGGTAGCCAAAGCCGCGAATGTAATCACGTTTTTCGCCGCCGAGGTTCCGGTAACGCGGGACGTAAACGCCGTTAGCCCTTCGGCCGAAATAATACTTGTCGTCAAAGCCATCAACAGTTCCCGAAGCACCTATACCCAAATGGTGGTCCATTACATTGTGGCCCAATTCGCCGCTGCTGCTTCCCAGGCCATCCGGCCATATGTCAGTAGCCGAGTTCATCAGTATCCAGGCACTGTTAAAGGTGGATGCGTTTACAAAGATCACCTTTGCGAAATATTCATATGTCTGGTTTGTTTCCGCATCCAGTACTTCAACTCCTTTGGCCTTTTTAGTATCTTTATCATACAAAATTTTTGTAACGATGGACCATGGCCGAAGCGTTAAATTACCTGTTGCAACTGCCGCCGGTAATGTGGACGACTGCGTGCTGAAATAAGCGCCAAACGGACATCCCAGCCAGCACTTATTACGATATTGACAATTGGTGCGCGCATAATGCGGAACCGTAATATCGAGCACATCAAAGATTATGTAAACGCCAACAAAAACCCCTGGGAGTTTCCGCATCGGGGTGGGCGCACACAGCAAATGATCAAAGATTACCCGGTTTTGAAACGTGATTATCCCCTCAATGAAACCAACCTCGACTATTGGGTAAACGAAAAAGAAAGCCCTTATGTGGAAGTTAAACGCTTCGACTGGTTCAGGGGGTATCATGTTGGCGGCCGCT
>JABDGE010000169.1 GCA_013286235.1 Bacteroidota bacterium
GGCGCGATCACATCAACATCAAACTGCTGTACCAGTTCAGCCGCTTTTTTACCTTGCTTGATTAGCACTTCCTCGTGTTGGTAGGCATCAATTATGCCTTTTGCCATGGAATCGACATCTCCGTAATCGAACGTCCTTCCTGTTTGAGGGCCTATGATTTCGGGGATGCCACCGGTGTTTTTAAAGCAAAATATCGGTTTTTGCAGTGCGGCGGCTTCAAGAGCAACTAAGGGGAACGGGTCTTCGCGGGAGGTCAGCAAAAAAAGGTCGAAGATTTGAAAGTAATCCTGTGGCGATGTTTTGCTGCCTGTAAAGAGCACTTTGTGTTGCAGGCCTAATTTCTCAATTTCGTAGTCGACCTGGGCCTTTGCTTCGGCAGTTTGGGATCCTACCCAAATAAATTTGATGTCGTTTTCCGGCACCAACCGGTTAACCTGGTGGGCAGCCTGCATAAAAATGTCAGTGCCTTTGCGCCAGCCGGTTTGCCCGGCCGCGCCTACTACAAAGCAACTCCCAATTCCAAGCATGTGCTTCATTGACGAAGCAGCTATAGTTGGTTTGGTTATTTCTGCAACGCTTATAAATTCATTAAATACTGCAACCGTTCCGGCATCTATCCCCTCAATCGTAACCAGGTTGTCCTTTACGCTCTTACTCGCCGCGATAAAATGGTCAATGACCGCTATATGCTGCGCGGACAGAGCATCCGGAAAAAATGCCTGCAGCGAATACGACAACTCATGTATATGGGCGTAAACCGGGCAGCCATAGTATGCTTTTAGCATGGGGGCAAGGGACAGCGTGTCGGCTGTATTGAGATAAACAAGGTCGAACTTTTGCTTTTTAAGCTCTTCGGGGTAGGGGATATATAAGTCACCTTTTCCGAGCCGTCTGCGTAACGCGGTCGCGATACGTAGGCCAAGCGCCGGTGAGGCTAAACCGGGACGCCAGGAATAAATTTTCCCAAGCTTTTCAAATTCGGGTTGAAGGGCACCCCCGGCTTTGAGCAGCATGGTTATTTCGGTATCGGTGTTTTGCTTTAGCCAGCTGATAAAATGAAGCATCACCATTGGCGCGCCCATCCGCTCAGCATCGTGTAAAACGAAAAGTATTTTTTTACTCACCCCGGAATCAAATTTCTTCTATATGACAAAATTGCAAAAAGTTTTACCACAGAACACTGACGAGGCGCTGAAAAGACAGAGGCTTTTGCCCAGTTGTGGAATTTCAATAAAATCAATCCTTTTGCCCCATTTGGATCTACGGTTGGTGAATTGGGTAGCCCCTAACGGGGCAAAAATTCTTTTTTTGTTTATTTCTACAAACGGGTTGCCTCTACGAGGCATTGATTTGCAAGAATGACGTACTTGTGTCCACACGGTAGCTAAATTTAGGGGAGGGGTGTTTTTCCTTAGCCTTGGTGCCATTTCTGACCCAAACATAGGAGACCGCAGAGGCTTTGTAAGTTTGCCAATTTTTCTTTGTGTTCTCTGGGCATTCTCCGTGTTCTCTGTGGTTAAAATTAAATTCATTCGCTAACCGTTATTTTAGCCGAAACATAAAGCCCTTTTTTAGCCTGATCCAAAACTTAGCCACCTCAGGATAATAAAAATAACGAGATAAAAACTGGTCACGCACCCGTTTTAACCACTTTTGTGAATTTGCCGGGTCGGCCGACTTATTAGTTCCGTCGAAGTGGAAGGTGCCTGCAACAAAACCCTCCTTAACCACTTTCCCTTTCAAAAAGGCCCGCAGCAGGAACCAGTAGTCCATGGTGTAGTGATTGTGCACCGGGAATTTACCAATATTATCCTGGAGTTTCCTTTTATAAGCATATGAAACCGGGTTTGCCGGGAAAATGCAGGGCCAGTAGTTCAATACCTGCCGCAGGTTTATGGAAGGAACGTTAATGTTCGCGGTCCCGGAATGATTTATTTCCAGGTCGGCCACCACCATATCTGCTTCCGGGTGGCTGTTAAAGCTATCCGCGAAAAGCCGGAGTGCATCCGGTTTTAATTCATCGTCCGCATTCAGGTAAATAATAAGGTCGCCGGTGGATTGCGCAAATGCTTTATTCATAGCGTCCGACTGGCCTTTGTCAGGGCTCGACGACCAATGTAAATGGGGATATTTCCTTAATACATCCAACGTGGCATCGGTCGAACCGCCGTCCACAATAATGTGTTCCCAGTCCCTATAAGATTGCGCAAGCACACTCTGGATTGCCCTTTCGATATACTTGCCAGTGTTGTAAGAGGGGGTTAGGATAGAAAACTTCAACGCAGATCGATCGGCACTATAACATACGCACCAGGAGCCTGATATCGCCGGTGCTAAATTTTCTATATCGTTCAGGGTAAGCAGCCGCTAACAGGTCTGCATGGGCATATTGCTTTTTCAGCAACGACCAGCCTTTGCGGATGATCCGGTATTTCAGAGAGCGTGGTCGCTCCTGGTCTTCCATGAGTAGCATATACAAGGGGGCCTTTTCGGGGCTAAATTCACGGTAAAGCCGTAATAATTCTTGTTGCCTGGCAGTACCGCCGGCTTTTGACTTATGGTCGTCATGGTACCGGTATAAGGATAATATCTTATCGACATAAAGCAGTTTCGCGCCGCTGCGCTGCGCGCGCAGAAACCACTCCCAATCAAAACCAAAATGGAGGCTTTCATTCAAACTCCCGGTTTGCTCCCATATTTTTCGTGTCCAGAAACTGGAGGGCTGGATGATGTAATCAAATACCGATAGATCAATTGTTTTGCTTTCATCACCTACATCGCTGCCCCAGGCGTCCAATGTGCCGCCGCGTTGTTTTCTGAAGTGTATGCATTCTCCAAAAAACAAGTTATCACCTTCTGTCAATACCTTTTCGGCGATGAAGTTCAGCGAATTGGGCATCAGCATATCATCGCTGTTCAGCCATAAAAGCACATCCCCGGTCGATTGCTGAAAGCCGCTGTTTATGGCAGCCGCCTGCCCGTTGTCTTTGGCGCTTACCCAATAAGCCAAATGTTTTTCATGTTTTTTGATAATATCAGCAGAGCCGTCCGTGCTGCCGCCATCCATGATGATGTACTCAAGGTTCGGATAGTTTTGCCCCAATACAGATTGGATGGTATCCTCAAGGTATTGTGCCTGGTTGTACGAAGGCGTGACAATAGAAATTTTTGGAAGCTCTGACAAAATGTGGGCTAAATGACCAGGGAAATCGCGTTTAAAAATATCACTCTATAAAAAATGACGTCTTCCTCTGTGTTGTCCGCGCATTCTCCGTGTTCTTCGTAGTTAAATTTGCCGCCATCCTTCTTAAACGCACTCCTTAAACTATCGATAATTCTAAAAAACAATTTGCCTGGCTAAACGGGTTCCTTTATAAATATGGAGTCGGCCTGCAGGATCTCGTTGGTATGCGGAGACAGAAGCTGTTCAAAATTCCCATGGTACCTGAACCCGAAATCAAATAACGTTTTATAAATATCGTCAAACAATGGCTGGTCCGCGTATAGCGGCTTAAACGATACTTCCACAATAATAACCTGTGCTTGCTTTAAGGTATTCGCCCCGCCGGCAATTACTTTTTCTTCAAAGCCCTGTACATCTATTTTTACCAAAAATGGTTTTTCAAGGTCGAGCGTTAAGCCGTCCAGTTTTTTTACCTGCACCTTGTTTTCAATGGTTGCAACGGCATACGCAAAATTGCTTTTATGTTCTTCCTCCAGGTTCAAAAAGGACGATGCTGGTGTAAACTCATTTACGTTGATGGTAAGCTCTTCATCGCTCTCTCCCAGCGCAAAATTGTAAAACTCTGCATTGGGATTGAATTTGATATTCTCCGTTAAAAGCTTAAACGGAACACTCAATGGCTCAAAGCTTAGTAATTTAGCCTCAGGGAAGAGCGCGCTTATTTTTTTTGCGAACTGGCCCTCGTTCGCACCAATGTCAAGTATCGTTTTTATGCCATACTCCCTCAGCCAGCCATTCTTGTAGCAAAACTCACGGATTTCGGAAGCTTCGGTTGGTTTTTTATGGATGGCATAACCATATTGGCCTGCCAGTTTTTTAAATTGATCCTTGATAAAGTTCATAAATTCGGGCAACTGTTGTTTTGCATTTGCGGGTCACTTACTCAGCTTCAATAAGTACTTCAGAATTTGCCTTCGCGGGATTCCTCTTAATTGTTCGATAGCACTTTTTTTCTCTGGTTTTGGCGGGGAATATCTTGCATCAAAGGTTGCCATCCAGTACTCGTATAGCGTAACTTTTAAATCATTAGGTATACAAATGATCACGTCATCAATGATCGTGACAAAGCTGGTTGGGAAAAGCGCCTTTAGTTTCAAAAATATCTCATCTATCATCGGCCAGTGCGTGTGATCGTGCGGAGGAGGCAGCGGCCCAAGAAAACAACGGGCATCGTCTACGAAGATCACGGAATCCCAGAGCTTTGCTATGGCATTCAACTCGTCTATCAGCGGACATTCTTCCTCTTTTCCGGCAGCGCCGCTGCACCAATGCCCGTCGAGCCAAAAAAAGGAACGCCCGCTTATGCGCGCGCACAACGGCCCCAATAAATCTTTGCTATTGCCAACCAGGAACTCGATATTCTTTGGTGCATCGGGTCTTGCTGCTGTTTCACGGCTGATCTCCGGGCTGATCTCGATGGTGTACACCCGGTCGAAATAATTTGCAGCCCAAAAGCTTGTTTCCCCTCTGAAAGTTCCCGTTTCTATAAAATTGTCAAATTTTACTTTGGCAATCAATTCTTTTACAAGTTCCTTAGGTATTGAAAAATTGACGATTCCCATCTATAATATTTTTTGAAAGTCGTTGATCGGGGCCATGATGCCCGGTCGTGCTTCCATCCAGTGTTGTGATTTACTAAGGCCGCCCTGTATGGAAAAATAGATCACCGGGGCATTGTATTCCGGCCGCGAAAACCATTCCTTATAATGGATCGCGGTGATCAGCTCAACCCGGTAATTCCCTTCGTTCAAATGATGCGGTTTTATCCAGCCAATCAATTTATTGAGGCCGCTATTGATGGTGATCCATTCTACATGCTCTTTGTCGGTGTTTAAGGACCAAAATAGCAGGTTATTTAAAGCATCATACACCGCGAAGCCAATACAAAAGCCCGATTGGATATCTTCGGCCGTCCCCTCGATATAAATGCCGATAGATTCGCTATTTGGTAACGTGGATACTTCCTGTCTGTCTGTGTTTAAAACGGCAAATTTTAGTGGCGTAAATGCCTTTACATCATATTTAGTATCTGTGCGTACCCAAACATGTTGGTCGGTTTTCTCATTACGCATGTATTCGCCGATCACTTTTGCAGTGGCCCCATCTGCTTGAATTTCGCCTTTATTTAACAGGATCGACCGGTTACACAGGCTGGTAATGGAATTGAGCTGATGACTTACAAATAAAACTGTCCTGCCTTCCCCTTTGCTTACTTCTCCCATTTTCCCGAGGCACTTCTTTTGAAACTCGGCGTCGCCGACGGCCAAAACTTCGTCGACGATCAATATCTCCGCTTCGAGGTGTGCCGCTACCGCAAATGCCAGGCGAACATACATCCCCGAAGAGTACCTTTTTACGGGGGTATCTACATAACGCTCCACGCCCGAAAACGCGATGATCTCGTCGAATTTTTGCCTGATCTCCGCTTTTCGCATCCCAAGGATCGCACCATTCAGATAAACGTTTTCCTTTCCGGTCAATTCGGGATGGAAGCCTGTGCCGACCTCCAGCAAGCTCGCAATACGGCCTTTTATTTTGATGGAACCGCCGGTTGGCGACGTAACCCTGCTCAGCAGTTTCAGCAAGGTGCTTTTCCCGGCGCCATTGCGGCCTATAATGCCTATTGCGTCGCCCTGCTCTATTTCAAAGTTCAGTTCCTTCAGGCTCCAGATCACTTTTCCTTTGCCCATTACGGCACGGTCGTTTATTTCACCGATTTTCAAAAAAGGGTCTTCCTGGCCGCGAACATTGGCCCAAAAGCGCTTCAGATCATTCGAAATCGTGCCTGTTCCTATTTCGCCAAGTTCATATGCCTTCGATAAATTTTCTACTTTAATTGCCCTGGCCATCTAA
>JABDGE010000170.1 GCA_013286235.1 Bacteroidota bacterium
GCTTATCGGCAATCGCAAGGTGTTGATTAACGCGGCTTTTAAAACCCGTGGAATCTTCCTTCCAGGCCAGGCTGTGCAAAAACACCCGCATGGTATTAAAGCCGATGCCCTCCGCCCAGCCCAATTCGCGGTCAATGGTGGTCGGGTCAAAGGTATCTGCCTGCCACATCTCCAATTGGTTGATGGCGGTGCTTGGCGTAAAATTGGCGCCGTTTATCCATTTATGTTGCGCATACCAGGCATTTGCCTTTTCTACAGACCAAACAATTGATTTAGTCTCTTGTCCAAAAACACGAACTGATGCCGAGACACAAAAAACCATCGCTAAAAGTTGAATTTTAGTCCGCATAAGGAAATACATTGGTTAACAAAAATATAAAAATAAGCCGCGCGCTAATTAAAATCCCAAATCCCCGCTCCCGACCACAGCACTATCACAAATATAAGTCGGCATAATCCCGGTAGCTGTTATGCGCGTATCCACATCCTTTGCCAGCGTATTCCCCGATAAAACCAGCACCGTGTCCAAACCGAACTTATTGCCGCCCAGTATATCAGTTTGCAAGGTATCCCCTACCATCACTATCTCCTTTTTATTAACAGGCCGGTACTCGCGTATCAGGTCATAGGCAAACATAAACATCTGCGAATCCGGCTTGCCAAACCGGATAAACTTTTTGCCCACAATGTTCTCGATCATCGATGCAATGCCGCCGATAGCGATCTGCACATCCTGAACCGACATAGGATACGCCCGGTCAGTATTGGCGACAATTACCGGGATCGTCCGCTTGCGGAGAATGTTAACCGTTTTATTCAAATCTTTAAACCAGTCGAAACCCTCGTCATCCAGGAAGATCATCGCGCTCACCTTATCGATATTGTTGTTATTGATGGCGCTAACGGGCAAGGTGTGCAGCCCTGTGCTATCAATATAATGCGACGATGCCGGTGTGCCCAGGTAGGCCACAATGCCATCCTGCACCTGCAGGTCCAGGTATTCTTTCGTCAGCATCCCCGAGGAAATGATCCGGTCGGCAGATATTACATTGAGGCCGTATTTATGATAAGCCTCGGCCAATTCAACCGGACTCCGTGAAGCATCGTTGGTCACGATATAATACTCCTTGCCCTTCGCCTCGAGATATTCAAAGGTCCGCTCGATACCCGGCACCAGCCCCTGGTAAGTCTTGATCACACCGAATGCATCAAAAAATATGATCTCGTATTTATCGATGATGGATTTAAAATTGTCGATGCGTTTCATGCTTTTTAGTCCGGAAGTCCGAAAGTCCGGAAGTCAGAAAGACGGAAAAATTGATTTTTCGTGAATTAATTAGTGATGATTTATAGCCTCAGCAAACTGCCCACTGCAAACCGCCAGCTCTTCCTACAACCCCAGCGCCTTAATAATCTTCTCCGCGTCAAAATCCCTGTCGACCGATGGCAAATAGATCTCGAACGCTTCGGCCTGCAGCTTTTTGGCATATTGCTCGTTAAAAAAGTGCTTGCCGTCTTTTATCACGTAATTTAGTATAAAAAAGCGGTAGGCCTCCTTTAAAAAGCGAATTTCATCGGCGGTTAATGGATTAACGCTGTGATAGGCTTTCAAAAACACGATAAACCGGTCTTCCATCATCGTGCTGATGTAGTAGCTGAAAACGGTTTTATCGCCGGCATCCGACACCACCCGGCTGAAAAAATAAAAATCCAGCAGCCGGTAGCTCATCCTGAACCAGTCGTAATCCCAGCGGGAATAAAGTTCCTGGTTGGGCGTCACGGAAAAATTGCCGATGTTCCAGTCGATAAAGACCGGGATGATCTCAAAGGATTTCATGTTGTAGGACGACCGGTTCTTTAAAAACAGGTCGCAGTGATATTTCAAAAAATCCACTTTCATGGCCGACCCGAATTGCTTCTCGTCAGTGATCAGCAATTGCTGCAGGGCGGCGATATCGGTACGTAAAGTTTTTGACGATTTAGGCAGCACATTCTTTATACGCGAGCACGCCCTGTGAAACTTACCCACCTGCAGCCCCAGTTTAATGATATGGTGCTCCTCCAGCCGCCGCGGCATGCGTTCCCATATCCGCGAGGGGTTGTAAAAAACCACCCACGCATCGGTTTTTCCCTGCTTGTAGCGATAGATATAAACCCGGTTATTCTTTAAAAGAGATTTAGCCAAAAGATTCTCGAACGGGTAAAGCAGGTTATTGGATAACGCCTGGATAATCCGGTGATCTTCTTTAAAATGCTCATACTTCCCAAAGTAGGACAGCTTGGCGATAACCATGTCGTCGTCCTCGAAGGTAATACGGAACACATGGTTGGTGGATACCATGGCGCTGATGTCCACAACTTCTTTAATAATTTTCGAAGCATCATAGCCTTCCCATGCTTTATGAATGATCTCTTCATAATTTACCTGCGTCGGCACTTTCGATGCCCGTACCGGGAACAACGGATAGATCGGGTTGATCGCGTGCAGGTCGTTGTCCTCTTCTTTATTCACAATATTTTTCATTATGCTCAACCGGGATTAGTACTGATTTCACGGGTCTAATATTTCTCTATTTTACAATAATACATCTTACTCATGACGTGCTACAAACTTGTCGTTTCGACCGAGGTACAAAGAAGAAACTATTTCTTGAGTGAAACGAAAAAACTTGCACACCGACAGTACCGCCCGCAAAGTCCACATACATGGCGTATAAGATCTCTCCTAACGTCGAGATGACAAAGTTTACTATTTCTTTTCCCCTTCAGCGTTTTCTAATTTTATCATTCGTAAGGACGGTGGTTTAAATTATCTCAAAATACCGCTTCAACTCCCAATCCGTCACGCTTTTAGCAAACTGCCGCCATTCCCAAAGGCGCGTATTTGTAAAATGGTCGACAAACGCGCCGCCAAACAATTCCTTCGCCAGGTCTGAATTTTTCATCATGGTGGCCGCCTCGAACAGGTTCGGCGCAAGGCTGCCATTTCGCTTATCCTGGTAGCCGTTTCCTTCTGTTGGTGGTATGGTAAGCTCCAGTTTGTTTTTAATTCCGTACAACCCCGAGGCCAGCGCCGCGGCCATGGCCAGGTAAGGGTTTGTATCCGAACCGGGGGTGCGCGTTTCCAGGCGGGTATACCCTTCCGAAGGATGCAATATTCTTATAGCCGTAGTCCGGTTATCAACGCCCCAGGTAATGGTGGTGGGAGCCCAGGCTCCTTCAACAAGTCGCTTGTAACTGTTGACGGTTGGCGCATACATGGGTAAAATATGCGGCAGGCAATGCAATTGGCCGGCCAGGTAATGTTTGTGCAGCGGGCTCATGTTGTATTGATCCGAAGCATCGTAAAAAAGATTTTCCGATTGCTCCTTGTTCCAAAGGCTTTGATGGATATGGCCGCTGCAGCCCGGCAGATTTTCGCTCCACTTGGCCATAAAAGTGGCTGTAATACCATGTTTATAGGCAATTTCCTTTACGGCGGTTTTAAATAGTACCGCTTTATCGGCCGCCGCTACCACCTCATCGTGCAGTAGGGCAGCCTCGTAAACACCCGGTCCCGTTTCGGTATGCAGGCCCTCCAGAGGGACGTTGAAATCGAACAACAAGTTAAACAGGTCGTTATAATAGGCATCCTCCTGCGATGTGCGCAATATCGAGTATCCAAACATGCCCGGCGTCAGGCTTTCCATCCCCGTAAAATTTTTTTCCTGCAGGCTTTGCGGCGTCTCCCTGAAATTGAACCATTCAAACTCCTGGGCAAATTCGGGGTGATAGCCCATTTCGCCGCAAGCTTGCGCAACTTTCTTCAAAAGGCTGCGGCTGCAGGCCGGCAGATCCTCGCCGTCCACTTGGGTAAAGTCACCCAAAAAAAACGGAATATCCTCATTCCAGGGGATCGTTCTGAAGGTGGACAAGTCCACCCGACAGGGACGATCAGGGTAACCGGTATGCCAGCCGGTCAGTTTTACGTTGTCATAGCAGGCGTCGGCACTGTCCCATCCAAACACCACATCGCAAAAGCCATAGCCCTGCTTTAAGCCATCGATAAACTTTTTATAATGGATAACCTTGCCCCGCAAAACGCCGTCTATATCGGCAAAGGCAAATTTTATTTTCTTGATGTCGTTCTCTTTAAGGTAGGTAAGGAGCTGATCTTCATTCATACGATCGGTAATAAAAGGCTGTGCAAGTTAAGCAACTTAAATCCAATGCATCAACATCAAAATTATCAACAGTTTGCAACAACCACTGTGTCTGTACGATAATCTGCTATTTTTGTTTGGAATGACAGAAGAAAAAAGCAGCTATCTTTTTGTTTACGGCACCCTTCTCGATGAAAGCGCCCCTTACGGCGCCTATCTTAAAGAAAATTCGAGTTTCCTGGCAGAAGGAAAATTTAAAGGAGAGTTATACGATATTGGCAATTATCCAGGGGCGATTTCGAATCCGGACGCCGGCGGTTTCGTACATGGCGCCGTCTTCAACATTAATGACCCTGCCGCCGTGTTGAACGAACTTGACGACTACGAAGGTTTTGGCGATGCTTTTTTACAACCAAATGAGTTTGTTCGGGCGCTCGTCTCCATAGAAACAGCCACAGGTCCGCTAAACTGCTGGGCATATCTCTATAATCACTCTATCAAACCATCACAACGCATTCAATCCGGGAAATACTCTATTAACCCGTGAAATCTAAAAAATCAGCGAAATCCCACTTTAGACAATCAAAATCGGTGCATCCCAAAAAATAAAATCGGTGAAATCAATCCTCAATCGGTGAAATCCCCAAAAAAAAATCCCCCGGACGTAAGGCCCTGGGGATCAGATAATCATATTAGTTAGTCAGGAATTTAAACTTTAGCCGATTTCACGGTTTTAATGATAACTGCGGCAACCTTGTACGGATCGGCAGCCGAGTTAGGGCGGCGATCTTCGAGGTAGCCTTTCCAGCCTTTTTGTACGGTATACAAAGGAATACGGATAGACGCACCACGGTCGGATACGCCATAGCTGTAATCATTGATTGAAGCAGTTTCGTGCTTACCGGTTAAACGCTTGTCGTTATCGGCGCCATAAACCGCTATACACTCAGCTACAGCCGGGCGGAACGCTTCGCAGATCGTATCGTAAATTTCTTTGCTTCCGCAGGTCCTTAAAGTAGTATTTGAGAAGTTAGCGTGCATGCCCGAACCGTTCCAGTCTAAGTCGCCCAAAGGCTTGCAATGCCAGTTTACGGAAACGCCATGGCTTTCACCAATTCTTTCTAATAAATAACGGGCTACCCAAATCTGGTCGCCGGCTTCTTTGGCGCCCTTGGCAAATATCTGGAATTCCCACTGCCCGGCCGCAACCTCGCCGTTGATACCCTCAACATTTAAACCTGCTTCTAAACAAGTATCCAGGTGCTCTTCAACTATGTCCCTGCCGTACGCTTTAGTGGCGCCTACACCGCAATAGTAAGGGCCCTGCGGACCCGGGAAACCACCGTCGGGGAAGCCAAGCGGCTTATTGGTCTCAGGGTCCCATAAAAAGTACTCCTGCTCAAATCCAAACCAAAAATCGTTATCATCATCCTGGATAGTGGCGCGGCCATTCGACTCATGTGCTTTACCGGTTGAGTCGAGCACTTCGCACATCACGAGGTAAGCATCTAATCTTCCCGGATCTTTACAAATAAAAACAGGTTTCAGCACACAGTCTGATGAACCACCCGGAGCTTGTTCGGTTGACGAACCGTCAAAACTCCAATCCGGACAATCTGCCAATTTTCCGCTGAAGTCACTTACAATTTTTGTTTTGCTGCGCAGGCTTTGTGTGGGTTTGTAACCATCCAGCCAGATGTACTCAAGTTTTGCCATTGTTATTGATTTTATAAAATTTGGTCTGATTCCTGATTTTTTAAGTATAATATGTAATAATCGAGGCGAATTTAAATTATTTTTATAAATCTTATCATTAAATGTTAAAAAAATTATCATTCTGTTCAAAAATCCTAATTTCTGCTATCAAGATTGCCAAATCCGGCGATACAAAGGGGGC
>JABDGE010000171.1 GCA_013286235.1 Bacteroidota bacterium
GCTTACATCCATTATTATAGCAAGTAAAATATTGCTATAACGATAATAAAGGTAACGAGGAATGATAATGTTGAATACAACCTTTTGTACGCTTTGAAATTCTTAGGGCGATCAGGCGAGAACTCATAGCGGTCATTTAGATTGTAGGCCGTATAGTAAGAAACGGTAATAGCGGCAAAAAAGCCAACGATAAGAGAGAGCAAACTGATACCGTAGATATTCATTGGCAGCGACAATAAATAATTAATGCAACGTATGAAACCTCCCGGATTGTAACCAAAAAGTTACTTCAATAAAAGGATTTGAAAATTATTTATTTCAAACCGGATACCACCAGACTTTTCCGATCAGAAATTAGGCCGTCGAATTAGCCACAATCACCTCAGGGAACGCTATTTCATGAAACGGGTTAAAGTGGTTTATGTTTGACGTGAAATGTTTTGAACAGGGGGTTAATTTTTGTCCCAACGGCGATATTTACCTCAAATATGTTATAAACCATTTGAATTCTATATCTTTAAATTGCCAAGTTGAATTTGGGCTTTTCTCAAAGTCCGCATCCAATACCTGCCGGTAAAAAAAGATGAGCGCGTATAATATTTTTGTTGTTGAGGATGATGCCTGGTATGGCGAGATCCTGAAATATCATATCAGCCTGAACCCTGACTATATAGTTACCTGGTTTACTACCGGTAAGGAATTACTGGACAATTTATACCGGCAACCCGATCTGATCTCCCTTGATTTTTCGTTACCGGATATGCTTGGTGACAAGCTTTACCAAAAAGTACGCCAGGTAAACAAGGATGTTCCTGTTATCGTGATCAGCTCACAGGAAAAGATCGCCGTGGCCGTAAACTTGTTGAAAATGGGCGTGAGCGACTACCTGGTAAAGGACGATTCAACCAAAGACCTGCTTTGGAACAGCATTATCCGCATAAGGGAAAATCAAAATCTGAAAAAAGAGGTTGAAAGCCTGCGGGAAGAGTTAGGCCAGAAGTTTTCATTTGAAAAAACGATCATCGGACAGAGTGAACCGTTGAAAAAGATCTTTTCGATAATGGAAAAAGCTTCTAAAACCAATATCAACGTGTCAATAACCGGGGAAACCGGAACGGGCAAGGAGATAGTAGCGAAGGCCATCCATTACAATAGCGATCGAAGGAAAAAAGCATTCGTACCGGTAAATATGGCTGCTATTCCCCGCGAGCTGATCGAAAGCGAGTTGTTCGGCTACGAAAAAGGCGCGTTTACCGGGGCGGCTGCACGCAAGATCGGGAAATTTGAAGAGGCAAACGGGGGCACCATTTTCCTGGACGAAATTGCCGAACTGGAACTGAATGTGCAGAGCAAACTCTTACGGGTATTGCAGGAAAGGGAAGTTACCCGCATCGGAGGCAATGAAAGGATAAAATTAGATATCCGTGTTTTGGTGGCCACACACAAAAACATAGCTGAGGAAGTCCGGAAAGGCAATTTCAGGGAAGACCTGTATTACCGGATCATCGGCTTACCGATTGAGCTGCCTCCGTTGAGAGAACGCGGCAACGATATCCTGATCCTGGCGAAACACTTTGTTGACGACTTTGCAAAACAAAATAAATTGGGTTTGATAAATATTGCCCAGGATGCCAAAAACAAGCTGCTCCATTATCATTTTCCCGGCAATATAAGAGAGCTCAAAGCAATTATCGACCTGGCTGCCGTTATGTGCGATGGCAATGAAATCACCGCAAAAGACATTACGTTTAACGCCACGCGGAAGGGCGATACCTTCATCATGGACAATAAGACACTAAAAGAATATACCTGCGAGATCATCAAAGTATACCTCAAAAAAAACAATAACGATGTTGTGGCCACCGCCAGGGCGCTTGACATCGGGAAAAGCACGATCTATAAAATGCTGCAAACCGGCGAATTAAATTGAAGGACAATCCCGGAAATGGATGTTTTTCCAAAATTTGGAAGAATGTTGTTTTTCCAGCCAGGTATCGTGTTGATTGTCAATCATATAAGTTCAAATTTCCGTTTGGTATAGTTTTAATGCCCAATAAGCAAAATGAACCGGTTGATCTTCAAACCGGGAACTTATTTGGCTTTATAAAATGAGATATTAAACATGAACACAAACGGCTCTTCACATGATCTGCTTATTGCCGATACATCGGCCCCTGATATGCAGGAGCTTTCGCTGGTTGCCAGCGCAAATAAAAACGGGATAGTGTTTAACGATGCGCGGGGGAAAATTTTGTGGGTGAACGAAAGCTTTTGCAGGTTAACCGGCTACACCGAATGCGAAGTGATCGGGAAAAACACCCTGGATTTTTGCAGGGGGCCTTTAACCAATGAAAGGTTATTGGAGGCCGTGGCAAAGTCGATCGGCACCAAGACCGCATTCACTGAAGAGCTCATACATTACCGGAAAGACGGATCCTGGTTTTGGGGAAGAGTAAGGGGCCAGGAATATATGAGCCCCGGCACCGACGAGCCCAAATACTTTGCGATTGTTGACGACATTACCGTCGAAAAAGAGCAGGATGAGAAAATTGAAGTGCTTTCGAAAATTGCCGAAGAAAATGTTAATGCAGTGATCCTGACCGACAAGCTTGGCTATATAACCTGGGTAAACAAAGCGTTTACCAGCACCACAGGCTATAAATTGAGCGAGGTGATCCATAAAAAGCCGGGCCACATACTGCAGGGGCCCGACACCGACAAAAAAACAATCGCATACTTAAAGAAAAAAATTACCGAAGGGCTACCCTTCAGCGCCGAGATTCTCAACTACACGAAGGCCGGTGTTCCTTATTGGCTGCGGATACAGGGCCAGCCCATTTATAATTCAAATGGTGATTTAAACGGATTTTTCGCGCTCGAAGAGAACATCACCAATGAAAAAAACGCCGCAGAATTGCTCAAAGAATCCGAATCGCGTTTCAGGTTTGCACTGGAGAAGATCGGCGACAATGTTTGGGAACATAATTTTAAAACGGGCAAAACCCTATTTTCAAAAACGAGCGGTGATCATGGCTACGTTTCGCATAGAATTGCAGGCACCGAAACCTTCTGGTGGGATGTGGTTAACAAACAGGAACTGGAGAAATTGGGGGAAATCTACCGGGCATACGTAAAGGGAAAGATTGACTCGCATAACGTGGAATACAGGGTGCTGGATCATGACGGCACTATTAAATGGATATTAGACAAAGGTGTGGTGATTGAAAAAGATGAAAACGGGCTACCCATTCGGATCACCGGAACCCATACCGACATAACCAAGATTAAACAAACTGAAACAGAGTTGGAGCGGCGGGTAAAGCAATTTCAATCCCTGTCGGAAAACATCCCGGGGGTGATATATGAGTACGAATTCCGGCCGGATGGAACAGAGGGCTTGCGTTATATAAGCCCGGCCATTGAGCGCCTGTTTAGCATAAACCCCAAAGACTTTGAAAACTACCTCACCTACCTGGAGAAAGATGACCAGGAGCGGATCATCAAAAAAAATGAGCACAGTAAAAATACGCTTGAGCCTTTTTACGATGAGTCCTTATTGAACATCCCTGGCGCAGGCGCCAAATGGCAGGCCGTCCATTCTTCATTCTCCTATATCGCCGAAAACGGCGCAAAAGTTTTTACAGGGTTTATCAGCGATATAACCGAAAGAAAGAATGTTGAAGAAACCTTACGCAAAAGAGAAGCCAAATACCGGAACATCATCGCTAACATGAAGCTTGGCCTGCTGGAAGTGGACAACTTTGAATTTATCACTTTCGCAAACAACAGCTTTTGCGAAATGATCGGCTACGGATTAGATGAATTGATGGGAAAAAATGCTACAACCTTATTGGCCAAGGGGCAGCCGGGTGATCTATTGGCCGAAAAAAGGAAAATGCGGAAGAAGGGCGTATCCGACGCTTATGAAACAAAACTATTGAACAAAAACAGTGAAGAAAAATGGTGGCTGATCAGCGGCGGGCCAAGGTACGACGACTTGGGCGAACTGGTAGGATCAATAGGGATTTTCCTGGATATTACTGAACAAAAAAAGCAGGAGGCCGACCTGATCGAAGCCCGCGAACATGCGGAACATTTAGCCCACACGCAGGAGACATTCCTCGCAAATATGAGCCATGAGATACGCACGCCAATGAACGCCATCATGGGGATGGCCAATCAATTGGCAAAGACGCAGTTGCTTCCTCAGCAACAGTTTTTTTTGGACATTATCAATTCGGCTTCGGAAAACCTGCTGGTTATCATCAACGATATCCTCGACCTGTCGAAAATTGAGGCGGGGAAACTCAATATTGAAAACATTGGTTTTGAACCCAAAAAACTGGCCGACAGGGTGATACAGGTACTGGCCCACAAAGCAGAAGAAAAAGGCTTGCGTTTGATGAATTCATTTTTCGATCCCCGTATTTCACCCGTTCTGATCGGCGACCCCTACCGCCTTAACCAGGTTTTACTTAACCTGGTAAATAATGCGGTGAAGTTTACTGAAAAAGGGCAAATTGACATCAATTTTAAACTATTGAGAAATAATGATAGAGTACAGGCCATACGGGTGGAAGTTATTGATACAGGCATAGGAATGGATCAGTCATTCCTGGTGCATTTGTTTGATAAGTTTAGCCAGGAATCAAAATCAACAAGCCGCGGATTTGGAGGGACAGGCTTGGGTATGAGCATTTGCCGCAACCTGGTTGAGCTTATGGGCGGCGGGATATATGCGGAAAGTAAAAAAAATGAAGGAACCAAAATCACCTTTGAGATAACGTCAAAAAAAGGATTTACGGTTGATCTGCAAGAGAAACCCAACGTGCATTTTAGCCCGGACTTGTTAAAAGGAAAGGAGATACTGGTAACGGATGACAATGAATTTAACCGGCTGGTTGCTGCCATTATGTTGCAGAATTATGGTGCGCGGGTTACGGAGTCAATCAGCGGGAGCCATACCGTAGACCTTATAAAAATACAAAATTTCGATGTCATTCTGATGGACATTCAAATGCCTGGCATCAACGGTTTTGAAGCAACCAGGATTATTCGAAAAAGCGGCAATAATAGTCCTATAATTGCCTTAACCGCCGAAGCTATAAAAGGGGAACGGGAGAAGTGCCTTGCAGCCGGGATGAACGACTATATAACAAAGCCGATAAACGAGGATGAATTTTTGACAATGCTGGACAAATGGAGCAGGCGGCCACATCCCCCGGCCAATGAAAAATCGAAAATTATGAATAACGAACGATTATATGATCTATCCTCGCTAAGGGCGATCAGCAAAGGGAACGAGGTATTTGTCCAAAAAATGGTGAACATATTTTGCGATCAAACACCGTTGATGTGCAACAACATCCAGCAGGCTTTTAACGCCGGCGATTTCGACGAAGTAAGCGCCGTCGCGCATAAAATGAAACCCAGTATTGATAATTTGAATATTGTGTCCATCAAACAATTGATAAGGGACATTGAAACTTCAGCCAAAGAAAAAAGTGACGGTACCGGTTTACAACCCAAACTGGATTTACTGAAGGATTTAACAAACCATGTTATTGACCAGTTAAGAGCGGAGTATCCCGCGGCAGGGCAATGAAAGTAGCACAAAAGCTTTATTGCGGAGGATCGTTTATGTTAGCTTCCGGAGATCGGGTTAACGCACATGGGCGGTTACTGGTCCTGGCCTTTGGCGATAAGCAAATCCTCGTGCAGGAAGATATGTATTCAAAACTGAGAACCGACTATCCGGCGGCCGAAATTGTCTTATGCTCAACCTCGGGGGAGATATACGATACCGACGTTTTTGATGAAACCGTCTCTGTAGTGGTAATTGAATTTGAAGTCCCCTCGGGCCTAACATAAAGCGGAAACAGCAGCGCGGAAGCGGGCAGATCGTCGGCATATTTACCCAGGTATTGTTTGTAAAGGTCAATGGCGCTGCTGCCGTTAATTTCGTAAAGCTTGTTTCCCATAGACCGGGTTGCTTTTTTTTCGGGTCCGAATATCTCCCAGCCC
>JABDGE010000172.1:0-2770 GCA_013286235.1 Bacteroidota bacterium
TAAACGATTATTTAAAAAAGCGCTTTGTAAGAATATATCCTATTTATTTTGTTGCAACTGTTTTAGCATTATTGGTTGCGACAGTAAGTTATGATTTGCCAACTATTTTTGCAAATTTCACGATAACACAAAATATGTTGTATCCCGTGATTGCGGAAAATAGCCCTGCCTGGACACTAAATTTCGAAGTATTATTTTACGCCCTCTTTATACTAGTTTCATTTTACCAGGTTAGGCCATCAATTGCGATCATAGTATCGCTATTAATTGCAATAGCAAGTTTGTATGTGCCTATTGTCCATGTAATTACTGCATATGCTATTGGTTTTTGCTTTTGGTTATCAGGATTGTATTTATCCCGGAACACTTCAAAATCAGTAACACAAATAAGACTCATTCCCATAATTTTTTTTATGCTGGCCGTTGGGATAATTATTGGTGAGCGGGATTATATCATACCGTTACATATACCCAATTTTCCCCCTCATCTTACCATATATTGGAACCTGAAAATACAAGCTTTTGACGACTTGCTTTTATTGCCCCTTGCTTTTTTAATTGTCGTATTATTTTCGGGCCTTAAATTTTCTCATATCAAAATATTTTTGGTGGTGGTTCAAGTCATACCGCTATATGTAATTTTCATCCATAAAAAAGAACCGGAGGACCCTGATTTTTATATGGGAATATTGTTTTATGTATTAGCAGGTTTAACGTTATTCATAAAAATTCCTGAAAACGGGATTAGGAAAATTGGCGCCTGGCTGGGCAGTATTTCTTATGGAATCTATATAATTCATTATCCGATACTGATGCTTTTTGGACAATCAATTTTTATTACAGACAATTTATGGTTTTACCTTGTTAAAGTCTTTTTGTACATAACAGTGGTACTAATAGCGGCATATCAATTGGAGAAGGTTTACCAACCAATTTTTAAACGGCTTTTACCTGCCCGCTCCTGAAAAGGCCCTTAACTATTCCCGCTGTTTATAATACCACTTAGCATTGCTGTAGGTTCTGACACATTTGATCTTATTTTATCAATCAATTTATGGAACGTCTGTTCTCCTTTCTGCTGTTGGTTTGTCTTTTATTCAATTTAGTAAAAGCACAGGATATCCCCGGGATGACCTACCCGGTTGATCCCGCCCAACAACCACATTCGGATGTACCAAAGGGTGAAGTCTTCCAGTTTGACTTTAACAATTCAAAGATCTATCCCGATACCAAACGGACCATCTGGGTTTATGTGCCTGCGGAATATGATCCTGCCAGGCCGGCCTGTCTTTATGTCGACATGGACGGTATACAGTTCGGAGCGCCCACCGTTTTTGACTATTTGATCCATAAGGGCGAAATGCCGGTTACCATCGGTGTTTTTGTCAGTTCAGGGACGCTGATGAAAAATGACAAAGGCGCAGTGCGTTACGATCGCAGCCACGAGTTTGACAGCATGAACAATAATTTTGTCAATTTTTTGTTGACCGAATTGCTTCCCGAGGTAGAAACCAAAAAGACCAAGGATGGCCGGGCGATTTATTTTTCAAAAGATGCAAATGATCATGCCATAGCCGGCGCCAGCAGCGGCGCGATTTGTGCTTTTACAGCCGCATGGCAACGACCTGATGTTTTTAGCAGGGTGTACAGTTCTATCGGGACGTACGTAAGTATGCGCGGCGGCGACCAATATCCCGGCCTGGTGCGAAAAACGGAACCGAAACCTATCCGCATATTTTTACAGGATGGATCGAATGATGCGTGGAACCCATTATTTGGGAGCTGGTACATGTCCAACCTGAATATGGAAGCGGCGCTGAGCTTTGCCGGTTACGAGGTTCAGCACGATTGGGGCCACGGTGGTCACGATGGCGTGCAGGCTACGGCCATTTTCCCCGACGTGATGCGCTGGCTGTGGAAAGGTTGGCCGCAAAAGGTGGTTGGCGGCAAAAGCAATAACGATATGCTTAAGACTATTTTACCCGATAGCAGCAGTTGGGAACCCGTCAACTCAGAGTTGAAGGCCTCGGCCATGGCGCCGGCGCCTGATGGCGGCGTGGTGGTACAGGATAGCACGGGTGGGATAAAACTGATCGGTGCCGATGGCGGGGAAAAATCGGTAACAAAAATGCGCCTGGGTAGCATAGCATGTGACGCTACGGGCGACATCGAATCGATCAGCGAAAGCGGATTGGTAAAAATTACTACGACCGGCAAGCAACTCGGTTCAGAAAAAATAAGCGGTAAAAATTTGGTGACAGCTGATAATGGCAATACGTATGTAACCCGGCCCGCATCGGGCCCCGATGAGGACGGACAAGTTTTATTGATTAAACCCGGCCAAAAGCCTGTCGTTGTCGACAAAGGTTTGCGTTTTGCATCAGCAATTACCCTTTCTCCTGACAGACGCCTGCTGCTCGTGGCTGAAGACAATACCAATTGGATTTATAGTTACGTCATCCGGAACGATGGCTCACTATCAGATAAAGAACGCTGGTGCTGGCTCCATCAAACAGATAATTATAGCTACAGCTATACGGCCGACCTCGCCATGGACGACCACGGGAACCTCTATGCCGCGACTAACCTCGGTGTGCAGGTTTGCGACCAAAATGGCCGCGTGCGTGCCATACTGCAATTGCCCTATGGGCCGGTTACAGGGTTATGTTTTGGCGGAAAGAATTACGATCAACTGTTCGTTATCTGCGGCGGCAGGCTTTATAAAAATCCACTTTATGAAAACGGATTTCAGCCCCTTTTGCTCAACACT
>JABDGE010000172.1:2780-5783 GCA_013286235.1 Bacteroidota bacterium
CAAAGTAAAAGGAGTACCGGCCTGGACCCAGCCTGTTGAACCAAAGAGCCAGGGCGCCGGTTAGTATAATAAATCTTTCACACAAATTGAAGTAGATGTATTGATTATCAATATTTTACGTTTTTGTTTTGCCTCACATCTCATATCTCACACCTCCGGCTATGAACTATCCCGCATGTGCGGGATGAACTATGAAGCCTCTTCCATCCGCACATCCGTACATATCTCATATCTCACATATATCTTACCTTTCGCCTTTTACTATGCCGGTGAATTTGATTTTCTGTGCGGGTTGATGAGCAGATAATTGAACAATGCGGTTAATGCCAGGGCCACCAGGCACCCTGCAACCACGCAAACCACGCGTTCGAGCGCTATGTACCAGTGTTTTCCTGTTTCCACCTGCACAGTTATAATAATAAAAGCAGCAAGGGCGCTTCGTAACGTGTCGGCTATTTTGAAAACAAGACCGGTAACGACTATAGCTAATACACCGGCGCATAAAATGAGTAGTTCAGGTAAATGCAATGGATACAGGCATATACCAACAGCGCAGCCCAGCACATTTGCTTTTATGCGGTTGAATGCCTGCCGGGTACTATTGTCAGGCGACAATGCCAGCACCACCGACACAATGGCCCAATAAAAGGGATAGCTCGGTATCTGCCTGTACAAAACGTAGCAAATCACAACGCCAATTAAGCAACATGATATATAAACAAGTTGAGGTGTCAGTTCCGGTTTGGTAAAGAGTTTTTTAGTCATCGATGGCTTTCATCAAATAAATAATCAATTTACCGGTTAGGTTTGACAATCCAAAATACCTTCCTATTTTGCGCAGGGTAAATGAATTAAACAATGGTGTATAATTAGTCCAAAATAGTCCGATAGAGGAGGCACCGATGGAGCCCGTAAAGCTTTAATTTTTTCTATAAACAGGAGGTTTCTGGAGCAGGTAGTTGAATTTCAGACCCATCGAACCCCGTTAGGGGTCGCCTGTTTATAGCATATCAATAATGATATTTTGGGCTCCATAGGAGCCTCCGATAGCCAACTATATAAGGCCTTCTTGTACACCGATGCATTTTCTCTTCTTCTTTGTTAATCTTTATGAACAATTGCGATATTTTAATTATAGGTGCTGGAGCAGCCGGTTTGATGGCAGCGCATAGCCTCGTCAAAGCCGGTAAAAATGTAATTGTTTTGGAAGCGCGCAACCGTTGCGGCGGGCGCATCCATACGTTAAATCACGAATTGTTTTTTAAAGAAGCGGAATTGGGCGCTGAGTTTGTCCATGGGGATTTACCGGTCACTTTAGGTTTACTAAAAGAAGCAGGCATTGAGCTGGCGCCTTCCGGTGGCCAAATGTGGCATTACAAAGAGGGAAGGTTTGTTCAGGAAGGCCTTTTCGATGAAGGCTGGGATTTGTTGGCTAAGAAGCTCAAAAAGATAAAAAAGGATGTCAGCATCAATCAATTTTTGGAAGCTGAGTTCCCCGGTGAGGAATATCACGAGTTAAAAACTTCCGTCCACAGGTTTGCTTCAGGTTATGATACCGCCGACCCGGACCTTGCCAGCACCTTCGCCTTGCGGGATGAATGGCTGAACGAGGATGAAGGCGCGCAGCACCGGATAAAAGGCGGCTATGGCCCCATGATTGGCTACCTCGAAGCTGAGATCAAAAAGGCCGGTGGGCACATTGTTTTAAATTCAGTGGTAAATGAAATTCACTGGCGTGCGGGACACATAAAGGTGGTCACTGTCGATGGATATGCTTACAAAGCCGAAAAACTTTTGCTTGCCCTGCCCTTAGGCGTTTTGAAAGCAACAATGCCGGCGCAGGCTGCCATCAGTTTCAGGCCGCCGATTCCCGGACAAATGGAGGCGATCAACAAAATGGGTTACGGCGGTATCATCAAAATTCTGCTCGAATTTGATGAGCTATTTTGGGAAGACCGCCAAACAGAGGAATGGGTGGGTAAAAGCCTGAAAAATATGGGTTTCGTTCTGTCCGATGAAGAGATCCCAACCTGGTGGACACAGACGCCGAAGAAAGTCCCGGTACTAACGGGTTGGCTGGGTGGTCTTGCAGCAAACGCAAAAAAGAATTTGACCGACGAAGAGTTACTACAACAATCGCTAAAATCGGTCAGCCATATTTTCAACCGCAGCATCGATGAACTCAAAGCCAGGCTAATCGCTTATCATATTGTCAACTGGACAAACGACCCCTTCACGTTAGGTTCCTACGCATACGACACGGTTAATGCCGCCGCCGAAAGGAAAATATTAAGCCATCCTGTTGAGGATACACTTTATTTTGCCGGCGAATATTTGTATGCCGGCGCTGTGATGGGGACGGTTGAAGCAGCTTTGATGAGCGGCCGCGATGCGGCGGCCCGGATGATTGACAAAAATTAAACGGCAACCGGAGAACGTGTTTCCAGGGCAAATGACCGGTCGCCCCGGATGTTAAACCCGTTTTGATTTTCTCTTACAAAATCTGAGGGATTGATCCCGCACACTTTTATCATCAACTTATTAAAATGGCTGCTATCGTTAAAACCAGTGTCAAATGCCGCTTCCTGTATGGTCGACCCATTTATGATAGCTGTGATAGCCGAAAAGATACGCTGCCGGATGATGTATTGATGAATCGGAATGCCTACCTGCTGTTTGAACAGCGTCCGAAGCCGCGATGCCGAAATGCAGGCTTTGTCTGCCAGGTAGCCGATCGACAATAACCTGCAATCGGTTTGTTTGATCTGGCGCAAAACAGAAGCTATCCTTTCATCGGTCATACCCGTATCCCTCACGTTTGTGAGCTTATTTAGCAGTAATTCAACCAGCAGGTCGATTGATCCTGGCTTAGGGTCAACTAAGTTCCTTTGAAAAAGAACCTCCTCAAATGGCGACAATTCAACCCCCGGATCACAAAACGCTGCTTCCGGCAGGTATTGGCGGGAAATCTGTTCTGCGAGCTTTCCGGAAGCAGCCAGGTAA
>JABDGE010000173.1:0-5506 GCA_013286235.1 Bacteroidota bacterium
GGTGAACGATCGCCGATAACTTCTTTAAAACAAAACAGCATGAAAATAGCATATAAAAACTTTCTTGGGGCTGCCTCAGGCTTGCTTTTAAGCCTTTGCCTGAGCGTTCCGGCTATCGCCCAGCAACATAGCTCAGGTGGCGGTGGTGGCGGCGGCAGCCACCCATCGGGAGGCGGAAGCTCACCCGCACCTGCTGCACGGCCATCCGGTGGTGGGGCTTCGCCAAGCCGGCCTTCAGGGGGTTCCGGTGCGGCAAGGCCTGGTTCGGCGGGTGTTGGCTCGCGCGGGGCCTCGCCGCAAAAACCAGCCTATGTTTACCGCAATGGGGCCATTGTCCGAAATACGGCGCCCGGTGTACGCGGCAACTACGGTTATCCGCAACGAGTTGGCACGGCCAACACCACATCCGGGTACCGCAACGCGCCGAGGATTGGCAATAGCGGCGGCTATTGGGCATCGCACAACTACTACTATAATACGCATGGCTACTATAAAACCTACTACGCCGGCCACCTGGGCTATACCTGCCGCGTATTGCCTTATGGATATTACCCGTTCTTTTGGGGCGATTACCAGTATTTCTTTTGCGATGGCCTTTTTTATACCTATGGCGATGACGAATATACCGTTGTTGAACCACCAGTAGGAGCCGAAGTGACCTCGTTGCCCGACAACGCGCAATCCATTGTCATCAATGGCCAGCAATATTATGAGTGCAATGGCGTGTATTACACGGTTGTTACAAAAGATGACGGGTCGACCGTTTACGAAGTAGCGGGTAAGGACGGTGTTTTGAATACCACAGATTCAACCGTTCAGGATGCGCAACCCCAGGGTCCGCAGTTTGGCGACATTGTAACCCAGTTGCCCCCCAATTGCCGCAAACTAAAGATCAATGGCGATAAATTATATGTTTCGCCCGATGGCGTTTATTACAAGGAACAGGTTGATGCAAGCGGCAACAAAACCTATAAAATTGTAGGCTTACCCTCCGACGATAACACGCAGGGCAGTACCAGCGGGCAATGACACGTTTATAAAATAGAGGCGGCTGTTTGAACAACGGCCGCCTTTTTTATTGGGCCCGTCTGCAAATTGAACCCGTTTTAGCTTAGGAGTTATACTATGCAAGATTAACATGATTCGCATCTCATCTAAAAGAATTCTGGCATTAATCATTTTTGTTTTTTTGGCCGGCTTTGCAGCAGCGCATGGCAGACAGAAAGCGCCCGCAAAAGACACAGTCTTCAACGCAGGGGCCGTCATGGAAATAATGAAACAGGTTGGCGACTGGCAGCTGCAATCCTGGCAAACGACCGGATTTAAACATAAGAAAACCGAATGGACAAATGCCGCCTTATACACCGGTCTGTTTGATTTGAGCAAAGTAAGCGGCGACGAAAAGTACGACCAGGCGCTTATCAATATTGGAAGCAGCGTAGGCTGGAGCACCGGCCCTAACCGGCTAATGGCCGACGATTATTGCGTAGGGCAAACCTATTCCCTACTGTATATGAAATACAAACAGCGTTCCGGCATTTAGCCGATAGTATTTTAACGCTTCCTTTTAGCGAATCGCTGGACTGGAAAAACGGCATACAAAACCGCGAATGGGCCTGGTGCGATGCCCTGTTTATGGGACCGACCGCTTTAGCTTATTTATCGACCGCTACCGGTAACCCGGCTTACCTGGATAAAGCGGTTAAGCTTTGGTGGAAGACTACCGATTACCTGTACGACCCGCAGCAGCACCTTTACTCCCGCGACGGCAGTTATCTGGAAAAAAAGGAGAAGAACGGCGCTAAAGTATTTTGGTCGAGGGGAAACGGCTGGGTATTGGCAGGTTTGGCGCGTGTGCTGGAAAATATGCCCGAAAACGATGCCCGCCGTTATAGCCTGGTAACGCTGTTTAAAGACATGGCCGCCAAAATCGCTTCCCTCCAGCAACCGGATGGCAGCTGGCATGCGTCCCTGCTCGACCCGGATAGTTATCCCATCAAGGAGACCAGCGGAACGGGGTTTTATTGCTATGCCATTTTGTGGGGGTTAAATCATGGACTGCTAAGCAAATCAGAGTATTGGCCCGTGGCCAAAAAAGCCTGGCTGGCCCTGGTCACCTCTGTACAGCCCGATGGCATGCTGGGCTATGTACAGCCGATCGGCGCCAGTCCTGACAAAGTTAACGAACAGAGCAACGAAGTTTACGGCACCGGGGCGTTTCTGTTGGCCGGCGCACAGCTATATCAATACATCGGGAAACATCACGGAAAGCTTTAGTATTCGCACAGGCCTGCTCACTAATAAGTTTGGCATTCAATGATGCTTCGCTATGTCGAATGACCTGCGATTTTTGTTTTGATCTTTAGGAACTTTATTTTAACCTGGCTGTGTTTTGCCGTGCGCACCTCCCCTGATAAAAATAACAGCCATCAGTGCGCCGGCAAATCCAAGTATCGCGGCAATTTTCATGATGAGTGAATACATCGTAATGAAGCTTACGTGAAAAGCTTTTTGAATTACCGCTTTGCTGCCTGCCGCTATGGCTGCCGGAACGTGAGCGTTGCCCAGGTCGGCAGCCTGGGCCATCACGGCATGCTTTTGTAACGCGCTAAGCGCTGACGAATCTATGCGGTAATGCAACGCCGCCGTAAAAAACAGTACCGCGAGGGTACCGAATACAGCGTTGGTAAACACGCCCGCAACTCGCGAAACTGCGTTATTTACACCGGATGCGGTTCCGGAATAATGATCGCTAACCGATCCCATCACAGCGGCGGTAAGCGGCGCAACGGTGAGCGACATGCCAAAGCCAAACACGAGTATTCCCGGGAAAAAGCTCGTCCAATAATCGCCGGCCCCGCTGGTCTGTTTGATAAACGAAAGCATCAGCAAACCGGCGCCGGTAATAGCTGGTCCGGTTATCAATAATGCGCGCGGGCCGTGTTTGTCGGCCAGGCTGCCGGCGTACCTCGCTATCAGGATCATCAGCAAGGTAAATGGTAAAAATGTAAGTCCGGATTGAAGCTGGCTATAACCCTGCACCTGCACCATATTCAACGACATGAACAGCATGCCCGCACCAAGTCCGGCGTATAGGAAAAACGTTAGCAGGTTAGCCCCGCTGAACGTGGCGTTGGCAAACAATTTCAGCGGCATCATCGGGTGCGGGCTTTTATACTCAATTATAATGAATAGCACCAACATTACCGCGCCCCCTGCAAGCGATGCGATCACTTGCACATGGTAAAGGCCCAAAGCCGGTATCCGCAAAAAACCAAAGGTTAGCAATCCAAGGCCCACAGCGATGGTGACGGCGCCAGGATAATCGAGTTTGTGGTCGCTCTCTGCATCCCGGCTTTCCTTCACCTGAAAGCCGAGAATGAGCAAAGCCACCAGCCCCAGCGGAATATTAATAAAAAAAATATAACGCCATAAGCCTGCATCCGCCAATGCGCCGCCCAGGGCCGGTCCGCCCATAGTAACGAGGGTGGTAAACGCCGACCATGTGCCGATGGCTTTGCCCCGCTCCTGCGGGCGTATCGACGACGAGATCAACGATAGGCTCCCGGGGATCATCAGTGCCCCGCCAACACCCTGTATCATCCTGAATACAACGAGGGCTGTCACACCAGGCGCAAACCCGCAGGCGGCTGATCCGGCAATAAAAATAAAAATGCCGGTCATGAATATCTTTTTCCGGCCAAGCTGGTCGCCCAGCGAACCGCCGATCAGTATCAAGGCAGCCAGCATCAGCAGGTAGGCATTCAATATCCAGAAGATGTCGGTTCCACCGGCGTTCAGGCTCTCTTGAAGTGATGGCAGCACCACGTTTAACGCCGTTCCATCTATAAAAGCCATAGACGACGCCAGGATTGACGACACCATTATCCATTTACCCGCGCGACTGCCAAGAGCGACTGTATCCATATTATGGTAACAGGATAAATATAAGGAAGAAAAGTTGACCGATATCTTATTTAAACTATCGCCTATGACTTAATTTTTAAACGGCGAAGCCCTTAACGAAGTTAATCTAAAATCGTAATTTCCTATTGCCCTAAAATCCATGCAAATATCAGCGGGGCCACAATGGTAGCGTCCGACTCGACAATAAACTTAGGGGTGTGGATATCCAGCTTACCCCAGGTGATCTTCTCATTGGGTACGGCGCCTGAATACGAACCGTAGGATGTGGTTGAATCCGATATCTGGCAAAAATAACTCCAGAAGGGTATCTCGGGCATTTCCATGTCCTGGTAAAGCATCGGCACTACGCATATCGGGAAATCGCCGGCAATACCCCCGCCTATCTGGAAAAAACCTATACCCTTCCCGGAAGAGTTTTTTACATACCAATCCGCCAGCCATGCCATGTATTCAATACCGCTTTTCATCGTAGTAGGTTTGATCTCACCTTTTATTACGTACGATGCGAATATATTGCCCATAGTTGAGTCTTCCCATCCTGGTACTACTATTGGCAGGTTTTTTTTGGCGGCAGCCAGCATCCAGGAATTGGCCGGGTCAATCTCGTAATATTGTTCCAAAACGCCGCTAAGCAGCATTTTGTACATAAACTCATGCGGAAAATAGCGCTCGCCCTTGTCGTCAGCCTCCTTCCATAGTTTATGGATATGTTTCTGCAAACGTCTGAAGGCCTCCTCCTCGGGTATGCAGGTATCAGTTACCCGGTTATAGTGATTTTCGAGCAGGTCCCATTCATCCTGCGGACTTAGGTCGCGATAGTTGGGAACGCGTTTATAGTGCGAATGCGCAACCAGGTTCATTATATCCTCTTCAAGGTTAGCGCCAGTGCACGAAATGATGGAGATCTTATCCTGCCTGATCATTTCGGCCAGTGATATGCCCAACTCCGCCGTGCTCATGGCGCCGGCCAGCGTAACCATCATTTTACCGCCCTCATCCAGGTGCAATTCATAACCCTTTGCCGCATCCATTAATGCAGCAGCATTAAAATGCAGGTAGTTTTTTTCAATAAACTGCGAAACAGGACCTTTTGTAGTGCTCATGCGTTATCTTCAATTTTTGCTGCAAAAGTATATATTTTAGTTCACGCAGGGCGCCATTTTCTCAACCTTATAAAACCAAAGTGGTATATTCGTGGCACCTGCTGCTTATGAAAAAAATTTTTCTCTTTTGTGCCTTCTTTATTGTTTCCCAATCGGTTCATGCCCAGGTCCAGGCCATAAAAAAGTTCATCAGGAACATGTACTTTAATAAGGATACCAGCAAGCACAGCAGCTTCATATACGTTCCTGTTTTGACTACAGCCCCCGAAACGGGTGTCGAGATTGGCGGATCCGGCCTTTTTTCGTTTTATACCGACACCGTTAAGAAAACGAACGTCTCCAATATTTTCGGATACGCTTCCATCACCACTAAAAATCAAACTAACCTCACGCTCAACAGCACGTACTGGTTTCCGGGCATTTACAGGGAATTGTCTTTTGGCTTTGGGCAGGTCATAGGTCAATACCCAGTAATC
>JABDGE010000173.1:5516-5711 GCA_013286235.1 Bacteroidota bacterium
CAACAGCACGTACTGGTTTCCGTGCAATACACTGCATTTGTACGGCGCTTTAAGCTATATCAATTTCCCGTCCGATTTTTACGGTATCGGCAACGCCACAAGCCAGGCCAATAAAGACCTTTTGGGCGAACACCGTTCAAAGCTCAACCTTGAAGCCGAGAAAAAAATTGGAGATTATTTTTTACTTGGAATTGT
>JABDGE010000174.1 GCA_013286235.1 Bacteroidota bacterium
GGCATCAAGAACAAATCTCTTGGCGCCCAATTGCAAAACCCCGACCTAAAAGACATGTTCCGCCAACGTTATACCACCGGTAAACTTGCGTTGCTGCCTGCATTGGGCTATGATCCTGGAAGAATCCGAAACGATCTGTTCTTTCAAAAAATCTACGGCCACACAGAAGCGGAAGTTAGCCGGAACCTCACAACGATTACCTGGTGCCCAAAACTGGTAGGCCAAAAAATAAGGGTTACGCGTGTAAACGGCATCGATAAAAAGCTGGAAGAAATTTCCAATGAACTGGATCAGCACCCGGAACTCAAAAAGTATTTAACCAATATTGGCGGCACTTTTACCTGGCGTAATATTGCGGGCACCACGCGCCACAGTATGCATAGCTATGGGATGACGATCGATATCAATACCCAATACTCCGACTACTGGCAATGGGCCTGTAAATGCACTGATGAAAATGCAGCGGTACCTTACAAAAACAGGATACCACAACTTATTGTGGATATATTTGAAAAGCATGGATTTTTATGGGGTGGCAAGTGGTATCATTATGATACCATGCATTTTGAATACCGCCCCGAATTGATCAATTGAAGAAAACTAAATGAAAACACTTTTAATAACGGTTATTGGGTTTGTCAGCCTGCTTTTTGCACCGGTTGATACAGTTTTGACGCGTTTTAGTCCGCCCGAAGGTTACCGGCAGGTAGCTGTAACGCCCGGTAGTTTTGGCGCGTATCTTCAAAGCCTGCCATTAATGCCGCCTGGCGCCCACACCCATACCTACAACGGCGACATTGCCGCGACTGATGTTTTCACAGCTGCCGTGGTGGACATGAGCGTTGGCCACGAAGACCTGCAGCAATGCGCCGATGCCGTTATGCGTCTGCGGGGTGAATACTTGTACCAGCAAAAAAGATTCGAAGAAATAGCGTTCCATTTTGAAAGTGGTTTCCGTTGCGACTATATCCATTATGCCAACGGCTACCGATACAGCAATGGCCGTTGGGTTTTGAAAGGCAAAAAAGATTATGGCTACACCACTTTTATGCGTTATATGAACCTCGTGTTTGCCTATGCAGGCACCTTGTCGCTGGATAAAGAATTAAAGAAAGTTAAAAATCCTGATGACCTGCAAACCGGCGATGTCTTTATCAAAGGCGGATCGCCGGGGCACTGTTTTATTGTGATGGACGTTGTTGAAAATAGCCGGCACAAGAAGCTGTTCCTGCTGGCGCAAAGTTTTATGCCCGCCCAGAATATACAGGTACTGAAATACCGGTCGCCGTGGTTTAGCATGGACCTAAAGAGCGATATATGGTATGGTGAACTGATAGATAAGGCGTATTTGAAAAGGTTTGAATAATAAAATAGAACACCTCCTTTAGTCATCCCGGCGAAGGAGATAGCTTATACGCCGTTTAGTAGTAATTTTTATTGAACCATAATTCTATCCACCCACACACACTTTGTCATCTCGATGAAGGAGAGATCTTAAACGCTGTTCAGTGGTAATTTTTATTGAACCACAATTTTATCCCTCCCCACACCCTTTTGTCATCTCGACGAAGAAGAGATCTTATATGCCATGCATCGAAACATTCTTTAAGAACAAAATTTCTATATGTCCAACATAATCAGAGTGAGCATCTGTTTCAAACCTGTTGTCATCTCGGCGATAGGAGAGATATTATACGCCCTGCTTCGTCCAATCAGCATGTTGGTGTGAATTGTCAGCTGTCCAACAATAATACCAGTGTGTCAATGGGTAAAACGATAAAGCTATTCGTCAATTTCCTCGTTCAAAAATTTCCAACCCGGATTGAACTCCGTTATTAAAGCGTTTTTCTTTTTTCTGCTCCATTTTTTGAGCTCTTTTTCTCTGGCTATCGCGAAATTGATATGCGTGTAGTGTTCGAAATAGACTAAGTTATAGCAATAGTATTTTCCGGCGAATGTTGCCGGGTTCCCTCTGTTTTCCTTGTGTTCGTAAACGCGGCGGTTTAGGTCATTTGTTACGCCGGTGTAAAGGACTGTCCTGGTGGCATTGGTAACGATGTACACATAAAAATTATAGCTCCGCATAATGTTCACTTATCGCGTGTTTAAGATCTCTCCTTCGTCGAGATGACAAAAGGGGAAAGGGGGTGACGATGTACACATAAAAATTATAGCTCCGCATAATGTTCAATATCGCGTGTTTAAGATCTCTCCTTCGTCGAGATGACAAAAGGGGAAAGGGGGGTGACGATGTACACATAAAAATTATAGCTCCGCATAATGTTCAATATCGCTTGTATAAGATCTCTCCTTCGTCGAGATGACAAAAGGGGGAAGGGGGTTACGACGTACACATAAAAATTATAGCTCCGCGTAATGTTCAATATCGCTTGTATAAGATCTCTCCTTCGCCGAGATGACAAAAGGGGAAAGGGGGGTGACGACGTACACATAAAAAATTATAGCTCCGCATAATGTTCAATATCGCTTGTATAAGATCTCTCCTTCGTCGAGATGACAAAAGGGGGAGAAAAGAGGCGCTCTACTCCACCTTCTTAAAATCCAGATCCTGGAAGTCGAAGCTAAAATCCGTTAACGGAGATATGGGCTTTAGCTTCAGGCCCGAAGGTCTGCCGTTTTCGTCAAACGAGAACATGGCATAGGCATCTGCTTCCATACTGCGGTAGGCCCATTTGATCACAAATGTATCGCCTTTGTAAGGCAGCACCTGACCATTAAGCTTTGGTGAGTGTTTGGCGTTGAACCATAGTTTCCCGTCCTTCATGCTGATGAAAACATCCCCGAGCCAGTTATCATGGTAGGTGCCGGTGATCGGGGTATAATCCACGGCCGAGGCATTGTGCTGCATCCGGTCTACCTGCTGCCAAACACCGGCCATTACGGCATCGGCGCCTTGTTGGGCTGCTTTCACCTGGTCGCTGTAATTTTTTATCCAGTCGCGGCCGGTGATGCCCAGGTAGCTGTCCTTTATCTGGTTGGTTATGGCGCTGAATGCAGCGCCCGATTCCTGGTTGGTAAGCACAATAATGGCCAGTTTAAGTTCAGGTAATAAAGTGATCTTGGTAACCATCCCGTCTATGCCGCCGGTGTGGTTTACTTCCTTATATCCCTTAACATCGCTCAGGAACCACCCGAGCCCGTATGCACCAAAATGGGTATTATAAGGCGTGTTTTCACCCACTGGCACAATGGTTTGGGGCGTCCACATCTGCCGGTGGATGGCTTCGCTGAATAATTGTTTGCCATCATCGTATTTGCCGTTATTCATCTGCATGATCACCCATTTGCTCAGATCGGCAACGCTGGAATAGATGCCCCCGGCGGAATTGCCGGTATAGGTGATATACCGCGGGATCACCACCACCTTGCCGTCTACAGGCGCGTGGGCATCAGCTACATTGGAATAATTTTTTATCCGCTGGTACGCTGCCGAGCTATGATCCATCTTTAGGGGCTTCATAATGCGTGTTTCGATAAAATCTTCCCAGCTCATGCCCGACACACGTTTGATCACCTCGCCGGCAACTTTATACAATTGGTTGTCATAATCGTATTTGCTGCGAAAACTGGATGCCGGCTTAAAGTAACGCAGGTTGTGAATCATATCGGCTACTGTAAAGTCCGTTGAATCCGGGAAATCCATCAGGTCGCCCGCCCCCAGTCCCAGCCCGCTGCGGTGCGTAAGCATATCCCTTACCGTAAATTCAGCGGTAACATAGGGGTCGTACATTTTAAACTCGGGGATATAGTCGGTTAGCTTGTCGTCGAGTTTGATCTTGCCTTCGTCAACCAAAATCCCGATCGCTGCCGTGGTAAACGCCTTGCTATTGGAAGCAATACCAAACAACGTATTTTCATCCACTTTTTTATGCGTATTGAGCGACGCATAGCCGTAACCTTTCGCGAAGATCACTTTATCATCCTTTACAATCGCCACCGCGATGCCCGGTACATCAAATGTTTTTAGCGTGCGGGCCACCAGGTGGTCGATGGAATCGGCGGTGATGACCTGTGCTGTTGAAGCCTGTGTCGCCGTAATTGCCAACAGAAATATCAGTGCGGATTTGACTTTAGAAAAGGATGTAAAAAGGTGCATAACTGCCGGTTTTTAGTTGAAATTAAAACAATGTGAATATAGAGATTTTTGGATTTTAATGTGTCAACGGACAATCCCTCCCGACGATCGGATAAAAAAAACAGAGAAGACATCATAATAGCACATTTTTAAACAAATCCTCGCTAATTATTCCCACAATTTCCCCCTTTACGATAACCTTTATGCCTGTTTCATCCTTATGAAGCTGTAAGCGTCCCTTAAATAGATGCTCCTCTCGTGATACGGCGAATTTATCAAGGTTTTTAATTGTTTCGAGCCGGCAAACATTTTCCACGCCCTGTTCGGACACCGCCAGCCGCACCTTTTTGCCCAAAAAATCGATAGTCAGGTTACGCTGACCCGCAAGGGATATCTTTTTCATGCCTCCGGGAGCTAAGTGATTTAAAATTAGGCAGAAACACAGTCGAATCCCCAATCTTCTTATTTGTTCTTAATTAATAAACACCATTCCACACTAATTCACAGGTTGATTGCACAACTGTTAGTAACTTTGTGGGAGAAAGTGGATGAAAGTGGGAAAAGTGTTTTAATTTTACATTGCTAATCGGGTCAAAGTTTTAAAATGTCATTCCTCACCGGCGAATTTGAGTGTAAACTGGATAATAAAGGACGCATGATGGTCCCTTCCGGCCTTAAGAAGAAGCTTCCTGAAGCTGAATCGGACGGGCTGGTGATCAATCGTGGCTTTAAAAAATACCTGGTCATCTACACAAAAAAACAATGGGAAACCAAATTGGAGGAACTGCAAAGCAAACTTAACGAATATGATGAAGAAGATATAGCATACCTGAGATATTTTATGCGTGGAGCCACGGAATTGACATTGGATGCTGCAGGGAGGGTGAATCTGCCGCAATTTCTGCTCGACCACGCCGAGATCAAAACGGACGTAGTGCTCACCTGTCTGCTTAACCGGATAGAAGTTTGGAACAGCGAGGCTCACCAGGGAACCATCACCACCGAGCCAAAAGACTTTAAAAGGCTTGGCGAGAAGATGGCCAAAGGAAAGGAGACAAACAATGGATAAATACCATACTCCTGTAATGCTTGATGAATGTATGGAAGGGCTGGCCATCCGGCCTGAAGGTACCTATGTTGACGTAACTTTTGGCGGTGGCGGACATTCCCGCGCCATTTTAAGCCATCTCAATAAGTATGGAAAGCTGCTGGCATTTGACCAGGACGCTGATGCCCGACAAAATGCGATCGACGACAAGCGTTTTGTTTTTATAGACCAGAACTTCAGATACCTTAAAAATTTCTGCCGCCTGCATCATGCCATCCCGGTTGACGGTATACTGGCCGACCTCGGCGTATCGTCTTATCAGTTTGACGAGGCTGAACGCGGCTTTTCCATCCGTTTTGATGCGGAACTCGATATGCGTATGAACCGGCAATCGCCGCTCACCGCCAAAGAAGTGGTGAACTGCTACCCGGAGGCTGAACTGCACCGCATATTCGGGATCTATGGTGAAATACAGAATGCCAAATCGCTGGCCAGTACCATAGCGACCGCCAGGCTTCATCAGCCGATTATTACCGTTGCGGATCTGAAAAACGTCATTGCAGC
>JABDGE010000175.1 GCA_013286235.1 Bacteroidota bacterium
TTTAGGAATTGGTATTCCACGTAGCCGCTCAGCAGGGTGGGGTTTTCGTCTACGGTAGCGCTGAAGCCGTGATTGATAGTTTGCGTTAGGTTATAGCCGAGGATCCAGTCGGCCCAAAAGTAATTGCGCCCGTCGATAACGAATGTCCAGGTCCGCGCGTTCGTGTTGATGGTTGAAGGCAGGGTATAGGAGGTTGTGTTAACGCTGTACGTGCCTCCAATATCAGTGTCCATCAGGCTGTCGATATCTATTCTAACCTTCGCGCCCTGCGATAATACCCAGTTTTTACCGACGTTGCGTTCATCTTGTATATAAGATATATTATTATTGAATGCTGCGCTGCCCGATAAGGTCACCGTAAACTGCCGGTTATCAAAGGGCTGCGATATGGCATAGCTACCATTCGCCGAGTAATAACCGTTGGTATTTAAATATTGCGTCTCCTGGACAGTGCTGGTTGATAAAGTTGAGCCGGTGGTATTGTTAGCATTTACGATCGGCTGGGTATTGCTGACTATATCGTTGTCGACCTGGTTAAATGAAAGATTGGTGAACAAAGAACTCCCACTTTTCAGGTCGAACTGGTAATACCTGAAGTTTATCGAGTTGCTAAATTCGGGCTTGAGATCAGGGTTGCCAAACACAATATTTTCGGGGTTCGAATAATCGGCCTCTGGCTGTAATTGGGTAAAACTGGGTTGTACGCTGTTGCCGCTATAGTTGATGGTAAGCACCTGGCTTTTCTGAAAATTGTACACAAACCGGGCTGTAGGAACAAAATTGAAGGTGTTGGTTTCTTTATAAAAGCCATTATCCTCCCCGGTGAGGGTGGATGGCTGGGCGGCTATCCCAACCGTGTAATTGTATTTCGGCTCAATGCCGCGCAGATTAAATCCAAACCGGTTATAACTGAACTGATAGTTGTACAGCGTACTTAATGAATCGACGAAAGTTTGCTGGCCGGTTGTTGGGTCGACGTGGAAATTTTCGCGGTTGTTATCGGTATTGGAGTAGCTGTAGGTGTAGTTCGTTTCAAGGTAGGTAGTTTTTCCTATCGGCTCCAGGTAAGAAGCATGGATGTTATAGGAATAATTGCTTGCATTGGTGTAGATCTGCTGGTATAGCGGATTTACAATGCTATCCTGTATCGTGATGTATTTATCGTTAAAGTTCTGGTTGCTTTTAGAAAAACTGTAATTGGCATTGATGCTGAAATTTCGTCCTTTTTTCAAAAAACGGTGATTGTAAAGGATATTGGCTCCGCCACTGGGACTGGTGGTATTGGTTAGCGAAAACTCGTTGCCGTCTACTGTAGTTCCGTTCCGCATATTGCTGAAGATGTCCGTATTGTTATCGTTTGACGACCCATAGGAAAAGTTTGGATGTACTTTGATATAGTTGAGCGTATCGATCTTATATTCCATGTTAAAATCAAACCGGTGGTTGATGCTATGATTCTGGTCGGTCGTGTTGTCATTATCGATGAGCGATCCTGACTGGAAAATGTCCTGTTGTTGCGAAATGGTGGTCGTGGTGGTATTTTTGTCCGCAAAACTGTAACTTCCATACACCGTGATCTTTTTACCCCATGAGTCCCGGTAATTCAAACCGAGGGAATTGTTTACCGTAATGCCGTTTGCTGTGCTCACCCCGGCCCCGCTGCTGCTCACAGACGACGAACGCCCGGCCCTGCCGCCCGCGCCCCCAGCCTGGGCAAGGTTAAATACGTTAGTGTTATTATTGTTGATGGTGCCCAGCAAGGCTACCTGCTGATCGTTGTTAAAGTCATTTGCCGATAGACGGCCCATATACCGGTCGTCGGTGCCATCGGCGAGGGTCGCGTATCCAAATTTACCTTTGCGTTTTCCTTTTTGGATGGTGATGTTGAGCACTTTGTCAGGGTCGCCGGTTTTTATACCGGTAAGATTGGCCTGGTCGCCATAGTCGTCGATGATCTGTATGGTCTCGACGATGTCGGCAGGCAAGTTTTGTGTCGCTGTTTGAACATCACCCGTAAAGTAGTCCTTGCCATCCACGCGTACTTTTGTCACCAATTTTCCCTGGGCTGTGACGTTACCGTTCACGTCGACCGTTACGCCAGGTAGCTTTTTCAGCAACTCTTCCACCGGCGAGCCATCGCGGACTTTGTAGGCGCTTGCCCGGTATTCGATGGTGTCTTCTTTTATAACGATAGGCGGAGTGCCATTGATGGTTACTTCTTTGAGCACATTGGTTTGAATAGAAAGTTTGATCGGATCAAGCTTAATCGGCTTGGTGCCTTTGTCCATTACATATTTTTTGGCTATCGCCTGGTAGCCGATGCCGTACACCGTGATCTTAAAATTCTTTGAAACGACGATCGGGAAATCATACAAACCCTTTTCGTTGGTTATCATTACCACGCTATCTTTTGTCGATGTGAGTTTGACCCTTACACCCGCTACAACGCCCGCGCTGTCGACAACCGTCCCAAATACTTCCCTCGACGGTGGTTTCGGCGCCTGTTGAGCCATCGTTATCCTAAAAAACAAGCAAACTGACAAAATTAAAAGCAGGGATATTTTCATGCCGGTACGACCGTTTTTTTGCTATCGACCATGAAGATATTATATTGGTTTAACAGAAAACAGGCTGTAATAACAATGTTGCCATTTTGGTTTATTTGTCATACGAATGTTGCAGCCACATCCAAAATTGATACTAAAACGAGCCGAAACGATTTAGCATGAAGAGTCGTAATACTTAAATTTTTTGCCATACTGTCAATAGCAGAGCTTCCTGCGATACCGATGACTATTGGGATTAGGACTTCTATCTAATCAAAGTTTTTTATTGAAACTACAGTCGCGGCTTCTTTCGGACTTACGGACTTTCGGACTTACGGACTAATATAAAAAAATGCAACTCTATACCAGTGTTTTGACGTAATAAGGATGATGAGAATTTTTTCCCTGATATTATTTTTATCAGTTGCATTAAAACCCGCTTTTGCCCAACAAGGACCGCAGCAGAAAAAAACTGTGGATCCCGCCGGTGCGACTTATGCAAAAATTGACCGGTTAAATAAGTCAGCACACGATATCTTTCTTAATTCACCCGATTCGGCGCACAAACTGGCAGCTACAGCGCTTATACTTTCCGAACAGGCGAAATACCCGTTTGGTAAGGGTTGTGCTTTCCTTGATCTGGGTTCAATTTACTGGTCGCAATCCTATTACGCCATAAGTTTATTCTATCTTAGGTCGGCTATAACTAACTTATCAAAAAGCAAGCCGTTGTATCTTGCCGATGCATACCGTGCGCTTGGGCGTACCTATGCTGAATTAAAAAACTACAAGGCGGCGCAGGCCTCGCTCGACACATCTTTACTGTATGCGCGTAACGACACGGCAAGTATCGCTGAGGTGTATAGTGAAAGGGCGTTTATCGATAACCAGCTTGGATCTTATGAGCAAGCCATAACCAACGTCAAGATTTCTGCAAAGTTTAACTCGGTCGTACACGCCAAAGGTAACATCGCTGTTTTATATAGCCGCTTAGCCAGCATTTATATCCGTAAAAAAGCCTGGAAAAATGCCCGTGTGTTTAATGACATTGCCTGTGATATGTCGGTCAAATTACCGAGCAAACGCTTGCTTGCCTGTACCTATGTAAATTATGCATTAATAGATAACGCAACAGGTAAATACAACGAAGCTGTAAACTATGCTATGAAAGGTATTTCGCTCGCCGACAGCCTCGGCGTTATGGATGCTGAAACAAAGGCCTTCGGCGCGATGGAAAACGCCTACGAACTACAGCATGAGTATATCAGGGCGCTGGCCTGTCAAAAAAGATATAACACGGTGCGGGATAGCCTGGGCAACCTGGCGAAAGTGAAAACGGTTACACTTGTTCAAAACTATTATGACCTTAATGCAAAGATGAACGGCATAGCGCTGATGAGGGCGAATGACCGCATCAACCAGGCCAAAATAAAATCCCAGCATACCATGATCCGTTTGTTGTTGTTGTCGCTGGCAATTGTGATGATTGTGCTTACCGCTACCTATTACTTTTACAAGCAAAAAAAGTTGTTGAGCAACAAATTGCAGCAGCAGCATACCGAACTTAGCGATCAAAAACAAGTTATCGATACGCAGCGGGCCAACCTGCAAAAAGCCAATGATCTGAAGGATAAGTTATTCGCGGTGATAGGGCACGACCTCCGGTCACCGGTTGCCAACCTGAGTAACATTATTGAAATGTTTGACGAAGGTTACCTGACCGCGGATGAGGTTCATGACCTTATGCGTAATATTAACCCGGTAATAAAGGGAATAGAGCTTACGCTCTCGAACCTTGTGGAGTGGGCCGGAAGCCAGATAAAGGGCATTAACGTACATCCAACCAACGTCGACATTTTCCTGATGGGCATGGAAATGGAACAAACGTTTTTACATGCACTAAAGGTAAAACGAATCGAGTTTTCAAATAAAGCATATCCCGGCCGGGGCGCCCTCGCTGATGAAAACCACCTTAAGGTAATCTTGAGGAACCTGATCAGCAACGCAATAAAATTTACCCAGGTGAACGGAACGATCACCCTGGCCACAACAATAGAAAACAATGAGCTGATCATAAGTGTAAAAGACAGTGGTAAAGGGATGACTGAAGAGGAAATCAACAACTTGTTTTACATCAACACACACTTTTCCCAGGCGGGTACCCTTGGCGAGAAAGGAACTGGTCTTGGCCTTTTGTTGTGCAAGGAACTGGTCGAGCTAAACGGTGGGAAATTGAAAGTAAAATCGAAGCCGGGCAAAGGAAGTTCATTCTATTTTAACCTGCCTTTGGTGAACGCTTATGCCTGATTAGCGTTGCGAACAATAGCCTTTGCAAAATCTTTATTTTCCCGGTTTAGAAACAATTTCCCCGATGGATATGTTATGAATTAAAAATAAACAACCTGTATGGTTGTGTTTTGACTTAAAAACTAACAATCTATGAAAAAAGCAGCATTAATGTTTGTCATGTTATGTACTGTGGCGTCGATCTCATTCGCGCAACAGGAAGTTGACAAAACAACCAAAGTGAAAAAGACCTCGAACGTTGGCCAAAAGGTGCACAACACCTTTAGCAAACACAAACACTATAATGGTTATAAGGTGAAAAAGACCAGCGATGTAAACGGTCATGAAGTAAAAACTAAGACAAAAGTAAAAACCGGCGAATAAGGTTTAACCGGAAAGTTTATAGGGCCCGCGCAAGCGGGCTTTTTTGTTATACATGCGAATAAATCCCGTAGTTGCGGGAAAGGACCAGGAACCAGGTAAATCCGGCCACTTTGCAGCTAAACAAAGACCCAAACGGTCTAATTTCATTTGTCTTCGATAGTTCGTCGATCTCATCCGTATTTTTCTTTCCCGCACGTGCGGGATTGATTTTTGATTCTTTATACTTCTTAATCATAACTGCTACTGCCACTCAACCAAGCTCTTAACTCTTGATTCTGACTTCTTAATCATAACTGCTACTGCTACTGCCACTGCA
>JABDGE010000176.1:0-1374 GCA_013286235.1 Bacteroidota bacterium
TTTTTTCATGCTCCAAAAGCTCAGCATCAGCAATTACGCTTTAATCGATAACCTGGAGATCGCCTTTGGCGACGGCCTGAATATCCTTACCGGCGAAACCGGGGCGGGCAAATCCATCATCCTGGGCGCCTTATCGCTCATCCTTGGCCAGCGGGCAGAGAGCCGGTATTTTTTTAACCAGCAGCGCAAATGTGTGATCGAAGGTTCATTCAAAATTGATGGATTTCATTTAAAACAGTTTTTTGAAGATAACGACCTCGATTACGAAGCTGAAACCGTTCTACGCCGCGAAATATCCATCGACGGCAAATCAAGAGCCTTTGTAAATGACACGCCAGTAAACTTGGCAGACTTAAAAGAGTTGGGCGAAAAGCTCATCGATATCCATTCACAGCATGCCACGCTGGAGATCAACGATCCCGGCTTCCAATTGCTGGTGGTAGATGCCGTAGCCAAACACGAAGGCCTGTTAAACAACTACCGTGACAAATTCAGGGCTTACAAAAAGGCAACCGCGAAGCTGCGCCAACTCACAGAAGAAAGCGCAAAAGCCAAAACCGACCTGGATTATTACCAGTTTCAGTTTGATGAGCTGGAAAAAGCAGGCATTGGCGCCGATGAGCAGGAAACGCTTGAACAGGAGCTTTACACCCTCAGCAATGCTGAAGAGATCAAGCGAAACCTGCTGGCGGCATTTTTCTTGATGCAGGACGGCGAAGCATCGGCCATTATCCAGCTGCGCGAGGCCGGCCACCAGCTATCTTCGCTCGAAAGGCACGATCCGCAAATTGCAACGCTGTACCAGCGCCTCAACTGCGCCATCATCGAGCTTAAAGATATTGCCGCCGAGATCGAATCCATCGAACAGCAAACACAAACCAATGAAGCGCGCGCTGTGGAAGTAAATGCCCGCTTAAGCATCTTTTATAACCTGCAAAAAAAGCACAGGGTCAATTCCAATACGGAGCTCCTGACTTTGCAGGATGAGCTGTCCGAAAAAATACAACAGGCTGTCTTAGGCGACGATGCCATCGAAAAGCTGCAAAAACAATTGGATGCTGAAAAAAAAGAGCTTGAAAAACTCGCCGCCGAACTAAGCGCCAACCGCAAAAAAGCAGCCCCAATCATTGAAACCAACGTCCTCCAAACTCTCGACGAAATGGGAATGGGCAATGCCGCGCTAAAGATCGAGCTGTCATCCACCGCCGCTTTGGGGGAATCCGGAATCGACACGGTGCGCTTCCTGTTCACCGCCAACAAAGGCCATGCCCTGGCCGAAATGAGCAAGGTTGCATCCGGCGGGGAGCTTTCCCGGCTCATGCTGGCCATCAAATCGCTCATCGCCCAAAATACCGCCCTGCCCACTATTATTTT
>JABDGE010000176.1:1384-5511 GCA_013286235.1 Bacteroidota bacterium
GACACCGGTGTATCCGGCGAGGTAGCCAACAAAGTAGGCCAAATTATGGAACGCCTGGCCGCTAACCTGCAGGTGATCACCATTACCCACTTGCCGCAGATCGCCAGCAAAGGCCAAAATCATTATTTTGTGTACAAAGACGAAGAAGGCGCCACTACCTACACCCGGATAAAGCAACTCGATAAAAATGATCGTGTACTCGAGATTGCCAAAATGCTAAGCGGGGATAAGCCAGGGGAAAGCGCTATAAAAAATGCAAAGGAATTGCTGGCTTCATAGATAATCTTCTCCTTTCACACCCACTTTTTGTCATTTCGACCGAGGTACGAGGGAGAAATCTTAATCGCCATAACAGGAGAAAAATCATTTTGGGATGCCGGCAGTGCTTTTTAGTTCTTGGGCCGTCTCTTGGGGACTCGCCTTAGCCTATTTGGCGCGTCAGAGTCACAACTGAGCTGTAAAAATAAAAAAAAAGAACATAGTTAATGAATATAATCATCGGTATCTTACTCATAGCTGCGGGGATATGGCTTTCATATATTAAGATCAAACAATTCGTGAAAGGAATTTCTGATACACTTGGAGGTAATGTCAGCTTACTTATTATTGGCATTGGATTAGTAGTTATCGGAATTGTACTTTTATTTCAATAAACATGACGCCCTTCAAGCGCGAGTCTGACCGTCGGCAAAAAGCGCAAAGGCGACTCATATCTTTGTTAAAGATAAATAATCAGGGCTAATGGCAGTAACTTGATAGGCTTCTATTAAATACCATTATTGGATATCGAGCACGAGGATAACCTGCCATTAGTTTCTTTTTACTAAGCCCGGACAGTACTTAAGGATAGTGCACATGCCCCCCGCTCCCGCTCCCGCAAGCGTCCTCGCTTGTGGTAACGAAGTGATAGGTAGCGAACAAACAGGCTCCCCTCACTGCTCGGGAATGGTGATGAAATCCTAAACTTGTTCGGAATATAGGTACATTTAAGCTGTGATAAACGCAAAACATAAATTCCTGATGGCTATACGTTTTGCCGGCGGTCTTGACAACGTCAAATGAAAAGACTTTTATTCATATTAACCGGCCTGTTAGTAATTTACGTAGTCGCCTCAATCGCACTCGAAGTCTATAATCCAATTTTATCGAAATGGGCTACCGGAAGCGCAAGGATCATTGGTAAACCCATCAATGCAATCGTTTACACCGACGGCCATATCAACAACGACATCAAAGTTTACCGCGAGAATTCGTATTGGGATGGTAAAAAATCCAACGCTTATATTTTAAAACTGAACCATTTTGACAAAGAGGGAATGCTGGAGTTTATTAACATATTTCTTGATGAAAAATGGATCGGCAGGCCTGTTTCGACTGATAGAGCGGATTACGATGTTATAAACAGTTTGTTATTTCAAAGCGATGTAAGCTACCATTGCGCTGATTTTCGCGACGATATGAAGGGGTTTGACTTTGATCCGCATTTGGCCTTCAATCATCGAGAGATAAAATTTAATGTCCCTCCACGGTGGCTAAAATTTGATTCGGTGAGGATTGAATTAAATTGAGATATTAGCTTTCATTGTTCAAACTGTTATTTCTTCTAATCCATCCCGCATGAAAATCAAAAACAGAACATTCGTTCTTTTGGCTGTGACAAGTCCAATATTCTTCCTCCTCGGCTTTATATCCAAACAAGCCACCCCAGGCTACTACATCGACCATGAGAAATCTATCGCAGTCAATGAACCCGGCCCGCACAACAGCGGCGGCACCACAACAGCATTCCCGTTTTTCAGCAAGGTAAAGGATGCAAAAATGACCTTCCGGAAAAGAATATTGCACCCCGGCTCAGCGATCGGCTACCACCTGCAGGAAAAGCAGGAAATATATTACATCCTCAGCGGCAGGGGCGAATTAACCATGAACGGTAAAATAATACCCGTAACCACCGGCGATGCAATCCTCACCATGCCCGGCAGCAGCCACGGCCTGAAACCCGCCGGCAATGAAGACTTATCTGTTTTGATCACTTATGAAAATAATTGAACTGCTCCCGCGTACGTAAATAGAACCAATTTAAGCTCAGCATCATCTGCCTGAGAAAAAATCATCCTTTTTCGCCCTCTTTTCCGCCCCGCGGAAGAGAGGGCAGAACGAGCGCAGTTCCAACCAGAGGTCGGGATTCGGGTGAGTCAACGGAGCGCGTCAACTACCGCCAATGCCTTCCTTAACTTAATGACATTGCCAAATTAGGGTTAACTGTTTATAGAAAAAACAAGGAACATAGCAGGCTCCGGAGGTGCCCCCTCACTCAAATAAGCCCACCAACCCTCTGCGCTCTCCGTGCCTTCTCTGCGCCCTCCGTGGTTAAATTCACCGCCATACAACCGCTTTTAGCTAACAGCAATCCTAAACACAATTCCCCCATCAAACCAAATCGTAAATCGTAATTCGTAAATCGTAAATAATCCTAACTTTGCCCCTCGATAAATCACACTAACCATGGCTTATAACTTATTAAAAGGAAAAAAGGGGATCATTTTTGGCGCACTGAACGAGCAATCCATCGCCTGGAAGGTGGCGCAGCGTGCCGTAGAGGAAGGCGCCCGGATCATTTTAAGCAATGCGCCGGTCGCCTTACGCTTAGGCGAATTGAATAAACTGGCCGAAGAATGCAATGCGCCCGTTGTTGGCGCCGACGTAACCAATAACGACGACATCACCAACCTTTTCAATAAGTCGCAGGAGCATTTTGGCGGCGGCGTGGATTTTATCCTGCATTCCATCGGCATGAGCGTGAATGTTCGTAAAGGCATCACCTACACCGAAAATAATTATGATTTTACCCATAAAGGGCTTGATATATCGGCTTTAAGCCTTCACCGCGTATTGCAAGCCGCCATGAAGATGGATGCCATCAACGAGTGGGGTTCGGTGGTGGCCTTAACCTATATCGCCGCACAGCGTGTATTCCCTGATTACAACGACATGGCCGATAACAAAGCCTACCTCGAAAGCATCGCCCGCAGCTTCGGCTATTATTACGGCACAAAAAAGCATGTGCGCGTAAATACGGTATCGCAGTCCCCTACCCGCACCACAGCCGGTTCAGGGGTAAAAGGCTTTGAAGGATTTATCAGGTATGCCGAAAAAATGAGCCCGCTTGGCAATGCAGATGCCGGCCAGTGCGCCGACTATTGCGTAAGCCTTTTCTCCGACCTCACCAAAATGGTCACCATGCAAAACCTGTTTCACGACGGCGGCTTCTCCTTTACTGGTGTTACCCAGGCGGTAATTGAACAAATGGAGAAATAATGTTGTGTAAACAGCCGGCAAAGGCATGCTGATAGCCCAACGCGGGGCGCCTTGGTGAAAGTTAGTGCTGACGGGCCAAAACCATTGTCTTTCCCCAAGTCATGCCGAACTTGTTTCGGCACCCCACGGGACATTCAGGCCACGCTTTTACGCCATTGCATTTACGCAAATGCCTGCACAAGAACCACTAATAGCTGCTGATTATCCGTTATTGGCAGGAACCCGGCGTAACTTAATTCCTGGCTTTGACGCTTAGCCGTCGGCCTATGAACTATGAGCCCAACGGTCACTGCCACTCCACACCTCAGCTGTGAATTACGGACCCAAGTGCTACTGCCACCCCACCTCCGCCATGAACCATGAGCCTTGAACCCAACTGGTACTGCCACTCACACTCACACTCACACTCACACTCACACTCACACTCACACTCACACTCTCCCGCCATGAACCATGAGCCTTGTACCCAACTGCCACTCACACTCACACTCACACTCACACTCACACTCACACTCTCCCGCCATGAACCATGAGCCTTGTACCCAACTGCCACTCACACTCACACTCACACTCACACTCTCCCGCCATGAACCATGAGCCTTGAACCCAGCTGGTACTGCCACTCACACTCACACTCACACTCTCCCGCCATGAACTATGAACTCAAACAAAATCACTCCACAACATACCGCCAAACAACCCTCCCCAGGTTGCCTTTAACATCAACTCCTTCAACTACCACCCGGTAAGTGCCTTTTGCATCGGAATTGAAATAAGAAAAAGATGCTCTGCCGTCCTTCCCGGTAATC
>JABDGE010000177.1 GCA_013286235.1 Bacteroidota bacterium
CCTGCGGGTGTGCGAAGTAGAAGCCGCTTACGGATGCTGCCGGCGTCATGGCCAGGCTTTCGGTTAAATGCATTTTGGCATTGTCTTCGGCCTGTAAAAGTTCAAACAGCGTTGTTTTCTCGGTATGATCCGGGCAGGCGGGATAACCCGGCGCCGGGCGGATACCCTGGTATTCTTCTTTGATCAATTCATCCGTGCCCAATTGTTCGCCTCTTGCATATCCCCAATACTCCTTGCGCACCAGTTCATGCATTTTTTCGGCAAAAGCTTCGGCAAGGCGGTCGGCGAGGGCTTTGGCCATAATGCTGTTGTAATCGTCGTGATCCTTTTCAAATTGGGCCACCAATGTATCACAGCCAATGCCCGCGGTTACGGCGAAGCCACCCCAATAATCGGGGATTCCGCTTTCTCTTGGAGCGATAAAATCCGACAAGGCATAGTACGGCTCACCTGCTGCTTTTTCGGCTTGCTGGCGCAGAGTATGAATTTTGGTGAGCAAAGTATTACGCGTTTCATCTGTATAAACTTCGATGTCATCGCCAACGCTGTTCGCCGGCCAGAAGCCGATAACGCCGTTTGCCTGCAGCAGCTTTTCGTCTACGATCTTTTTTAACAACACCGTGGCATCGTCATACAATTTTTTGGCTTCCACACCGACAAATTTATCATTGAAGATCTTCGGATAGCTGCCTCGCAGCTCCCAGGTGTGAAAAAATGGCGTCCAGTCGATATAAGGCACCAGTTCCTCCAGCGGATATGCTTCCAGCACCTTCGTGCCCGTAAATGTGGGTTTCGGTGCGATGGCCCCATTCAGGTTGATCTGCAATTTTAAGTTGCGCGCATCCACTATCGGGAGAAGCCGCTTGTCGGACCGTTTATTCAAATGCGCCTCCCGCGCTTTGGCATACTCGTCTTTTATCCCCCGGATATAGGCTTCCCGCCCTTCATGATTCAATAAGTTGGTGCAAACGGTAACACTGCGTGAGGCGTCGAGCACGTGAACTGCGGCGCCTGAATAGTTCGGCGCGATCTTTACCGCCGCGTGAATGCGCGATGTGGTAGCCCCGCCGATGATGAGCGGGATGGTGAAACCTTCGCGTTCCATCTCCCTGGCAAAATGCACCATTTCGTCCAGCGACGGGGTGATCAGGCCGCTGAGCCCGATTATATCGACGTTCTGCTTTTTGGCTTCTTCGATAATTCTTTGGGCGGGCACCATTACGCCGAGATCGATCACTTCGAAATTATTGCAGGCCAATACAACGCCCACAATGTTTTTTCCAATATCGTGCACATCGCCTTTCACAGTAGCCATCAATATTTTACCTGCGTTTGCCCTGCTGCTGCTTGAATCTTCGCCGGCATCGATAACCCGCTGTTTTTCCAGTTCAATAAAGGGCAGCAGGTAAGCCACGGCCTTCTTCATCACACGGGCCGATTTTACTACCTGCGGCAGAAACATTTTGCCCGAGCCGAATAGGTCGCCCACCACGTTCATGCCGTCCATCAGGGGGCCTTCTATCACTTCCAATGGTTTGCTGTACGCTTGCCGTGCTTCTTCAACGTCCTCATCCAGGTAGTCGATGATACCTTTAACCAGCGCGTGCGATAACCGTTCGGCAACCGGAGCTTTGCGCCATTCTTCGTCCTTTACAATTTCTTTGCCTTTTGTCTTTATGGTATCGGCAAACTCCACCAAACGTTCGGTGGCATCGGCGCGGCGGTTGAGCAGCACGTCTTCGACAAGTTCGAGCAAATCTTTCGGTATCTGCTCATAAACCTCCAGCATGCCTGCGTTTACAATCCCCATATCCAAACCGGCTTTTATCGCGTGATATAAAAATGCGGAGTGCATGGCTTCGCGGACCACGTTATTCCCCCTAAAGGAGAATGAAATATTGCTAACACCGCCGCTCACTTTTGCATAAGGCAGGTTTTGTTTTATCCAGCGCGTGGCTTCGATAAAATCAACAGCGTAGTTGTTATGTTCTTCGAGGCCGGTTGCCACAGTTAAAATATTCGGGTCGAAAATAATGTCCTGCGGCGGGAAACCGATCTCGTTAACAAGTATGTTGTAGGCGCGCTGACAGATCTCCTTTCGGCGCTCCAGGGAATCAGCCTGTCCGACTTCATCAAACGCCATCACCACCGTCGCCGCTCCGTAGTTCAAGATTTTACGGGCGTGTTCCTTGAATTTCTCTTCTCCCTCTTTCAGCGAGATAGAATTGACGATCCCCTTGCCCTGCAGGCATTTTAAGCCGGCCTCAATCACCGTCCATTTGGAGGAATCGACCATTATAGGCAATTTGGAGATATCGGGTTCGGCAGCCACAAGATTTAGAAACTTAACCATTACGGCTTCAGAATCAATCATTCCCTCATCCATATTTATATCGATCACCTGTGCGCCGCCTTCCACCTGCTGACGGGCAACGGATAAGGCTTCCTCATAGTTTTCAGCCAGGATGAGCTTTGAAAATTTTGGCGAACCTGTAATATTGGTACGCTCGCCGATGTTTACAAAATTGGTTTCGGGCGTTAAGGTTACCGCTTCCAGGCCGCTGAGGCGCAGCCATGGTTCTGTAACGGGCTTTACGCGGGGCTGATATTTTGCAGCCGCTTCGGCGATGCACCTGATGTGATCGGGAGTGGTGCCACAACAGCCGCCTACGATGTTCACCAGGCCGTCCTTCATGAAATCTTCCACAAGGTGAGCGGTTTCATGAGCGGTTTCATCATATTGCCCAAACTCATTTGGCAGGCCGGCGTTGGGATATGCCGAAGTAAACACGTCGGCTTTATCGGATAATTCCTCAATATGCGGCCTCATCTCCTTTGCACCGAGGGCACAATTAAGGCCCACTGACAATAAATTTGCGTGGCGTACCGAATTCCAGAATGCCTCGACCGTTTGCCCGGACAAGGTGCGGCCCGAAGCATCCGTGATGGTTCCGGAGATCATGATCGGTGGGAAAGGATTGGGCCCTGCCGACGCCGCTTTTAGTTCGGCTTCGTAACGTTTGATGGCAAATAATGCGGCCTTGGCGTTCAGCGTATCGAAGATGGTTTCAATTAACAACAGGTCTGCACCGCCATCCACCAGGCCGCGGGTTTGTTCATAATAAGCCTCGGCAAGGCTGTCAAAGGTGACGGCGCGGTACCCGGGGTCGTTCACATCCGGGGATAGCGAAGCGGTACGGTTGGTGGGGCCGATGGCGCCTGCCACAAAGCGTGGTTTATCGGGCGATGTTTTATTGTATTCGTCCACCACCTCGCGGGCCAAACGGGCGCCTTCATAGCTAAGCTCGTAAGCCAGCTCCTCCATTTTGTAATCCGCCAGAGAGATGCGCTGGGTGCTGAAAGTATTGGTTTCAATGATATCGGCGCCGGCGTCGAGGTATTCTTTATGTATGGCTTTGATCACATCCGGCCGGGTAAGGTTGAGCAGGTCGTTATTGCCCTTCAGGTCCGACGGATGTGCGGCAAAACGCTCCCCCCTGAAGTCGTCTTCAGTAAGCTGGTACCGCTGGATCATGGTACCCATTGCCCCGTCGATGATGAGGATGCGTTTTTTTAGTTCTTCTTTTATATTCATTCTTCTGCGTCGGATATGAGATGTGAGATATGAGATGTGAGATAAATTCGCATCTTACGGCTCATTCCCTTTTTTATAATCTATTAATTAGATGTGAGATATGAGATTTGAGATAAATTCGCATCTTCCAGCCCATTTGGTCTCTTAAGTCTACTGCCGATAAGAGAGTTTGATCACGAGACGCAGCTTCACCAGTCTCATATCTCATATCTCACATCTCAAATCTAAATAAGCTTATTTCGAAAAGTCCGATTTCAATAGACTGACTTTCGCTTATCTTTCCTGGCCGCAAGTTTGCAGGTCAAGTAGAATTTGGCACCTTGTAAGCACAGGTTGCCAAGACTTCGCAGGGTCCAATCCCTCCGTCTTTCGCTATAAGCAATGCAAATATCTTAAATAATGTTTTAAAAAGCAAATGGTGGTTTGGTGAATGGTGAGTTATGAGTGGCAGTAGCAGTGGCAGTAGCAGTTTGATACTTGTGGTTGACAGGAAGTAAGGCGAGCTGTGACTTACGAACCGGCCTCTTATAACCTTGCCTGCTTCAAATATTAGCAAATAAAAAGCCGCCAATTAAGATAACTGACGGCTTTTTAAGATCTTGGACCTTACGATTATCTTCTGCCGCCGAAAATACGGAGCATCGAAGTAAAGAGATTGATAAATGTTGTATACAATACAAAAGCACCTATGACAACTAACTTTTGAGCACTGGCTGTGCCGAATTGAATTCCTGCGCCAATTCTTTTTAGCATTTGCATATAGTATGCCGTAAGGCCTATCATGATAGCAACGAAAATAAAGCTTATGATATATTGCAGCTGGCTGCTGCCTAAAAAGAAGTTGATAATGCTTACCGCAAAAATTGCAAAAAATCCAATGATCAAAATTGATCCGAATTTCGACAAATCCATTTTGGTAGTGTAGCCGGCAACGGCCATAATTCCAAAAATTACCGACGAACTAAGGAACACACTGAAGATTGAGCTGGCGGTGTACATCAGACCTAAAATGCTTAGGCTAATGCCTATGGTTACTGAATATAATAGGTAAAGGAATACCAGAACCGGGTAGGATATGCGATTGAAACCAAAGCTTATAACAAAAGAAAAAGCTACCGGCGCAAATATCGCTACATAGCCCAATCCTGTCAGGCCAACACCGGGAATGACAATTAGCCGCATCAAATCTGAATTGAGATAAAATTCGAACGCAAAAAGGGCAGAAATGCCTAAAGCTGCAAACATCCAGGTAAATACTTTCGCTAAATATTTGCGGGATGAATCCGTATCATCTATTTGGATCACGTTGCTATAAACGTAATCGGGTTTGTTACTTTCCATTTTTCTATTTTCTGTTTTAGATTTATTTATTACAAAAATAACTATTGAATTGTGATTTAGATGCAACATAATTGAAAAAGTTTAGCTGGACATCCTAAGGAGTGAAAAGATTGACGAAACTTTTACAACTCATTTTTATCGCTCATCTTCAATTTTACCCAATGCTCCGTCTTTCGGCCCCGATAGCTATCAGCTTTTTTATTGTCTCTAATTATTTTAGTCACTTAAAGCGGAAGTCCAATTTATAATCAAAAAGCCAGGGGATTTTAGGGTTGACGCCTTCGGCTTCAAGTATTTTCGGGAGATTTTCATAATGTTGCCTGAGTTTTAGCTTTTCATGGTCGCGG
>JABDGE010000178.1 GCA_013286235.1 Bacteroidota bacterium
TCTTCCTCCTGCCACTGCCACTGCTACTACCACTCCTACTGCCTACTGCCTACTCCCCACTGCCACTGCCACTCCTACTGCCCACTGCCAACTGCCTACTGCCTACTGCCACTCCTACTGCCTACTGCCACTCCTACTGCCTACTGCCTACTGCCTACTGCCTACTGCCTACTGCCACTCCTACTGCCTACTGCCCACTGCCTACTGCCACTCCTTCCTGGTTCTTTCCCGCACGTGCGGGATTGGCTCTTGATTCTTAAAACAGATTGAAACATTATTCCCTTTTTTCGCTTGTATCAGGGAGCGATCATCCCTTTCTGCTGATATCTACATTGATGGAATTCAAGGACAGTACTCAAGTTGATGGATTCCAATAAGGCCTTAAAAAAAGAGATCTCTGCATTAAAGCAGGAAAACATAAAGTTAAAGTCTCGTGAAGACCAGGAAAGATTTCGTACCATATTTGAGTATTCCAGGTTAGCTAATAAAGTAATTTCGCCCAAACTGAAAATCCTCCAGGTCAATATGGCTTTGGTTAATCTTTTGGGATATGATGTAAAAGAGGATATTATAGGCAGCCATATATTGGATTATTCCCCGCCGGGCGATCACAAACATTGGATATCACTTCAGGAGCAATTGTGGCAAAAAGAAACTCCATTTTTTTGCCTGGAAACCCGTCTTATAAAAAAGGACGGCGCTTTGATCTGGTGCCGGGTGACATCAATTTTGTTTCCGGACGAGTCAGGAACATTGGGTTATACGATTATCGAGGATATATCCGAACAGCATCAGTTAAAACTGCACAAGGAAGAATTTATCAGTATAGCCAGCCACGAGCTCAAAACGCCAATAACCAGTCTAAAGGCAAACCTTCAATTAATGAGCCGGATACTTAAGACTGAAACGAATATCCCCGAACGATTCGTTAAAATGACAGAAAATGCCGAAAGGCATGCTACAAAGCTCAGTTTCCTGGTAAGCGACCTGTTAAGCTCTACAAAGATAGAACAAGGCCAGTTATCTTTAAAAAAGACTGAATTTATTTTGAAGGACCTGGTTGACGAATGCTGCAGCCACATTCGATTGGAGGGTAAATACCATATTCATTACAGGAGCAGCCCCTTATTCACGCTTTTTGCCGACCGGGATAAAATTGACCAGGTATTGGTAAACCTCGTTAACAATGCAGTGAAGTATGCGGCTGAGTCTTTCGAGATTGTTGTAGATGCTAAACATATCAAAGGAACAACCAGGGTATCGGTTAGCGATAAGGGTAAAGGTATCGAACCCGGAAATATGGGCAATCTTTTCGACCGCTATTTTAGATTAGCTAAAGATAATAATCGTACTTCGGGGTTAGGAATGGGTTTATATATTTCTGCAGAAATTATCAGGTTGCATGGGGGCGAAATGGGCGTGGAAAGCGAATTAGGAACCGGGACGACCTTTTGGTTTACCATCCCGGATGAATCATCAATAATTTCAAATAATTAATGCGAATAAAGAGTCAAGATATAGCTATTAAAAAAAGAAAATGTTAAGAGAACTAAACAATACCCAGATAGAAGCCTTATTGAAAGATCAGGTGACCGGGCGGATCGGATGTCATTCAGCGGGCGTTACCTACATCGTTCCCATAAATTATGTATATGACGGCATCAACATATATGGCCATTCCGCCAAAGGGATGAAAATTGATATGATGCGGAAAAATCCTGATGTGTGTTTTGAGGTAGACAGCATAAAAGACGTCACCAACTGGCAAAGTGTCATCGCCTGGGGAAAGTTCGAAGAGATCACTGATATGACTGAAAAACATATCGTGCTGCAAAAGCTAACCGACAGGATCACCCCCTATATTATCGACGATTCGGTTACACGGGAGCATGGTTTTGTGGACCAGGAAAGTGATGTCGGCGCCACGGTGGAGTTGATCATGTACAAGATCGTAGTCGATAAAAAAACAGGCCGTTTTGAAGGCAGGTGAGTGGTTAGTAGTGAGCGGCGAGTGGTGAATGAGGACTCGGAAGTCTCCTCAGATGTCTTTAAAATAGCCCTGCGATGCGCAAGGTGAAAGAAAGCGTTAATCTGGGCAATCGTTTTTTAAAATTTTCTTTTACCCTTTTTGTTTTATGCCCCGCCAGCTGGCGGGCATAACGTTTGTAGCACCTAACCCACCTTATTCATATTGCCCCGTAGGGCGCTACCCATCGCCGATATGTTGTTTTTTATGAGTTTACATCATCAAGAAAAGGTAAATCCAAATGGACCTTCGCCCTGCCCCGCTAGCTGGCGGGCTAAACGTTTGTAGCTCGAAAATACGTGTGTATTCTGGCTAAAATTAATTTTTAAGGTTAAAAGCGATATCCCTGGGCGTTAATCATTTTTAAACGCACTTCAATAAACGCCATTATAAAAACTCTTCTTAAATCTTATCTGCATCATAGCATGCATAAACAACTCAATGCCAATATAAACCAAACCAAATGCCCACCAGTGCCCCATTTGCCCGGTTCGCTGCGAAAATAAACTATTAACAAAATCCGCGATAAGAAATAACGGAATTGAGCATAAGAACCAATAACCCGTTCTTATAAAATACAGTAATAAAATATTTTTTGGTAAGGCGAATTTTATTTGATTAATAAACACCAATTCCAGCCAATGGCCGCCAAAAACTATGCAAAAGACTATTGACCAGATCATTTCAAACAAAGTTAATTTGCTTTTATCGCCGGATGGAAATATATGCAGGCAATATAAAATAACGGCAATTATGGTTGTGGTAACAACGGTACGGATAAGGGTTTGAATAAACGACTCCCTGCTTTTTTCAGGATTTTCCATTGGTTTAGCTTAACTATCAGTCTTTTTGCCATTGTTAATTATCACGGGTATTTTCTAAATGAAAAAATAAAAAGTTGTGCCCTTATCCCGCTCACTTGCAGCCCATATTTGTCCGTTGTGTTTTTCGATGATCCGTTTTACGATAGGCAAGCCAAGCCCATTGCCCTCGAAATCCGAATGCATCCTTTTAAACGGCGCAAAAAGTTTGGGAGCCTCAGACATGTTGAACCCGGCGCCGTTGTCCTTAACATAATAAATGTTTTTATTATTTTGCATATAGCTTCCAATTTGCACAACAGGCTTCTCTTTTTTTGACGAATATTTAATGGCATTGTTGATCAAATTGGCCCAAACCTGTTTCACGGCGCTTGCTTCTCCGTTAGCTGCAGGAAGATCCCCCAGTTCTATTTCCGCTTTGGAAGGACCGGCGCTGTTGATGATCTCCTGTGCCATTTTATTCATGTCTATTTGTTCGCGGCTTATTTTTTCGGCGCCAATCTTCGCAAAAAGCAAAAGATCATGAAGAAGGACCCGCATATCAACCGTGGTTTTTAATATGATCCCAAGATTTTCTAAATCCTCACTGTTTAACCGCACACTGCTATCATCTATAATGTGATCGATGAGCATCTGGATACGGGCCAGCGGCGCGTTCAGATCATGGGCGGCTGAAGCACTAAACGCTTCAATATCTTCCTCCCGCTTTTTTCGTTCGGTTATATCAGTGAGTGTAGACAGGAAAGAAACCGGCGCCCCATCTTTAAACAAGGGTGTTAGCTTAGTTTGCACAATTATCCTCGACCCGTCTTTGCGCAATAATTGCGTTTCGTATTCACGGGGAATACCCGGCAGTGGATTAGCAGCCGGCTCGTTTTGCCGGTCTTGGTCGTCTTCGGGTATGATTATATCCCGGATATTTTCTCCGGTCAATTCATTCGGGCCATATCCCGTCAATGCAGAAAAGCTTGGATTGTAAAAAAGTATTTTTGAGGCCGTGTCAAAATAAACAACGCCTTCCTGTAAGGAATATAGCAGCGAGCGGTATTTTTCTTCATTGCTGACGATCTCCTGTTCGGCAGCTTTCCTTTCCAAATCATTCTTGTTCAGCATGGTGGCGTAATAAAACACCATGAGCAGCACCACCAACACAATAACCGCGGTATCGAGCGCGACGCCATACGCCACGTTGTAAAACTGCGCCTTTTGAAATATAATTTTAGAATAGCCAAAAGCCGGTGGTATCAGCAATACCAGCGGAACAGCTCTGCGCACTAATTTCCCGCCGACATGCTTTGAAAAAAATATCCTGTATAAGTTCCCTTTTCGATAGCTGAGGAATAAGCCGGTAACACTTGCGGTAAAACATAAGGCAGTATTTAAAGCCATCGGGACAAACGGCCCGATGCGGTAAAAAGTTTCCAGGCCATAAACGTAACCAATGATACCCATATAGGCGATCAGGAAGGCGCCAAACAAAATACAGTCGTTGGCTATTCTTTTATATTTTCCAGCCTGCCGCGGGTCAAACAGAACAATGCCTAAAAGCAGGAAAAGAACAGCGGTCGTTGGCGCTATAGCATTGTGCAGCATGCGTAAACTTAACTTTGCCGGAAACAGCAACCTGTCCATATGAATGGAAATGGCGCCGGCATAGTCGAGCAGTTTTAGCAGTCCTGTTAAAAAAACCAGGAAAGCAATGCCAGGGCCAATAAAGCGAATTGATTTACTTTCAGAGATCAGCAAAAGTAACATTGAAATGGCCACGAGTACGAAAGTAACCGCCGTTACCGGGTTCATGGCTGTCAGGTTTGGTGATATGCTGATGAGGAAAGGTATATCAAATGTCCACCCGATAAGTGCGGAAAAGGCGATCGAAAGAACAAATACCCCTAACCACGGTGCGACTTTGCTGTTGGTATCACTCATTGAATATCAGCATCATAGTTAGTTGTGAAATGTCAACGAAAATAGCAATAAATTATCGTTTTTGTGAGTAGTGAGTAGTAAATGGTCAGGGCAGACGCATTAAAAGTAATGCCTGGTTTAAATAGTTGGTTAAAGGAGGCTCCGCTGGAGCCCTAAATGTCATTGTTGTCATCTATAAACAGGCGACTCCTAACGGAGTCAAAGACAAAAGCGAGTTGTTGGCTCCAGCGGAGCCTCCTATAAGCGGACTGTTTTTGAACAGATTATAAGCCACGATTTTAGTGCGTCTTCCCTGAGTGAATGGTCAGTTTCTCCCCGGGGTCTCTTGAAAAGTACCCTGCGATGCAAAAGAAGAGAACGCGTTAAACATCCTGTTTTACCATCTTTTATTAGAAAGCAATGGTTATCATTCTTAACCCAATTTTCTGCTTCACTACTCACC
>JABDGE010000179.1 GCA_013286235.1 Bacteroidota bacterium
ATTTCCAGCGGCTTGGCGGCTTTGGGATGTATCGCCTCCATACCCACGTCGGCGAGCTGGTCGGCGATGTCATAGTTGGTGTTTCCTACAGGCCTGACGTTTTCGATGCCCACCAAAGCGGGGTCGGCGGTAGATAAATGATATTCCTTATGGATCACCGCTTCCCCCGGCTTTAGAAGTTCGGCGATCTTGCTGAAGGTCACCTCAGAATAGCCCCGGTCGAATTCCCGCATGATGCCTTCCGTGCCCTTCGTATAACCCGTCGCTATACAGACGCATTTTTCCAGCCCGATATTTTTAAACTCTTCCGCTATCCGCTCGCTGATCGTCAGCGGCCGGCTGTCGGCGACACCCGCAAGGTCTATGAGACGGGTTTGAATGCCTTTTCTTTGGAGGATGCGTGCCAGCACAAAAGCCGAATGACTTTCGCCGATTGAGGCCAGGATCTCCCGCGCCGCGAGCAGGATCCCCTCGTTCAGGTAGCCCGAGGCCAGCATGGTAACCGCACTCTCCAGGTAATTCAGCGCAACCGCGAGCTGGGCGTCCACTGCCTTATCCGCATCTGCGACGTCAAGACCCAAAACTTCAAACCTTTGATGGAACGTTTTCAGGTGCGCGCCCACGGTTGCAAGCGCCGGCCTGAAATCCTTTCCTGCAGCCAGTTCCTGGTAAACCCCGGGGGCTTTCGTCTTCTTATCTTCCAGCAGCAGGTTGGTCACGCCCGAAAACGCCGAAACCACGAAGACGCGGTTGTACAATTGCTCCCCGCTCCTGTTATATAAAATGATATTCTCAATAACTTCCTTCAGCGCGCTCATTGACGTGCCGCCTATCTTTTCAACCGTAAGCATGTTTTGATGTACCCGTTATAAATCTGATCCAAATATAACGCAGTTAAAACGACGTTTTAATGCGGTATGCGTCGCCTTTTGCTGTCCCAATTAGCTGCGATGCGAACATCAGTTGCTTTAACCTGCTTGTTTCATCCGCTGTCAGGCCATTGCCCGGCCGAGCCAGTGTGATTTATAAGAAGGCCTGATGCTTAAATAAGCAACAAAGTATATATTTGTTAGAAACTGAACATCATGGAACCACAAGTTTTCAATACAGCTGCAGCGCCGAAACCTAACGCGTATGTACCACAGGCAGTAATTGCGGGCGATTTTATTTTTGTATCCGGCACCACGGGTGTCGATATCGTCAGCGGTAAATTGGCCGAAGGGTTTGAGGCACAGATCGTGCAGGCATTTAAAAACATACAGCAGATATTGGAAAATGCCGGCTCATCACTAAACAGAACGGTGAAGCTAACGGTATTTATGGTTGCAGGCGCCGATCCGGACTTTTCAATGATCAACCGTTCCTATGCCAGGTTTTTCCCCGAAGTAACACCGGCCCGAAGTGCGCCGCAGGTCATGCCTTTCCCGGGCGGTGTATTGGTGTCGGTCGAGTGCATTGCACTAAAATAAAGTAATAAGTACACGTCCGGTTAGGATACGGTCTGCCAAAACGCTAAAAACTATTGTTATAATCTTGCTTCAATGTAAAAAGGGGAAGGCTTAGCTTCGCTGATCCTGATATTGGGGTGTTCTAAAGCAATTAAGGCCTTTTCGCTGCACTCATTCGGCTTTTTTTTACTGCAGCCAGTTTGCTAAAAAGCCCAAAAGCAAAAAGCCTCCAGGCTTTCGACTGAAGAAATTTGACTTTCGACTTAAAAAGTAGGGGTGGCAAGACAATTTTCGAACCACTTTTTGCAGGATTTAAAGAAATTGGCAAGTTAAGTCAATGTATAATTGACAATTCCATAAATAATTAAGTGCGAATAAATACAACAACCCTTAAATGATTTGTTCATTTTTATACAGTCCTGAACCTCTCATCCACTTTTTTCTTCAGGTCCCGCAACGTTTCAGTCTTGTTCTTTTTTTAAAATGACTTTCCTGATTATTTTTTACTTCTTCCGAAAGACCGCAAGATTCGGATTTCTTTCTGTTCGCAGTCTACCGACTTTTGACTTGTCAATGGGGATTGAAAGTTCAATGCTACCGACAGTCAACGGGAATAATTAGATACCCCAAAGATGATAAACACATTAAAATAATTTAAAAAATGAAAAACATTTTAGTAACAGGTGCCACAGGACCATTGGGCATGGGCGTGATCACCACTTTATTGAGTAAAACAAGTGCAAAGAATGTGTACGCTTTAGCGCGGAGTGAAGGAAAAGCCGCTAGACTGAAAGAAATCGGTGTGAATGTTAAAATCGGCGATTATGACGATTACGAATCCCTGGTGAACGCCTTCAACGAAATTGACACCCTGTACATGGTTTCAAACACGGATGTTTCAAAACGCATTACCCAGCAGGATAACGTAGTTGAAGCCGCGTTGGAAGCCGGCGTTACCCACATTGTTTACACAAGTTACCAGCGTAAAACTGAATCCGGGGATTCGCCGATCAGGGCGGTTGCTGCAGGACATTTAAATACCGAAGCTAAATTAAAAGGATCGGGAATTACCTATACCATTCTTAAACACGGTACCTATACGGAAATGATACCGGTTTTCGCGGGTAATGATGTTTTGACCAAACATCTTATTTATGTTCCGGCAGGTGACGGCAAAACTTCTTTTGTAAGCCGCAATGAACTGGCCGAGGCAGGAGCGATTATTTTACTGGATGAAACAGGTAAATACGACAACCGAAGCCTGGACCTGACCGGCCCGAAAGCATTGACATGGGGCGACATCGCGGATATTATGAGTTCAATTACTACCGTACCGATAAAGTATGTTTCTCCATCGAAAGAAGAATATAGGAAAGTAGCTCTCGAGGCTGGTGTTCCTGCGGGATATGTTGACTTATTTGCAAATTTCGGAGAAACGACGAAGGCTGATGAGTTTGCCACAGTTACATCTACGCTCGAAAATGTGCTTGGGCATAAAGTTACTGCTGTTGAAACTTCCTTGAACATGATTTACGGTAACAAATAATAGCCATAGGGCTGCTGCGGCAACTTGTTTTTTAGGTTGCTACAGCTTTACGGTAAAGAAATATTTAGTTTAAAAATCATAATTAGAAATAAATAAAATGAAAAACAAAAAAGCCCTAACCACGGGCGCAACAAGCGGAATGTGTAAAGTCACCGCCCTTGTTTATATCGACAACGGGGTAACCGGATTGAAACACTTTTGCAAAACCAATATGAAAGTCTGCCTGCTTATTTTTTTTATCATGATTTTGTCAAACACGTCTTTCGGACAAAGTTCACAAGAGGAGCAGTCGGTGAAAAATGTAGTCTTGGCTTACCAGGACGACTATAATGACGGAGCATTTAAAAATGTTGAATCTTATACGACAAAGAATTGGGAACACATTAATCCGATTGGCGGAATTACGAAAGGGCGAGACTCGGTTATGGGCGAGCTGCGGCCCTTATGTCAAACCATTTTAAAAGGTGTTACATTGTCGGTAGAAAGCATTACAGTCCGGTTTTTGAGCCCAACCGTTGCGATTGCTAACGTTGTTCATAAGTGCAGTGACTATGAATTCCCCGCAGGCGTAAAGCACCACAATGAGCGACACATGAAAACTTATGTAATTGTGAAAAAACAAAACAAGTGGTTGCTTACACTTGACCAAAATACAATTATTGTAAAACACTAATCGACGAAAAGAAGGCCAGCCGCCATGTACTGAAAGCCGGTGTTTGAAAACCAGATAACACTTTCAAAACACATTAAAAAAAGACAAAAATAATGGAAACACTAAAGCCGGCATACGGGAAAATAGAGATTTGAATAGTTGATAAGATTTTAACCGGTGCGGTAGTGTGATTGCCGCACCGGTTTTTGAATTATTCAAACTTAGCAAATCCTGGGTCTTTCCGTCCCCTCTCAGTTTATATTTAAAAGCAATGGAAACGCAACAAGAACTGGATTATAAGCGGGTGGCATCAGCGATCAGCTTCTTCAAGGAAAATTATAAATTACAACCCAAACTGGAGGATGTAGCGGAACACGTAAATCTGAGTCCCTTTCATTTTCAAAAAATGTTCCGGAATTGGGCCGGTGTTACACCGAAACAGTTTTTACAATACCTAAGTGTCGAACACGCAAAGGATATACTAAAAAATACCGGTGCAAGCTTATTTGATGCAGCATATGAAACCGGGTTGTCCGGCACGAGCCGTCTGCACGACCTGTTTGTAAAAGTTGAGGGTATGACCCCCGGCGAATTTAAAAATGGTGGTGAATCACTAAAAATCAATTACACATACGCTGGTTCACCGTTTGGGAAAATGCTGGTAGCTTCGACTTCAAAAGGTATTTGCCACATGACATTCGTTGACGAAGACGAAGAAACGGCACTACAGAACCTCGTCCGGATCTTCCCAAACGCAATGTATAGCAGGAGCTTAGACACGGCCCAGCAAAATGCGCTGCGTGTATTCTCGCAGGACTGGAGCAACCTCGATGAAATTAAACTGCATCTGAAAGGTACCGGGTTCCAGATCAAAGTATGGGCAACCTTGTTAAAGGTTCCGGTAGGCGGATTAACCACTTACGGTGATCTTGCTCACAGTTCAGGCTATAAAGGCGCTTCAAGTTCAGTGAGAACTGCCCTCGTTAGTAATCCTGTAGCGTTCTTGATACCATGTCACCGCGTCATCAAATCAAACGGTGAGATTGGGCAGTACATTCGTAAAAATGCCATCATTGGCTGGGAAGCCGCGCTTCAGGCGACTGGGTAATATATATCATTAAGCCTCAAATACCCACAAAAAGTCTCCGCTGCGATGGGCGACAAAAACTCAATGGTAGGAGTTAAATGTGATGATGTCCCATCGGGCAGCCATTTTCAATGCGGGCATTAGTAGATTGTGTCTTAACCAAACCGATCGCTGATTGAGCGTTTATTTCTTATATTAACCTGGTGACTTTTCATTTCCTCGTTAATATGATTGTCCGTAAAGCTATAGTCAATCTTTGAGTTTTTCATGATTTTATCGGATTGATAATACAAATTTATCCCGCCTGCCGCACCTATAAAATCCGTTCCTTGCGGTTAAACAACTCCTTTAATTATTCTGAAAGTAATATTAATGCGGGGCCGCAAACCTGGGGGATCTTTGCGAATGCTATAAAGCCATTTGTGTTGCAT
>JABDGE010000180.1 GCA_013286235.1 Bacteroidota bacterium
TCACTTGAGCATTACAGCCAGTACACCAAACCGTTTGTTTCGCTTTATACATTGATATTAGGTGTGGTAATCCTCTCAAAAGCATTTAACCTGAAACGCAAACGCCGCGGCGAAAAGATTAAACGTATCCCTTTGCTGGGTTTTGGTGGAGGTTTTATCGATGCGGTTGGAGGCGGGGGCTGGGGTTCTATCGTGTTATCTACCTTGATTGCCGGTGGACGAAATCCGCTTTTTTCGCTGGGTACCGTAAAACTGTCGCGTTTTTTCATTGCGCTGATGAGTTCTCTTGTTTTTGTTCTGATGCGTATAGCTATGCCTGGCGTCGTGCATTGGGAAGCGGTTGCCGGTTTAATAATAGGCAGTGCGCTGGCTTCTCCGATTGCAACCAAAATATCCAACAAAATATCTGCCAAAGCCATTATGGTGTCGGTGGGCGTTATTGTAATCCTGATCAGCATAAAAAGTATTTTTGCTTTTTTAACTAAAGTTTTTTAGTGATGAACGAGTTGGTTGCAGATATAAAACACCAAATTTCCGGGCTTGATCCAATTGAAGCACTGTCGGAACTGGCTGCACATTCTCCTGGAAAAATTGTTTTTTCAACAAGTTTCGGATGGGAAGACCAGGTGATCTCGCACATCATATTCAGCAATAATATACCGATAAAGGTATTTACCCTCGAAACAGGGCGCCTGTTCCCCGAAACCTATTATACCTGGAACCGCACAATGGACATCTATGGGAAGCCCATTCATGCGTTTTATCCACGCCATGATCTGCTTGAGGAAATGGTAAACCAAAAGGGGCCCACCAGCTTTTATGAATCGGTGGAAAACCGCAAGGAAGTGGAACCCTTAAGCCGGGCGCTTGCCGGTAACGATTGCTGGATAACCGGCATCCGGGCCGAACAATCCGCATCCCGCCAGGATATGGGAAATGTGGAATGGGATGAACCGCATCAATTGATCAAATTTCACCCGCTGTTTGATTGGACTCTTAACGAAGTTAAAGCTTACATCAGGCTTCACGACATCCCATACAACCCGCTTCACGACAGGGGGTTCCCCAGCATCGGGTGCGCTCCATGTACCCGGGCAGTGCAACCCGGTGAAGATTTTCGTTCCGGCCGCTGGTGGTGGGAGGATCAATCGAAGAAAGAATGCGGGCTGCATGAGGTTAGTGGAGAAACATTAGGATGATGTGCGGATGCGGGAATATGTGCAGATGTTTGGATGTGCAGATGTTTGGATGTGCAGATGAAAAAATGTATTGATTTAAACACTAATCAAACTGCTACTGCACTGCTACTGCCATTACTCAAACAATCTTCGCCAATGAACCATGAGCTATGAACTCACTGAAACTCCGGCTTCAACTCGGCTTTCATCGCTTTGCGGAATTTCATCACTTTTGGTTCTGAAACAGAGGCGATATAAGGATTATCACCATGCAGACGGTAGTACCCCTGGTGATAATTCTCCGCCGCGTAAAATACCTTAAAAGGCACAACCTGTGTTACGATCGGTTCTGGATAGTGCTTCGAGGAATTTATCTTTTTGATCGTATTTGAAATAATATCTTTTTCTTCGGGCGTACGGTAAAAGGCGACCGAACGGTAATCGGTGCCTTCATCCGGCCCCTGGCGGTTAAGTTCGGTTGGGTCGTGGGCATAAAAGAAGGCTTCTGCCAGTGTAGCAAAGTTAATCACCTTAGGATCATAGTAAACCTGCACGCATTCGGCATGACCGGTGGTTCGGGTGCAAACATCTTCATAGCTCGGTCGCACGGTTGTACCGCCTGCATATCCGGCAATAACCCTATCAACGCCCTTCAGCTCCGACATCGCCTCGCTCATACTCCAAAAGCATCCGCCGCCAAAGGTTGCAACTTCCTGGCCCGGTTTGGGCTTCGGCAGTGTGGCAAAACTTTCATCCTCCTGCCCCATTGCACAGCCTGCAAACAAGAAAGTGCAGGCTATATATAACAACAAATTTTTCATGAGATTTTTATGTTTATCAAATATACGTTGGTTTTTTCACGGTTGGTTGGTCATCAAAAGGTAACATCGTTGTTTTATTGGTTTGGTCGGCGCTAAGCAGATAACCTTACAATATTAATGAACTTTATTTTCCGGCTCACCTGGGCGGGAACTATTAAATCAAAACATGCAGCCCGTTGTGACAAATTATTGATCCAAAATATTATTTTAGCGTTCATGAAAACGCTCTTAACCATTTTTATTTGCCTTATCTTTTCTATCAGTGCTAACTGCCAGAGTCTAACATTCCAGGACTTGTTGTTCCTGACACATCAGCAAAGCGCTAAAGCCTTCTTAACCAAAAAAAACTTTATTTTTTCTGACGATTACAAAAGCATTGAATTTTGCTACAAAAACGGGGGAACAGATTCGGCCGAAAGGGTGATGTTTGACAGAGCCAGGAAAAGCCCTTCTTACATAATATCCGACACCACTTACATGCACAAGATCATCGGGCAAGTCAAAAAGGCATATACTTTAATAATAGAAGATGCAAGCGGTCATGAAACCTTCTATCATTTTGGAAGCCCAACCATCAATATAATGATCGATATTATCCGGACCCCGCCCTGCTATGGCAAAATAAGTATCGCCAATCGGTAGCTAACCTTTTATAACCCTTTGTATCTCATCAAGCTTCATCAGCGCTTCCACAGGCGTAAGCGTATTCACATCGAGGTTATTCAGGGTGTCCCTGATCTTCACCAGCACGGGGTCGTCGATGGAAAACATTTGCATCTGGACCGCCTGCTTTTGCACTTTGCGGATACTTTCCTTGATATGCTCCCCTCCCGTCCGCTCGGCTTCGAGTTTTTTGAGGATCTCGTTAGCGCGTAATAATACTTTTTGGGGCATGCCGGCTAATTTGGCTACGTGTATCCCAAAGCTGTGCTCGCTGCCGCCGGGAACCAGTTTGCGCAGGAATATGATTTGGTGACCGACTTCTTTCACCGCTACGTTGAAATTTTTTATCCGGTTAAAGGTGTTGCTCAATTCATTCAGCTCATGATAATGGGTGGCAAAAAGAGTCTTTGCACGTGTATCTGGCTGGCTGTGCAGGAATTCGGCGATGGACCATGCGATCGAGATGCCATCATAGGTAGATGTGCCGCGGCCGATCTCGTCCAGCAGGATAAGGCTCCTGTCGGAAAGATTGTTCAGGATGCTGGCAGTTTCGTTCATCTCCACCATAAACGTTGATTCGCCGGATGAAAGGTTATCCGACGCCCCCACCCTCGTGAATATTTTGTCCACCAGGCCGATCGCCGCCGACTTTGCCGGTACAAAACATCCCATTTGCGCCATTAAAACAATCAGCCCGGTCTGCCGTAGCAAAGCTGACTTTCCGGCCATATTGGGCCCGGTGATGATAATGATCTGTTGTGTATCCGGATCGAGAAATACATCGTTTGTGATATAGGTTTCGCCCAGCGGCAGCGTCTTTTCGATAACCGGGTGCCGGCCGCCTTTGATATCAATTATTTTGCCATCATTGATCTCAGGCTTTATATAGTAGTTTTTGATGGCGATGGTGGCGAAGTTGAGCAGCACATCCAAACGCGCTACCAATTGGGCATTCAGCTGGATCGGCTTGATGTATTCGGCAAGCGAATAAACAAGGTCGTTGTACAGCTTGGTTTCCAGGGCCAGTATCTTTTCTTCGGCACCCAATATCTGCTCCTCATACTCCTTCAACTCGGGGGTTATGTATCGCTCGGCATTAACCAATGTTTGTTTGCGGATCCATTCGGTTGGCACCTTGTCGCGGTGACTATGGGTCACTTCGAGGTAATAGCCGAACACGTTGTTGAACGATACTTTTAAGGAAGGTATCCCGGTCGCCTCCGCTTCGCGCTTTTGTATTTCGAGCAGGTATCCTTTCCCGCCAAAAGCAATCTTGCGCAACCGGTCCAGTTCTTCGTTAATGCCCTCCTCGATCACGCCGCCTTTTACCAGCATGGCGGGCGGTTCGGCGCTCAATTCCTTCCCGATTTTTTCGGAAATAAGCTCACAAGGGTTCAGCTGGGCGCCAATAGCCTGCAATGGTTCGTTATTTACAGCCACGGCAATGTTTTTGATGACCGCAATCGCTTCCAGGGCTTTTTTTAGCTGGCAAACCTCCCGCGGATTCACTTTTTGCAGGCCTATCTTGGATATGAGGCGTTCGAGGTCGCCGATCAGCCGGATGTTTTGCTTTAACTCCTCCCGCAGATCCTCGTGCTCAACCAAAAATTCAACCACGCCCAGCCGGTCGTTGATTGGCTTGATCTCCTTTAAAGGCATTACGATCCACCTGCGCAGCAAACGGGCGCCCATTGGTGAGCAGGTTTGATCCAAAACTTCTACCAGCGTATGAGCATTTTCATTCGCCGAACCCACCAGTTCCAGGTTTCGCACGCTGTAACGGTCGAGCCACAGGTAACGGTCTTCCTCGATCCTGCTGATGGACGAAATATGCTGCAGGTTGCGGTGTTCTGTTTCGTTTAGGTAGTGAATCGCCACACCGGCGGCGACAATTCCCAAATTGAGCCGTTCGATGCCAAAGCCCTTCAACGACTTAACGCCGAAATGCTTCAGCAGCACTTCACCCGCATAATCACCGCTATATGGCCATTCGTCCAGCGTATAAGTGTAAAACCGGTCGCCAAAATATTCCTTAAATTCATTCCGGCGGCCTTTTGGATATATGACTTCGCTCGGCGAATAGCTTTGCAAAAGCTTGTCGACATAGCTGCTGCTGCCCTGGGCCGTTAAGAACTCGCCCGTGCTGATATCGATCAGGGCGATACCGATGCTGTTTTTTTCGAAATACAGCGATGCAAGGTAGTTGTTACTTTTTTGATGAAGGATGTTATCGTTGATCGCAACACCCGGGGTAACCAATTCGGTAACGCCGCGCTTTACGATGGTTTTGGTGGTTTTCGGATCTTCGAGTTGGTCGCAAATGGCTACACGCTGCCCAGCCCTGACAAGTTTTGGGAGATAGGTATCCAGCGAATGGTGCGGAAACC
>JABDGE010000181.1 GCA_013286235.1 Bacteroidota bacterium
TCCAGGTTCCATTGCAATACTGCTGAAGGGTCCTTTTGGTTACGGGCGAGGTAATGGGCCGCCGTAAAAGCCTCGAAGTCGTTTGCAGCGGTATCCCAGGCTTGCTGGAAAAGAGAATGCGCCTCTTCTATTTTTCCTTCGGCCTCCAGCTGCATACCTTCGGCGCATAATTTTACAACCTTATTCTCCGGATCGAACTGCATAAGCCTTTTGTTTAACGCCGTAAAACTACAGCCTTACTTGTTTAAAAACATTGATGCAGATCAAAAAACATCAGCGGGATTTTAAACGGCTCAGCGTTTCCTGGGTAACGTCAAGGTATGACGCTAATATTTTATTCGACAGTCGTTTGATATAGTGAGGGCTTTCTTTTAGTAACAGCGCATATCGCTCGCCGGCCGAAAGTGTAACCAGTTCTTCGATCTTTTTATTTTGATACAGGTAAGCAAATTCCAATAGTTTGGCATAGAATTGCTGCCATTCCGGGTATGTTTGAAGTAAATGATAAAAATTGCTTCGGGAAATAGTTAGCAATTCCGAGTTTTCAAGGACATCTACCATCTCGAACGAAGGCAACCCTGAAATAAAGCCGCCGAGCGAAGTGATCACCATGCCTTCAAAAGCTATCAACCTTGATTTTTCGGCGCCCTGTTCCGTCAGGTAGAAACAACGGGCACATCCCTGGTTTACGAAATACAATTTATCGCAAGTTTCGCCATGCGCCAGCAGGACGGTACCCTTTTTTACGGTTAATGGTTTAAAGAGCGTGATAATTTCCTGATGAATATCTTCAGCACTGTTTAAATTTCGCTGAAGATATTTCCTCAGCAGAGCAGAACCCGTCGGTTTTAATAGTGACTTCTGCATGGAAGGGACACAATAGGGTCTTTGTTGATTGTTATGAATGAATTTGTGCGCGGTTCCTACACCTATAACACTACACTACTTTATCCCCATTTCCTTCTTCAAAAACTGCCCGGTAAAACTTTCTTTTATCTTGCAAAGGCCTTCCGGCGTGCCCGAAAAAATGATCTTGCCGCCACCAGAACCGCCTTCGGGGCCCAGGTCGATCACATGATCAGCTACTTTGATCACATCGAGGTTGTGCTCTATCACCAGTACAGTGTTGCCTTTGTCGACCAATTGGTTCAACACGCCTAACAATACGTTAATGTCTTCAAAATGGAGGCCGGTAGTCGGTTCATCCAAAATGTAAAACGTGTTGCCGGTATCTTTTTTGGAAAGTTCGGTGGCCAGCTTGACTCGCTGCGCCTCGCCACCTGAAAGCGTCGTGGACGACTGACCAAGCGTGATATATCCGAGCCCCACATCAAACAGTGTTTTCACCTTGCGCTGAATTGCCGGGATATGTTCAAAAAAAGTAGTCGCATCTTCAATACTCATGTCGAGCACATCGCTGATGGATTTGCCGCGATACCGCACCTCCAGTGTTTCCCGGTTATAGCGCCGACCGCCGCATTCTTCGCAGGGCACCTGCACATCGGGCAAAAAATTCATTTCGATCACTTTTAAACCGGCGCCCTGGCAGGTCTCGCAACGCCCGCCCTTTACATTGAACGAAAAGCGCCCCGGCTTATACCCCCTGATCTTCGACTCAGGCAGTTGGACATATAGGTTACGAATGTCGGAAAAGACGCCTGTATAAGTTGCAGGGTTAGACCGCGGCGTACGCCCGATAGGCGTTTGATCGATCTCGATAACCTTGTCGATATGTTCAAGCCCTTCCAATTTTTCATAAGCAAGCGGCTGCTTTTTCGCCCTGAAAAAATGATGATTCAATATGGGGTATAGTGTCTCTGTGATCAGGCTTGATTTCCCGCTGCCCGATACACCGGTAACGCAGATGAGTTTACCAAGCGGAAGATCGACGGAAACCTTTTTCAGGTTATGTCCTTCTGCATTCTTGAGGCGTAATATTTTCCCGCTGCCTGCCCTGCGCTTTTTTGGGGTTGCAATTTCACGCTCGCCGTTGATATACGAAGTGGTGAGGCTGTGCAGCTTGATCAGTTCGGCGGGCGTACCTTGTGCGACAACTTCGCCGCCATGCACGCCCGCCGCCGGGCCCATGTCAATCACGTGATCCGCGTGCAGGATCATGTCTTTATCATGTTCCACCACCAGCACGGTATTACCCAGGTCGCGCAGGTTTTTTAACGCATTAATAAGGCGCTCGTTATCCCTTTGGTGCAGCCCGATGCTGGGCTCGTCCAAAATATACATTACGTTCATCAATTGCGAGCCGATCTGCGTAGCTAGCCGGATGCGCTGTGCCTCACCCCCGGAAAGTGATTTAGTCGTCCGGTCGAGCGTTAGATAACTCAGGCCCACGTCAAGCAAAAAAACTATCCTTGCCCGTATCTCTTTTAAAATTTCTTTGGCTATCACATTTTGCCGCGTGCTTAGCCGGTCCTCCAGGCCTGCAAACCAATCCTGCAGGGTAGTGATATCCATACAGGCCAGCTCAAAAATGTTTTTGTTATCGAGCTTAAAATGCAACGACTCTTTTTTCAGACGGGCACCCTCACAAACCGGGCAAGTCTTTAGCACGCGGTAGTTCTCCATATCGTCCATCCCTTCTTCACCGCGCCGCTCCTGCTGTTCTTCCAGCATACGGACAATGCCGTCAAACGCTACCTGGTAACTCTGTACGTTCCATTTGTTGTATTCTACGGCAACAGTTATCATATCCGTAGTTCCGTTCAAAATAATGTCGAGGCGTTCCCGCGCAAGCTTTTCGATTGGCGTTGATAAAGAAAATTCATACTTTTTGGCCAGTGCTTTTAAAACCTGGAAGATCCAGGTCTCGCGGTATTCACCAATTGGGGCAAGCCCACCGTTCAGGATGCTCAATTTTGGATTGGGTATAACCGAGGCCTCGTCCACTTCAAAAATATAGCCCAGCCCGTTGCACTTTTCGCAAGCGCCGTACGGCGAATTGAATGAAAAGGTATTTGGTTGCGGCTCGTCATAACTGATGCCCGATATGGGGTCCATCAGGTATTTGCTGTAGTAAAATACGTTGTTATCCTTGTCGGCTATGCGGATGATTCCCCGCGCAACCTTTAATGCCGTTTGGATGGACGAATGCAAGCGTTTGGAATCGTCTTCCCGTATCACCAGCCGGTCGATAACGATGTCGATATCGTGTATCTTGTAGCGGTCCAGCTGCATTTTGGGTTCAACGTCGGCCATCGTCCCATCAATCCAAACTTTGATATACCCTTGTTTCCTGATCTGCTCAAACAGTTCGCGATAATGTCCTTTCCTTGCCTTAACCACAGGGGCCAGGATATTTACCGGCTGGCCGTTGAATCTTTCGGTAATGGTTTTTAAGATCTGGTCTTCCGACATCCGCTCCATTTTTTCGCCGCTTACGTAGGAATAAGCATCTGCGGTACGTGCAAAAAGCAGGCGCATAAAGTCGTATATCTCGGTGATGGTGCCTACAGTTGAGCGCGGGTTTTTGCTGGTGGTTTTTTGCTCGATCGCGATAACCGGGCTCAGGCCCGAAACCTTGTCCACATCCGGCCGCTCCATGCCGCCCATAAACTGCCGCGAATACGCCGAAAAGGTTTCCATGTACCGGCGCTGACCTTCGGCATAAATAGTATCAAAAGCAAGCGATGACTTGCCGCTGCCGCTCAAGCCAGTAATAACCACCAGCTTGTTCCGCGGAAAAGAAACATCGATATTCTTTAGATTATGGACCCTGGCTCCGTAAACTTCAACTTCACTTTGCTCGCCAAGATCGACAGTAGCTGTACTCATATTTTTTGTTGATTAAGTTGATTAGGTTGGACTAAGTTGATCAAGTTGCAAACGCTAACTCAATCAACTGTAAACTCAATCAACCAGTATACAAATATACGAAAAAGGCCGATCTTCCTGTTTGGACGACCGGCCTGTAAGTGCTCCGTAATACAAATTTACTTTATTATGGTAATGAATTAATTCAATGCGAATAGCTCAGAGGGCCTTAAAAAACCCCGGTAACCAAATTTTTCCGGCTTGGTGATAATCTCCTTCATGGCGACCAGGTTGTAAACGTACGATGCTGTCTCGTCATTGAGGTGCATCAGGAAATAGTTATCCTCCTCCTGGTTGTTGATCGCCCTTTTCATTTTGATCGATCCGTTATTATAGGCCGCGGCCGCCAGCGTCCAACTATTGAACTCAGCGTAAAGGCCCTTAATGTACCGGCATGCGGCTACGGTCGATTTGTGAACATTCAGCCGTTCATCCTCGCCTGCACCGACCTTAAGGCCGTAGTTGCGTGCCGTGCCGGGCATAAACTGCCACAAGCCACGGGCGCCTTTGGGGGATGTTCCTCCGGATAAGCCGGACTCAACGAGGGGAATGTACTTAAAGTCATCAGGAATACCATAGGCCCTTAGTATCGGTTCGATGATCGGGAAGAGCTGCCCGGCTTTGGTTTGCAGGATGTTTGTGCCTACATTTTTAAAATTGTGCTTCTGCAAAGTGTGCATCAGCCTGCGTTTTACAAGTGCATCATTCACGGGTAAAGCTTCATCAGCGAAGCTGTAGACGTTTGCAGTGTCGATTATTTTTGGAATGAATTTTTCCGGTTTTGGCTGGGGCAACGATACGCTGTCGGCGTTTATCGCGACAGGTTCCGTGTCGGTTTTGCTTCCCATTACACTGCAAATGTTTAGTGTTGAAATGATAACCAGCACTATGATTACGGAGCACGTAATTAAGTGTTTTTTTGTCATTTCCTTTTTGTTCATAAGCAATACATTTGGTAAAATGTGCCGCAAAGGTAGTTTATACAATTCAGATTATCAAACACTTAGCTTTTTGCAACTCTTGAAAAAACTGGTTTTTGGTTCAAAAACATCGTTTAGGCAGCCCAGGGCCACTTTTTTATTAGTTAAAAAAATTTATAATCCTAAGCCTAAAAACACTAACTTTGACCCTTCACGCTGCGAAAGCGCTAATTAAAAATTA
>JABDGE010000182.1 GCA_013286235.1 Bacteroidota bacterium
TGCATCTACAAGCCTGAAATTAAAATAATATCTGATTATCAATTGTTTATGAAATAACAAGCATCCTGATACACTACCCGGTTTATCAAACTCGGATTTGGACGTCAATTGGTAATCAGATATGTATGGAAATATCAACAACTTGAATACACTACCAAATATTGCTATTTATTAATGTACCTAGATGCAGCGTTAATATTAAAGACGCAAAGATCACCTACGAGGAAACCGACGCCACAACGAAAGCTACGGGTCAAATTTTGTTCACCCATACCAACGGGTATTTTTTAAACGTTACCAATGACGACGACCAGAAAAGGCGCAACCCCTATATGAAAGCTTTTGTTACTACAAAATTTATGGATGCCGCGCCGTTTAAGGTAAACTTCAAATTTAACCTGGCGGCAAAAGACGGTGCCTTTAACTACACCGGCGAGCTGGGCGCCTTTGATGGCCGGATACTCGACAAATTAGTGAAGCCCCTGGCTATGGTGCATGTACAGTCGGCCGATATCGACAAGCTTGATTTTAACATCGACGCCAGCAACTATGGCGGCAAAGGCAGCCTGCAATTTTATTATCGAAACCTCAATATCCAGCTCCTCAAAAAAGTGGATGGGAAAGCCGAATTGCAAAACCAGGGATTATTGTCAAAAGTTGCCAATACCCTCATTATTGCTAAGGACAACCCAGGCAGCAATGGCGTGCTGCGCGATGGCCCGGTCAGCCTGGAGCGCGAGCCGGATGCATCTTTCTTCACCTTTTTGTATAAGGCATTGCTCGACGGCCTTAAGCCAAGTGTGGGCTACACCAAGAAAACCGAGGGCGAGGTGAACACAGCTATCGTAAAAGTTAGTAACTTGGTAACGAAGTTCCAAAAATTTGAAGACGACCGCAAGGAACGTAAAAAAGAGCGGCAGGCGCGTAAGGACTCTATCAAAAAAGCAAAGCAAAACAGTGGTAATTGATGGCGGCTGCGATTCTCACAAAAAAATGGCATAAGGTAACGGCTATCGTGCTGGCGTCGCTTGTCGCGTTTATTTTAATTGCGGCTATATTCGTCAATAGCTATTGGTCGCCCATCTTTTCCAGCAAAGTAAAGGATGTTGTCGCAAAAAGCAGCGATGGTTTATATACGGTTGATTTTTCCTCGGCGGAGGTCCATGTTCTGCGCGGGACGGTTGAGATTTTCAACATCGTCTTAAAACCCGATACCACCGTTTACAACTTCAAAAAAAAGCAGAGTATCGCCCCTAATAACCTCGTGGAACTGCGGGTAAAAAAACTTACGCTGCGGCATACCCATCCTTTTTTGCTCTACTTCAGGCATAAGCTCGATATCGGCGAGGTAGAGTTGAATCAGCCGGATGTAAAGATCACCTACCAGCTGAACCACAAAAAAGATACAGTGTTAAGGAACAATAAAACAGCATGGCAAAAAATATCCAAAAGCCTGCATTCCATCCACATCGGGAATATCCTTTTGGGCGATGTAAAATTCAAATACGAGGATTATTCTGGTAATAAGCTGGCGATATCCGAGCTGAAGGAAATGAACATTACCGCCCGCGACCTGCTGATCGATTCGGTCACGCAAACCGACAGATCAAGGCTTCTGTATTGTAAAGACATCATCGCCGAGCTGAACAACTATACCGGTGAGTCGCCCGATAAGCTATACACCTACCGTTTCAACCACCTAAGGTTATCCACCAGGGATTCCAGGCTCAATATCGAAGGCTTGTCGCTTAAGCCTATCCGAACGGACGCATTCTTTGCCCAGGCCAAGACCGACAAATTTACCATGCACCTCGATTCGCTTCAGCTCAACAATTTCGACTTCCTCAGCTATCATAAATACCGCATCATCAGCGCCTCCTGCCTCATCCTGCACAGCGGCTCGCTCGAAGTTTTCGGAAATCCCAATCATACCAAACAACTCACCGATAGGGTGGTCACCTTCCCCAACGTTGGCCTGTACCAAATCAAAAGCGATGTAAAGCTGGATACTGTACGCGTAAAAAAGATCACAGTCTATTACACGGAATTCAATCAAAAATCCAATAAAACCGGCACCATATCCTTTAACAACACATCCGGCAGGTTTATAAACATCACCGCCCGCCCTGCGGCGCTGCAGCAAAATAATACCTGCAATGTCGACCTGGTGACTTATTTCATGAACCGCGGCAAACTCAATGTCCATTTTTTGTTTAACCTTACCGACAAGGACCACTCATTTGCCTATAAGGGAACCTTAGGCGGTATGGATCTTAAAGATGTAAACCCGGCCATCCGGCCGTTAACCATGGTAAAGATCAATTCCGGCAGCCTTAAACAGCTGGATTTTGATATCCGGGCCAACCAGGCAGGCAGCCATGGCACGGTGCGCGTGTTATACAACAACTTAAATATAAGCTTGTTAAAGGAGGATACCATGCTCAACTCGCTGCAAACCAAGGCTATCCCCTCCCTATTTGCCAATATATTTATCATTAAGCACGACAACCCCGATAAGCCCGGCGACGCCCCCCGGGTAACCAATGTCACCTACACCCGCAGCGGCGAAACGCCATTTTTTAAATTCGTGTGGCAAGGCCTGCTCGACGGCCTCAAACCCGCTATCGGCCTCGACAAAGAAACGCAGGAACATACCACCGCAATGGTACGGCAAATGGCCGCCGATAAAAAAGAACGCCAAACCAAGCGCGCCCTGCGTCGCGAAAAGCGGGCGGAACGGAAGGCATTACGGGCGGAGAAGAAGGCCAATGGGCAGTAGTGAGTGGGGAGTTGTGAATTGTCAGTTGTGAGTGGCAGTAGCAGTGGCAGCTGGTAGCGGGCAGTTGGCCGATGCTTCTTCGCTACCTCCTTCGCAAGGCAGTCTGGCAAAACCTGCACACCTCTCACCCTTGAGTGCGAAAGGAAGTTAATCTTGCAACCCAAACACTGTCTTCAGGCGTTCTATATCCGCAGGGCCTGCATATTTGAGCTTTGCCTTAATTTTATCATAAGCCTGCGGGTATTTTTTATCGTCAATCACAAACCGAATTACACCGTTGGCCGCATCCGGGCCATATTTACCTGCATTTTCCGGCTCGGGTATAAACATGCCCTCGAGCGTGGTTTTTTTCCATTTTTCTTTTACTATCTTGATCGAGGTCACATCAGCCACGAACTCTTCGTTATGAGTTATCACAATAAGCGCCAAAGCACGGCGGCCAACCATTTTTAGCGGATACGTTCCACCATTTTTAGGTAAGGTATCCCTCGAATTAGAAGCCTGATTTGGGTTACTTTCTAAAAACTGCTGACTACTAGGTGGTACGTCAAGTACCGCTGTCGCTGGAAACGCCTTTTTAAGCCAGCGGAACGATGTACCCGGTGTGAACTTCCAGGTTTTGCCCGAATCCAGACTAGATGCAATCAGCGAAGACTTGAGATACCAACCAGCCCCCATTGTCGAATACACAATACTATCAGGAACCACACTATAAAGCTTTCTGCCAAGTTTGGCTATCGGTGCAGGGTTGAAAACGGTAACACTTTTAACGGCTGTTTGCTGTGTTAAGAAAGCTTTGAAATCGTTTCGTAGTGAACGTGTCACACTATCCTGGCCACCAATCGATTGCAGATAATCGGAATCCATCATACTAACTGTCATGGCAATGTCTTGCAGTTGGAAGGCACCTCCATAGCGTATCGCGGCGTTTTTTATTTGCGGGATTAGATCCTGCCCGGCGACATAGACCGAAAACAGGAGCAAGCAAAGGGACAAGGTTAAAAGGTGTTTCATGAGAACTAAAGGTAGGCAATCCATTGAACTTTCCAACTGGTGTACTTGAATAATGATTTAAACAAGCCATTTTAATCACTTCGTTGGAATGCCCAAGCACATTCCCTCGTCCCATTCAGGCGAGAATGCAGCGCAGAGGCCAAAAGAGGTGGAGTTCGTCGTGCCTCGCCGACAGGGTATAAACTGCGAACGCCCGCGCCGACAGGTAATGAACTATTAGGTCCCTCCTCAAGCGCGCGAATGTCGGGCAAAGGCCAAAAGCGCTGGCTTCTCGTGCTCTGGGACAGATAGCCCGTCGTGCTTCGAGGAAAAACCATTTCAAATTGCAGCACTTTTGCAGTATCCGAAATGCTATTTATACAGCAACGCAAGAATTTACTTCGGTTTGCCGATGTTAATTGACGTAATTTTGGCTCGCCCAATGATACAGGGACGTGATAGTTTGTTACCTGTCAGCGGGGGCGTTCGCAGCTCAATGCCTGTCGACATGGCACGAGAACTCCACCTCTTTTGGCCATTGCGCTGCCTCACGCCTGAATGGGGTAATAAATATATTAGTTGCAGCCTTATCTGGAAGGAATGATGTTGGTCATACAGCTATTCAACTAAACTCTGATTTTGTGTTTGGCTACTATCCGACGGGCGATGGAGGTTCGGCCAGTCTCATGCACAGTAAGGGAGACCCAAGGGTTGATCCAAGAAATGATTTTGACTGTACATACGGCCCACAGGGATACACTGAATTTACTTTAAATGTTACTGCTCGTCAATTATCGTCTTTATACAATTACCTTGGAAATATAATGGCAAATCCGGGGAATTATAATTTATTTACAAGTAATTGTACAAGCGTAGTAATAACAGGCCTTGAGCAATCGGCGGTAACATTAAGGGATGTAAATGGTGATCCGATATCATCTTCCTATACGAACCCGTCGCTATTTGGTTCAGATCTATCGCATTCGCTTTTCATGCCAGAAGTAGTAGGGATGCAACATTATGGAGGGAATTAAAAAATGAAGCTGATAAATAAATTGTGTATTATCATTTTGCTGCTTGTCGGGTGTAAGTCAAGCGATAATGATATTAAAACTTTACTGCAAAGCAAAAATATTGATGACGTAATTGAAGGAGCATACAAGGCCGGGAAGTCTGGGAACGCAGTTTTCGTCCCTTATCTTTTACAGAATGCTGA
>JABDGE010000183.1 GCA_013286235.1 Bacteroidota bacterium
CCTCGCCGAACGTGGTTTTTAAATTGCCAAGCCCGGCTTTTATATAATTGTTATACAGATCGGAGTCGCGTTCAGCAGGTTCCTTCATCGCGCTGAAGGGTTTGATATCAGTATTTAACTCTAGCCGCTTATCAACCGGGAAATAGGTAAGGGGCGCTTTAAAAGGCGTCTTGTCCTCCAGGTCGGGGTTGATCCGGATCATCACCGCATCCGCCAGCACCGGCTTATAAGCAGTCGTCACCACAATCTCCTCAGACAGACTATTGCCGCCGGGGGCAGGCGACATTTTTTTAGTGGTGTCAATTTTAACTTTCGCGGCGGCATCGCCCAGGCTGCGCGCAACAGTCTTTTGTACCACTACAGGTTTTGCCGCAGTTTTGTGCAGTACAACAACTCGCTTTGGTGGACTATGCTTTACGGGTTTATGCTGTGCTTTTTTTGCCGGCTTTTTCCCTTTCTTTTTCACCTGCGCATCGGCAGCAACAAAAAGCAATGTTGAAAACAAGCTAAGCAGTATGCAGATATATTTTAGTTTCATTGCTCGTCCTATAATAATGCCTTGTTACTGTTTTTTTACATTGGTCGAATCCGGCTCGGCCGTTTTATCGCCAGGCGATAACTGTAAAAGCTTTTGTTTGGCTGCCGGCAGTATGTCGTCGTCGCCCTTGTAATTGTCGATAACACTTTGCAGTGTTGCTTTTGCCTGGAACGTGTCCTTTAACGCTACGTAATCATCCGCCAGCAAAAGAAATGTTTTGGTTACCCAGTAATCATAATTGGGCAGGTTTTTAACCAGTTCAAAACAGGTTTTTTGCGATGCTTTATAATTGCGTTTAAGGTATTGTATCCGCGCGATGTTATATTCGGCTTCGGCAGCGGCAACGGTTTTGGTGCTGCTAAGCGTATAATTAAATTCGTTTACAGCCGTCGACGTATCGCCTTTTTCGAGGTACGCATAACCCGCGTACACCCCTGTTATAAATTTGTCTTCCTGAGAAGATTTTTCGTTCTGGCGCACGGCCATCACATAATTCAGCGCATCATCCGGCATTTGCATGATCGAATAACACAGCAGCAGGTTATTGATGGCAAAGGTGTAGTCGGCCTTGTACTCCGAATTGGTTTCCAGTTTTTTCAGGAAGACGACGGCATCATTGTATTTCTTTTGCGCCATGTACAATTTAGCCATGCTGATGAGCGATTGCTCGGTGTAATCGCTTGTCCAGTCGTTTAATATAACATTGTAGTCGTTAACAGCCTCATCTGGCCGGTTTAAGTTAACCAGGCTTTGTGCACGTATAAACCTGGCTCCCTTTTCATATATGGGTTTGTTGGGGAATTTAGTAAGATAGGCATCAACCGCCCCGACAGTTCCCTGCCAGTCGCTCCGTTGATAAAGGTTATTGGCAGCGGTGTACATGATATTTTCCTGGTCGGCCTGGGTATAGTTGGCAATGGGCACGGTGGCTGCATAATTGATGAAGGTTTGGCCGTCGCCTTTATCGGTGTATATTTTTTCGATCTGTTTTAAGGCTTGTTTGGCCTCATCAGTTGAGGAATAGTCCTGCACCACTTTTTTAAACGACTCAATCGCGAGGTCGTCATCGCCGGCATTATAGTCTATCAGGCCGATGGTAACCAGCGCCCGCGGTACATAACTGCTGGTGGGATATTTTTGCACCATATCCAGCATAGCGCTTTTGGCTTTAAGCGTATCGTTTTGTACATAATAAGTGTAAGCGATCTCAAACGAAGCATCGTCCGCGTAATCCGATTTCGGGAATTTGCTCAGCACGCCCTGCAGCGTATTGATCTTGGTATCCGGAGCGCCTTGTAATCCCTGGATCATGCCGCGCTGAAACAGCGCATAGTCTTCGCCCTGGCTGTGGCGCTCGATGATGCGGTTGTAGTATTCCAATGCACGGCTATAACTTTTTAATACAAAATAGCTGTCGCCCAGCCTCGTGATGGCATCGTTTATGGTTGCAGGGTCCTTTTCGTCGCCGTCGAGGAATTTTTGGAAATAAGTTGCCGCGGTTTTGTATTTTTCGCCGCCAAAAGCGGCATAGGCCAGCGCATAGTTGGCATAATTATAAACATTGGTTTCGGGCGCGCCGGGCATGTCCAAAAACTTCTGGAAGGTTTCAACAGACTCGTCATACTTGCGTACCTCGTACATCGACTCGGCCATCCAATAGGTTGTAAGCGTCTCGATGCGTATATCGACAGGAAATTTTAACGACCGCAGGAAAATCCCAATAGCATTTTCAAACGCACGCTCGTTGTAAAACTCCAGTCCGCGGTAGTATGTAACCTTTTGATAGGCAGCCTTTGCGCTCTCGTTTTTATTGGGAATAGGTTCCAGGATATCAACTGCCTCAGCATAATTGTGCGAATTGAGTAACTCCTCGCCAAGCAAGGTTTTCATTTCATCCGTACGCTTCGAGCCAGGGTAATTTTTCAGATAGAGCCGTGTCGCATCCAATGCCTGGTTGTTGAAGTCCAGGTCGTACGACAATTTTGCGTATTCGTACAAGGCGTCTTCCTGCAAAAGCGGGTCAAAAGTAAATTTCGAAGCCAAAAAGTAAGCATTGCGGGCGCTTTGTTTGTCGTTCATTTTAAGGAATACATCGCCTAACACATAGTCGCCATTTTGGCTGAAAACGTCATTTTGCTGCTGTAGCCTCTCCAGTTCATTTGCTGCTTTTGGATAATTCGTCACCTTATAAAAGGCGTAACCCATCTGGTAGCTGTCCTGCGTGTTTTGGGTGCGGCCGGCATCTTCGTCCTCAAAACGGGTGTAGTATTTTGCCGCGTCGGGATAGTCGGCTTTTGCAAAATAGGACGCCGCAATTAAACGCAGCATTTCCTTTTCGTTCTGCTGGTGCGTATTTTCGAGGATAGGCACAGCGTATTTGATCACATCATCATACCGGTTGTCCAAAAAATAAACGGCAGTGATATAGTACGGATAGCTTGCTTCGTATTTTTTTGAGTTTTTGAGTCTTTGAAAATTTGCAAGGGCGAGGTGATAATCCTTTTTCATGTAAGCGATGTAGGCAAAGTAGTAAGTGGCATCGTCGGTAAATTCCGAGCGGCGGCCCTTTACCTCGCTGAACAGCTCCTGGGCATTTTTATAGTCGTTTGTTTCAAAGTAAGCATACCCTTTGCGGAATTTGTATTCGATATTTTCCTCGCCGTTCAAATCGTCGGCAGTTATTTTATTGAACCATTCAATTGCTTCGGCGAATTGCTCTTTACGGGAGTACGACCTGCCGATCTGGTAGTAGGCCAGCTTTACCAAAGGGTTTTCAGGATGTTCTTTTATAAAGCGCAGGAGCATGCTTTGGGCATCGTCATTATCCAGGTTCATGGCACATAATGCCTCATAATACTGGGCGTTCTCTTTCACCAGCGACAGATCCGATTCGAATGTTGATTGCGTACTGGCTTTTACCTTCGATTCTTCAACCAGTTTGAACTGCTGTGCAGCGGCTACGTATTCGCCCTTGTCGAGCAAATCGGTGGCACTATTGTACGTATTATAAACCTGGAAGGATGGATTTTGCTGGGCGTGCAAATTTGAGGCGAAAAGTATAAGAACAAAAAAGGCGATGTATTTATATTTCATCATGAGCAGCGAAAAACGATTGCCAAAAATAGATAAATGCAAAAGTGATTTCCACAATAGTAATGCACACCCTGTGGAGAACATCGTTTTCGTAACGGTTAAATTACAGGGTTTTGTATGGGTGTTGAAAATTTAAAAAGTGTTGGTAAGTCGGGAAGTCCGCAAGTCCGGAAGACGGAGGCTGGAAGTTGGAAAGTTGGGAGGTACGGAAGCGGCATGCATTTGCGGTAATGTCGCTCGCATTGTTCACTTCCGAAGTTATTTTGAAAGTTTTACTTAATAATTTTGATAATTGATTGAGCGAATTGGCGTTAACAGTGTGCAATGAACAAAAGTGCCTTTAAAATCCAGCCTCTTATCTTTCTTGCCTTTGTAGCGACTGTCGTTATTGTCTCCGGCTTTGGTGTGGGCAGCAGGCAGGACGGAGAGATTGTTTTGCAAAATGAAGCGCTATCCATCACGCCAAAAGAGTTTTTCGTAACCGGGGTGGTTGATGAACGTGAAGACCGAAAAGAAGTTGGCTCGCTTTTGCGCACAGGCGATAACCCTAAAGCTTACCCAGTCGATTTGCAGGGCGGTGGATTTTCGGCGATCAAAGCATTTATTGAACATAACCTGGCCCGAAACACAGCGTTACGCCCGGTGGTTGTTTCGCTTAGAAAATGCATGGTATCCGAGACTCCGCAAACGGGCGGGCGTGTTCAGGGAAAGGTTGAACTGGTAATGGCCTTCAGCCTGCAGGACGGCGATGATTCAAAACCACTGGTTACGTATAATGGGAGCGTCAACTATGTGCGTACAGCCGGGCCGGCGCAGGAAATTGAACCTACTTTAAGACATGTGCTGGAAAACGGTCTGACCTGGTTCAATAGCTGGATAGATCAGCATGCGCCCGTTGATATAAAGCTGGCAAGGGCCGTCGCGGTCACTTTTACGGATCATCCAGAAATTCCGGAGGGTGATACGATTTACTATTCCGTTAAACGGCCTTTAACCTGGGACGACTTTAAATCAGCCATCCCTTCGGGCCGGTTTGACGCCGAAGTTTATCCTACCATTGGTTATAGCGAGCATACCGACGTGAAAAATGCGGTTATTAAGCTGAGTATCGATTTGCAGGTTTGTTTGCCAAAAAGCGCCTGCTGGGTAAGGGAGGGGAGCAGGAACGATTACACTTTAAACCACGAACAGCGGCATTTCGACATCGCAAAAATTGCGGCGGAGCATTTTAAACAAAAGATAAAATCGGAAATGCTGCCTACCGGTAATTATGATGCCCCCATCAATGCCGATTACCTGGAT
>JABDGE010000184.1:0-544 GCA_013286235.1 Bacteroidota bacterium
TGATAGCAAGGTCACCTCGGTAAAGGCTGTTCCAACAGGCAACAAAAACGAGTATAAGGTAACATTGAAAGTAAATATCGACAAGGTTTGGATTGACGGCAACGGTAATGATGTGCCTGCACTGGCGATGAACGATTACATCGACATTGGCATCCTTGGCGCAGATACAAAAGACAAGGCAGGCCGTGACCAGGTTAACTTGCTTTACCTGAAAAAGTATAAGCTAACCCGTGGAGTGCATGAATTTAACATCATGGTAAAGGGAAAGCCGGTATCTGCTGGTGTTGACCCTCTGGGTACGCTGATTGACCGGAATCCGAATGATAATTTTAAGGATGTTGAGTGAGGCGGGGCGGGTTAGTTGAAGAATACATAGTCGCTATGTATATGGAATCGCCTCAACCGGCAGAGTATAAAATTAATCGTTTTGAATACTTCGGCATAAGCATTAGTTTTGAGGGGAGGGAAATATGTCCTGGCTATTTCCCGGTTTAGGCAGAAAACTATTGGTTCAGCATTTAAAAAAGGTAGACTTTTTAAGAGG
>JABDGE010000184.1:554-4807 GCA_013286235.1 Bacteroidota bacterium
CTGATTTTTTTTGACCCCAACGGCAGCCAAAACAACATCCTTCAGCATTTCACAATAAAAAACATCCTGATAAACCTGTCGCCTTCATCGGTCGGCTGGACCGGGGTGCCTTTGTTTTTTATTATAAGCGGATTTTTGATCCATTTGGGTTTTATCAAAAACGAAAGCAGCTTTAAAATTCCGACTTTTTTCAGCAAGCGGTTTTGGCGGATATACCTCCCCTACTGGCTTACGCTGGTTCTTTTCCTCGTGGTGCAACTCTTTTCAGGGGATGGCACGGCTCAAGCCGGCAGAACCGACATTCTTTTTCACGTTTTTACGATCTACAATCTGAACGACAAATATATTTATAGCATCAACCCCTCCTATTGGAGCCTCGCTACGGAGGTTCAACTATACCTTATTTATCCCGTTATGCTTTTGCTGCGCAGGCTGTTGGGGATAAAAAATTGCTTCCTCGTGATCTGCGCAATTTCCGCTTGTTCACTGATCCTGGGGATAATCTTTAATAATTTCGGCACACTTTACGTGTACCGGTACAGCCCGATCCAGCTTTGGTTTATCTGGGCTGCCGGGGCTTACTATGCGGAGGCTATTTATAGCAAGAACCTAAGAATTTTTAAAAAGGGTGCATGGGCGGTATTCCTGGCGTTATACCTGGGGTTGATCACGTCGACACAGTTTCATTTTGCCGTCAACTTTTCCTTCTGGTTAGCCACGGCCGCCTGCCTGGTTTTATTTGACGGCGCGCTGAACAGCCGGGTTATAAATATTGAAAAAAACGCTGCCGAAAATTGTTATTTTCACGGGGTTGTGCAGCTACAGCTTTTACCTGGTCCATCAACCCTTTTTGCCGCAGCTGCTTAATTTTTTTGGGTCAGGCTCGGCAAGTTCGCTCAGAATGCTCAGCATTGTGCCGGCTTTTATTTTGATCCTTTTAACATCGTACCTGCTGTATAAAATGGTGGAATTGCCATCCATCCGGCTTGGAAAAATATTGAGGCGCGGCTGAGAGCCCTCGACAGGCCACACGAATAATTGAGCGGAGCCGCAAATTGCCGGGAAGGCATCAGCCAATTCAATTTTTTAATTTTCCCGAACGCTGTAAATAGTTGCACTAAATTGTAAATTAGCGAAAGTTTGGCGATCTGTAATAAAGCCTTCTGATCATCATCCAAACTATTTATATGAGGCCGGTATTGATCCTATTCATTGCAACTATATTAATTATCGCCGCAAAGTGTATTGCGCTCAGTTCAATAAATTTTGATGTCGATGAGGTCACAACATTGATGAAGCCATTAGTCCCGGTCATGGGTAGCTCGAAAGTTGGCTTTTTTACCAATGAAGACGTTTCAACTTATAATCATGAAGTTTATTTAGAAGTAAAAAATGTGCTGGTTCCAAACGTGGACGTTGAAATGACGCAGTTGGATACGATATTGCTTTTAGAAAATAAACAAAAAAAGCCTTTGTTCCCGATGGCGGACTACCGAACGCTTTCCGAAAGTGAAAACAGTACTCACCGGGCATATATTTTAAAAAGGGTAAAATGATGAGCCTTCTGATCTTTTTGCTAACGGCTTTTAATTGCTTTCTGATCCTAAAATTTGTCTATCAACTGGTCGGTCTCAACGAAAATCAATTATATAAACCCATTAAAATTTATACCGCAGTATTTATTACACTATTTCTGTTGAGTTTCGTTGAATACTTCGCACTTATTACCAATTTATCGTTTTACTGGATTCTATCCGGCCTGACAATTCTGAATGCTATACTGTTTTACTATTTACGTCCAAGCTTTGCCTTTGATTGGTTGAAACAAATGGCAGCGGCGAAGACCGAAACTAAGGTGGTAATGGTGCTTGTGTTTGCAATGTCCGTCTTTTTTTATTTTCATGCCAGCAAATATGGCAGTTTCGATGCCTGGGCGCTATGGAATACCCATGCTAAATTTCTTTACTATTCTCACCTCTGGAAGCGCATGTTCGATGACAGCAGCTTAATGTCACATGCTGATTACCCGCTGATGCTGCCATCATTAGTTGCTTTTTTTTGGCATAGTTGCTCCGGCGCCAGCTTCATTGTGCCGCTGCTGCTCTCGTTTAGTTTCGTTTTACTTAATGCCCTTTTGATTTATCACGGCCTGCGTAAGTTTACAAATGCGGGGTATGCCACTATTGGAATGCTTATCGTTGTGGCTGATCCGAATTTCCAAATTCACAATAGTGCCCAATGCGCCGATACCTTATTGGCTATGTTCATATTGCTTTGCGTGATCCTGTTTAGTGAAGATAAACAAGATAGTATATCCACGGCAATTATCATGGGCATTATCGCTGCAGCTTGCACCTGGATCAAAAATGAGGGCGACCTTTTTTTTATGATGTTTACCATCGTGTTTTTAATAAAATATGCTAAGAACCCGAAATTCATATGCTGCTACTTCGCCGGAGTCGTTCTGCCTATGTTAACCACACTCTCCTTTAAACTATTCTTTTCCCCACCCAATGATCTGGTCGCGGGAAATAAAGATCTTTTACACCAAACGCTCGGCAGACTAATCGACCCAAGCAGGTACACCATTTTACTTAAAATGGGTCTTGACGTTTTAGTCAGTAATTTTTGGATCTTAATAGTTTTAGTATTATTGGTGGCAGTGTTTCGTCGGGGATCTTTAATAACGCTTCCGTTTATTTTACTTTATATGGTCTTTGCGGGTTACGTTGTTATATTGATAACCACGCCCCACAATTTGCAATGGCATATCCATAATTCGGTTGATCGGCTAATTCTACATATTTATCCGGCGTTCGTTTTCTTGACGGTGGTTGCTTTGTTCAAAGCAAACTTTTTCAAGTTTCAGGGCGAGCCATCATTTAACAGGCAGGATAAAAAATGGCCGGCGTAAGGGTTCCTGCATTTTAAAATGGCTGAAAAGATAAACTACAATCTGGAAGCTTTACGCGGATTTGCTGCTGTAACAGTGGTTTTTTATCATTTAACCTCGAACTACTATTTTTTTAATTTCAATTTATTTCCTTTTGTTATTGCAGATATTGATCCTCCGGGTCATTTTGCTGTTTTGATCTTCTTTATGTTGTCCGGGCTGGTAATTGGCCTTAATCACCAGGAAAAGCTGTCAGGGAAAGCCGCTATTTTATATCTCAAGAAGCGCTTTGTTCGAATATATCCAATTTATATAGCAGCAATCTTACTAACTGTTGCAATCGCAGGCAGCCTTCATTTTAAACAAACTCTTTACAACACAGTAATGGCTCAAAATATATTTTCCGATGCCTTAAGGCAAAATATGCCGTTGTGGTCGCTAAATTTTGAAGTGTTGTACTATTTGTTCTTTATCGTAATTTCTTACTTCGAAATCAATAGTATTTTTTTACTCACCATTGCGATTGCCGGCGGGCTGGTTAATTCGTTTTATTCAGGTCCGTCAATATTGTCTTCGTATTTATTTGGTTATACTTTTTGGGTGAGCGGCTTGATAATTTCCAGGCTTCCCGGCAGACAATTTAAAACCAAGGCAAATATACTTTTCGCAACTTTAGTGTTTGTTTTCGCCGTCAACAGCTTTGTCAAAGATCAACATTTCCTGAGCCATATTGCATTTGTTTTGTTTAAAAGGCCCTTTACATATCCACCAAATCCATGGTACGGCAGAATTGCGGTTACATTAGATAACCTGGTGTATTTGCCTTTTTGTTTGGGAATAGTGTACATTTTTTCTCAAAAGACAGTGAGATATGAAAAGTTGTTATTAGGCGCTTTGCATGTATTGCTTTTGTATTTTGTTGGCAGGTTTATTTTGCTCGGAATACACAACCCCTTCTTTATTGTTGGGACGTGTTACTATTTTATATCTGTTTTGATCTACTATGTAAATTGGACCGGTTTCAGCAATTACGTTATCAAGATACTGATATGGTTAGGCGGTATATCTTATAGCATTTATGTCGTACATTTTCCTTTACTATTTTTATTCCAAAAAGTTCAGGTATCGTCTCTTCCAGGTTATTGGATCAAGGTGCTTATATACATTACAACGGTTATAGTGTTGAGTTGGTTTTTGGAAGCCAAATTCCAGGTATTGGTCAAAAAGTTCTTTTTCAAAACGAACGCTAAGAAAACGATAACCCGCAATTGATCTGCAGGAAACAGCTATCAGGCTAATCTTTAGCAGCATGCAACAACTTTATTGCCGTTGTTGGATTGTGTTCAGCAGGTGCCGGCTT
>JABDGE010000185.1 GCA_013286235.1 Bacteroidota bacterium
GCTGGACTCGCCTGCCCGGCCTGCTGGATATGAAAAGGTTTACCGTTTGAAAAAATAACGTCAGCACGGCTTTACATTTCGCTTATGGTGTAGTCGCGGTCGAACTGGCTATGATCGCGTTGATTCCGGTATAAGTTTATGATGCACCTTTACAGGCTGCAGTATTGCAGTTCATCGGCGGCGGCGGGGCCGTATTTTTTACGGGTGTATGGCCGGGTAAGCCGGGGCTTAGCGACTGGTATCAGATCACCTTTTTAATGGATGAGCCTTTCTTCCAACTGCATTTTACATACCGGGCAAATCCCTGAATATTGGTGGGCAATACTGTCGCAAGCGTTGTTGCAGGGCGGGCAATAAAAAGCGTAGCCCGGCCTTGCCTTTTTCGCGCCGATGGGGATATAGTTTTCCCAATACCATGGTGTATAAACGTCGCCAATTGAAGAAGCCAGGAGCGGCTTAAAAATACTTTCGGTATTATCACTGTTCGACATCATCACTACAGCAATTTCCTTATCGCGAAAGCACACTGAATAGTGCTGCCAGCCGTCATCGTGGCCTTCCTTAAAAAATGCACGGCCATAAGGCGTATTGAATAAGCCATAGCCTAACCCATAACTCAATTGAATAGGGTCATTATCGGTAGTGTTTATTAAAGCCTCCGGACCAAATTGCTGCCTGGCTTTTATGCGGATCTGCGGCTTGAACATTTCATTAAAACTGGATTGACTTAGGCCTTGTTGGTTAATTAAGGCCGTGTAAAACTTCAAATAATCATCAAAGCTGGCAAATAAAGAGCCTGCGGCATTTGCCTTGAACCTTTTATGTAAATTGTAGGGCTTACCAACTAAGTTATGCCCCGATACAACGTTTCCGTCAAAGCCAGGCTGCCAAACATAGCTGGCATTTTTCATGTCCAACGGTTCAAAAACGTTTTCGCGGGCGATGGTTTCCAGGCTTTTGCCTGTTTTTTGTTCTATAACAAACTGCAGCAGGCAAAGCCCCTCCCCGGAGTAACTATAATGGGTACCCGGCTCAGATTTTATTTTTAATTTTTTGTCATCTTCCAAGAAACGCCAGTTTGGGAAACCGGTGGTATGGTCAAGGCACATGCGGGCCGTTATTTTTTTGTAACGCTCATCGTTTTTTAAATCCTGGTAATTACTGGTTGGCCCTGCTACGGCGTAGTCAGTTAAAGGCTTGCTGAGGTAGCTTACCAGCGGCTGATCTAAATCTATTACCTTTTGGTCAACTAACCGCATCACGATATAAGCAAACACCGCTTTACTATACGATGCAGCATAAAATACCATGGAGGTTTTTAAGGGCGTATTGTTTGGAACATTTGCTAATCCAAATGCCTTGCTGTAAACAACTTTGTTATGATTAAATACGGCGATGCAAAGGCCTGAAACATTTGCAGCATGCACCAAATTTTCAATGTTGGCCGTTAAGGAGTCGGCGTTGGTGCTTGTTCCGTCCACCCGCTGCACTGTTTGCCCGAAGACAGCGCTCATTAAACTAATCAGGAATAAACCAATAGCGCCTGTCTTTTTCATCTTATGCTGATTGAGTATTGTTGAAATTTAGTTTTCATTGGTAACCCCCTACGCCATACCATATGGCCGCTCCCAATATATGCATAATTATATCCTTAAGCGCTATGAACCTGGTGCAATAATCCGCAACGGCCGCTTGCCTGATCTTTTCCCTATCTTGATCCGCACATCTAACCCTGGTCATCGCCAACCCAATCCCGGCGCAACATGCTCCAAAATTGCAGACAGTACATGGATGTTATAATCAACGCCCAGGGTGTTCGGTATGGTGAGGAGTAAGGTATCCGCTTCCTGTATCGCTTCATCCAGGGCCAATTCTTTGATGAGCTGATCGGGTTCGGCTGCATAGCTTTTTCCAAACACTGCCCGTTTATCCGCTTCGATGTAACCAAAGCTATCGGCGCCTTTTCCTTGCTGCCCGAAATAATACCGGTCCTGGTCCGTTATCAGTGCGAAAATGGAACGGCTTACCGACACCCTTGGTTCGCGCCGGTGTCCTGCTTTTTTCCAGGCCTCTTTATACAGCCTGATCTGTTCCGCCTGCTGGATATGAAAAGGTTTGCCGCTTTCGTCGAATTTTAAAGTAGAACTTTGCAGGTTCATGCCCTGCTCAGCCGCCCAAACCGCGGTTGCATTGGAAGCCGCTCCCCACCAGATCCGGTCCCGTAATCCTTCCGAATGCGGTTCCAGTCGTAACAGGCCGGGCGGGTTGGGGAACATCGGGTAAGGATTTGGCTTGGCAAATCCCGCCCCTTTTAATTGAGCCAAAAACTCCAGCGCTTTGGTGCGCCCCATTTCCGCATCGGTTTCTCCTTCGGCAAGGTCGTAACCGAAATAGCGCCACCCTTCGATCACCTGCTCGGGCGAACCCCGGCTGATGCCTAATTGCAGGCGACCGCCGGAGATCAGGTCGGCAGCGCCGGCATCCTCCACCATATATAAAGGGTTTTCGTACCGCATATCGATCACGCCGGTCCCGATCTCTATTTTGCTGGTTTTAGCGCCAATGGCCGCAAGTAAAGGGAATGGGGAGGCCAGCTGGCGCGCAAAATGATGAACACGGAAATAAGCTCCGTCCAAACCAATTTCCTCGGCGGCAACAGCAAGATCAATAGATTGCAGCAAGGTATCAGCTGCAGTACGGGTTTGATACGATGGATGGTTTGACCAATGCCCGAATGATAAAAATCCTATTTTCTTAGTCATTAACCTGCTTATTTATGGGCAAATGTAAGCATGCACACCGTGGGCGGAGGTCACAGTGTGGTAATAATGATCTTCTGTATAACTAAAGTCTAAAAGTTTAACCACACGGAGGAGGCACTGAGGCCACAGAGCCTTAATAGTTTGTCCATTTTGGCCGCTGCGTTCTCTATGTATTCTTTGCGATCTCCCATCGTTGAGATGACAAAGTTTTTGTCTTGCGACGTGGCAAATCCCACTACTCCATCACCAGCACCGCAGCCCCGGTTATCTTCCCGCTGCGGAACATATCCAGCGCTTCGTTGGCCTGCTCCGGTTTAAAAAATTGCGTTTGGGTTTTAACTGGCACATCCTTCAAAATATCGAAAAAATCAAGCCCGTCCTGCCTGGTTAAATTGGCTACTGATTTGATCATCCGCTCGCCCCACAACAAATCGTAGGAGAAAGCGGGTATCCCGCTCATGTGTATCCCGCCGCAGATCACTTCACCGCCTTTGTCCACATCCTGCAGCGTTTTTGGCACCAGCTCACCGGCAGCCGCGAAGATGATAGCGGCATCGAGTTTTTCGGGCGGATTTTCGCCGCTGCCACCGGCCCAGGCGGCGCCCATCTTTTTGGCAAATTCCTGCGAACGGGTGTCGCCATCGCGGGTAAAAGCGAATATCTTTTTACCCTGGGCAACGGCAACCTGGGTAATGATATGGGCGGCGGCGCCAAAACCGTACAGGCCGATGTTTTTTGCCGACGTACTGATCATGTGATACGACCGGAACCCGATCAAACCCGCACACATCAGCGGCGCCGATGAAGGATCATCATATTTGCCATCCAGCTTAAAACAAAACCGGGCATTGGCGACCGTGTATTCGGCATAGCCGCCGTTAATCGTGTAACCGGTAAAGCGGGCATAGTCGCATAAATTCTCCTGGCCGCGTTTGCAAAACTTGCATTTTCCGCAGGTATAGCCCAGCCATGGCACCCCGACAAAGTCATCAACCTGCAAGCCGGAAACCGCTTTGCCGATTTTGGTCACTCTGCCGGTAATTTCATGCCCCATTATCAGCGGGAGTTTTGGGCTGGTTAAATCGGCATCCATTACGTGCAGATCGGTACGGCAAATACCGCAGGCTTTTATCTTAATCTGCACCTCGTCGTCCGCGGGTTCCGGGATGGCAACCTTTTTAAAAACAAGCGGTTTTTTTTGCGCTTCCAGGATCATGGCGTTCATTAATGGGGGCTGTTCCATATTTTGAAGGGGGATAAGTATTAGCAGGTAACATCCCTCCGCCCGGGAGGTTTCAACGCGAAACACTTTTCGTCCTTTTCCCCGCCCGGGGATGAGTGGGTCAGCCAGTTCCGGCAATTTGAAATGAGTCGACTTGCAGGTATTGATCCGTCTAAGTTAAGGATTCAAAACGGTGCAATTCAAAATGCATTCCTTGAAAATCACTATTTTTGAAATGTGCTGATAGGATGCTGATTTTCAATTATATTACCCCAATGTTATTCGCAAGATCAGGAGTCAGTCAAAGGACTAAGGGCCAATAAATTAATTACGTGAATTAAGAGTCAAGATATGAGAGCTGGGAACCAGGATAAAAGAAAAAAGCGAGATCAAATACTGGGGTTTACGAAAATAACACGGTTAACATTGTCTCTTTTTAACGGATATGCTCATCCCGCTTTCGTATTTTCTTGATTCTTGGTTCTTGGTTCTTGATTCTTGGCTCTTGGTTCTTGGCTCTTGGTTCTTGGCTCTTGATTCTTGGCTCTTGGTTCTTGGCTCTTGGTTCTTGACTCTTTATTCTTAGTCGCATTAATTACGATGAACCTTACTTCCCGGCATACCTTCAGCCGTTTCGGTATCCTGCCGCTATTTCTTATAAGCGCAACAAACTTGCATGCCCAAACCCCGGTTGCCATAACTATTGATATAAACCAAAAA
>JABDGE010000186.1 GCA_013286235.1 Bacteroidota bacterium
GCCAGGCCCAGCTCGCGGTTGATGATAAGTTGAATCGCCATCGCCCGCCGCACCGACTCTTCTGTCGGGGTGGTAATGGCTTCATCATAAGCATTGGTATGCAGCGAGTTGCAATTATCGTAAATGGCATAGAGCGCCTGAAGGGTAGTGCGGATATCGTTAAAATCGATTTCCTGCGCATGGAGCGACCGGCCGCTGGTTTGGATATGGTATTTCAGCTTTTGGGAACGGTCGTTGCCCTTATATTTATTTTTAACGGCCTTTGCCCATATGCGCCGGGCTACCCTGCCAATCACCGCGTATTCCGGGTCGATGCCATTTGAAAAGAAAAAAGACAAATTCGGAGCGAAATCATCGATGTTCATGCCCCTGCTCAGGTAATACTCCACGTAGGTAAACCCGTTGCTGAGCGTGAACGCAAGCTGTGTGATCGGGTTGGCGCCGGCTTCGGCGATATGATACCCGGATATCGACACCGAGTAAAAATTCTTCACGTGTTGGTCGATAAAATACTGCTGTATATCCCCCATCATGCGCAACGCGAATTCCGTCGAAAAAATGCAGGTATTCTGCGCCTGGTCTTCCTTTAATATATCAGCCTGCACCGTACCGCGGACGGTCGAGATGGCTTTAGCCTTTATTTTTTTGTAAACATCCGCTGGCAAAACCTGGTCACCGGTCAGGCCAAGCAACGTCAGGCCCAGGCCGTCATTGCCGGTTGGTAATTCGCCGTCATAATATGGCCTGTCTAGCCCTCTATCGTCATAAACCTCTTTGAACTTCGCGTCCACCAGATGCGCCAGCCCATGTTCGCGAATATATTTTTCGCATTGCTGGTCGACTGCCGCATTCATAAAGAAGCCAAGCAGCATCGGCGCAGGCCCGTTTATCGTCATGGAAACCGACGTAGCTGCCTCGCACAAATCAAAACCAGAGTACAACTTTTTTGCATCCTCCAGCGTAGCTATGCTCACCCCTGAGTTGCCGATCTTGCCGTAAATATCCGGGCGGCGGTGCGGGTCTTCGCCGTAAAGTGTAACCGAATCGAACGCTGTTGACAAGCGGTGTGCAGGCTGTCCCAGCGATACATAATGAAACCGTTTGTTCGTCCTTTCGGGGCCGCCTTCACCGGCAAACATGCGCGTTGGGTCTTCGCCCTCGCGCTTAAGGGGGAAAACGCCGGCAGCATAGGGGAACTCGCCAGGGAGATTTTCAGTGAGCATCCAGCGTAAAAGATCGCCCCAGGCAGTATATTTTGGTAAAGCTATCTTCGGGATCCGCAATTGCGACAGCGACGTGTAATAAAGCGGCAGTTTGATCTCCTTGTGTCTGACGTGATAAATAAAATTATCAGCGGTATATTGTTTAACCGTTTCTGGCCAGGTTTGCAATAGTCGTTTGCATTCCGGCGACAATCGTTCCTCAAGGCTGTTTTTGATGGCTTCCAGGGACGCAAATTCTCCGAGAGAGGCAAAATGTTGCGGAGCCGCAGGGTGCAGGGTCTCTACGCCGCGCTCTTTCAGCATTGCCATCACACCATCCAATTGGAACAACTGCTGCGCAATAACGCACTGCGCATCCACCCATTGGTTATAGGCATTACTGTTCTCGACAATCTCCGCCAGGTAACGATTCTTATCGGGCGGAATGATATAGGTTTTTTCTTGCTCCCCCCCTTTTACCTTTTGTCCATCGCCTTTCGCAGCACCCAAATCCACGCCGGTTTTTGCCATTACACCGTTCATCAATGCAGTGAACAGTGCATTCATGCCGGGATCGTTAAACTGCGAGGCCATGGTGCCGTATACCGGGACATCTTCGTCTTTAGCTGTAAAAAGCTGGTGATTGCGTTTGTATTGCTTTCGCACGTCGCGCATGGCGTCCAGGGCGCCGCGTTTGTCAAATTTGTTGAGCGCCACCAGGTCGGCAAAATCCAGCATATCGATCTTTTCGAGCTGCGTGGCCGCGCCAAACTCGGGTGTCATTACATACAGGGACAGATCACAATAATCTGTAATCATGGTATCCGACTGGCCAATGCCCGATGTCTCAACGATGATCAAATCGTAGCCGGCAGCCTTACAAATGGCGATGCCCTCCTGAACGTGCTTTGATAAGGCCAGGTTAGCCTGCCTCGTAGCCAGCGACCGCATGTAAACCCGTGGATTATTAATGGCATTCATCCTGATCCTGTCGCCCAAAAGCGCCCCGCCGGTTTTACGTTTGGATGGGTCGACAGAAATGATTGCGAGCGTTTTATCCGTTTGTGCCAGGAACCGCCGGACCACCTCATCTACCAGCGAGGATTTACCCGCCCCTCCTGTACCGGTAATACCGATAACCGGTATAACCTTGCCCTTCCCCTTTTTTTCCGCGCCGCCGAGGCCGGTCTCTTTAAAATATTCCGGGTTATTTTCCGCCAGGGTTATTAATGTGGCTATAGCCTTTGGATCTCTTTCGGGCAAATGCTTTAGCTCGCCATTCAGTTTGGTGACAGTGGGATAATCACATTTTTCCAGTATATCGTTGATCATTCCCTGCAGCCCCATATGACGTCCGTCATCGGGTGAGTAAATGCGGGCTATCCCGTAGGCTTGCAATTCTTCTATTTCATTCGGCAAAAATACGCCGCCGCCCCCACCAAATATCTTGATATGGGGGGCTCCGCGCTCCCGGAGCAGGTCGTACATATATTTAAAATATTCCATGTGGCCGCCCTGGTAACTGGTGAGAGCAATGGCCTGCACATCTTCCTGGATGGCGCAATTAACCACTTCATCAACGGAACGGTTGTGCCCCAGGTGGATCACTTCCGCGCCCGAGGACTGTAAAATCCTGCGCATGATGTTGATGGTGGCGTCGTGCCCGTCAAACAACGAGGCAGCGGTGACAATACGAATCTTGTTTTTGGCTTTATAAGGGATGATGACTTCCATGGAGGGTATTTCCGTCAACAAAAATACGGAAATAAACGACTTGAATTATTATGCGTGCATAATATTTGCCCAATGGTCAAATCAATAAAATCTGCACGTTTGATTTACGAATTACGATTTACGAATTACGATTTTTTATTTCTTCATCCGCATTCGCTCATCAGCACACTTCGTGCGCCGTAGCTTTAGCGAAGGCGCATCCGCACGTCAATCCCCGCCCCTACCCTTTCTCGTAGGCTTCCTCCAGATCAGCAATGATGATCTTTCCCATCTTCATCATCGCTTGCTGAACCGCTGCTGCCTTTGCGCGGTTTGGGTCGCCCATCAGGCGGCTAAGCGCATCAGGTATAATTTGCCAGGTGATACCGAATTTGTCCGTCAGCCAGCCGCACTGAATATCTTTTCCTCCCTCGCCAAGCGCATCCCATAGGTGGTCAACCTCCTCCTGTGTTTCGCAATGCACAAAAAAGGATATTGCGGGTGTGAATTCAAACATCGGGCCGCCTTCCAGCACCATAAATTCCAGGCCCTTAAGCCTGAATGTCGCCATAACCATGCGCCCTTCTTTTCCGGGGGCCTCGGCAGGCAGCCGGTTGATGCCAAGCACCTCGGCGTCGGAGAACACGGAGGCGTAAAATTTTATCGCCTCTTCGGCCCGGGCGGCAAACCATAAAAATGGCGTAATACGCTGGCCGGTGGAAACAACAGTTGATGACATAGCTAAAATTTGTTATTTATTTAATGATCCGGATCGAGAACCAAGAGTCAAGAACCAAGAGCCAAGTTAAGAGCCAAGCGTTAAGAAAAAATGTTAACGAGATAAATTAAGTCGTTCGTGCCCCGCAAAGCTGCAAATGAAATGAGCCGGCGTTTATTTTTCTATCCTGATTCTTGCCGCTAATATCCTCACTCTTTATTCGCATTAATAAGGCAAAGATATGAATTGACGTATAGACGGACGGCGGGAAAGAAGTCAACCTTGGGGGCCGATTATGCCAAAAACGCCGATGCCATTGCTTTGGAGTTGCATCTGGCAATCCCAACCTGAATGTCCACGCATTTGCACATTCGCATCCCGCACGTGCGGGACACATCCGCACATCCAGCCCCCGCTACTTCTTCCAAACCACCCAATTGTTCGACGGCGAAGCTGATTTGTGCTTTTGGCCTGCGTTTTTCAGGTAAAACACCGCATCTTTATCTCCTAAAGCGGCAGCCTTCGTAATGTCGGCTTTACCGGCGGTTTTGTTATTCAATGTCAAATAAAGTTTACCGCGGGTAAAGTAAGCTGCCCCATTTGAAGGGCCCAGTTCAATTGCCTTATCCAGGTCGGCCATGGCGGCTGTATTTCTTTTAGCTACTACGTTGGCATAGCCGCGCATATAGTAGGCAAAGGGCAGGTTGATATTTTGCGCTATCGCCTTGTCCAGGTCCGGAATAGCGGCTACAAAATCATTCATTCCCATGCTAATTGCAGCCCGGTAATACAGCGCATCGCCGTAATCGGGGTTTATCTCAATCGCCCGGTTCAGGTCGTTAATCGCTTCAATATTTTGATGTATGGCAAAGCGCGCAATCGCGCGGTTATAATAAGCAGATTCGGTCTTTGGCGCCAGCACAATGACGTGGCTGAGGTCTTC
>JABDGE010000187.1 GCA_013286235.1 Bacteroidota bacterium
CAATAGGGAATAAGGCCTGGCTGTAGCCGTACTTAGCTTCCGTGCTGTCGAAGCGGTCGCAGCAGCGTTTTAGCCAGCGGTGCGTCATGTCGATCGATTTCCGGGCGTAGTTATATTCACAAGGGTAGGGGGTGCATTCATCGAAAGCCATGATGATGTCCGCGCCGATGATCCGCTGGATATCCATCACATTTTCCGGGGTAAACAAATGCTTTGACCCATCAATATGTGAGCGGAAGGTTACGCCTTCTTCTTTTATTTTCCGAACGTCGGTAAGTGAATACACCTGGTAGCCGCCGCTATCGGTCAGTATCGGCTGGTCCCAGCCGATAAATTTGTGCAGGCCGCCGACTTGTTCCAGCACATCCAGACCGGGCCGTAAATATAAATGGTAAGTATTGCCTAAGATGATCTGCGCCTTAATATCTTTGGTCAGTTCCCGCTGGTGAACGGCTTTTACGGTTCCGGCAGTGCCCACCGGCATAAAAATAGGCGTTTGAATGGCGCCGTGGTCGGTTATCAATTCGCCCGCCCTGGCTTTTGAATGCGGATCCTTCGCTGTTAAGTTAAATTTCATTAAGGCTGCAAATTTAGCCGGAAAGTGTGAAAAGTTGGTAAAGTAAAATTATTAGAAAATTTAGGGGCGAGTGCATGATGTTGATGATAACAGCAACATCGGCCGTGAGCCCAACCACTCACTCAATTCAACTGCTCACTCAATCAACCATTATTTGAATTTTACAAACAATGGATTGATATCTTCAAACACCCTAGCCCATATCCTCACCATCTTTGCACCATAAAAAAAATGGACAAAATGGTTAACAAAACAAAAATAGCCCTGGTAACCGGCGGGAGCCGTGGTTTGGGCAGGGATATGGCACTAAGACTCGCTGAAAAAGGATTGAATGTGATTATAACCTATCATAGCCGCGACAAGGAAGCGAGTGAGGTAGTAAGCCAAATTGAGCAAGCCGGCGGAAAAGCGGTGGCACTTCAACTTAATACCGCCGATATTAGTGGCTCCAGTTTGTTTGCCACGCAGCTGCAGGATATATTAAAAAACACTTTCGGCGCCACGCATTTTGATTATTTAGTCAACAACGCAGGTATTGGCGGATATGCGGCCATTTCCGACATGAGTGAAGAACAATTTGATGAACTTTACCATATTCATTTCAAAAGCGTTTACTTCATAACCCAAAAAATGCTGCCCATATTGAACGACGGAGGGGGCATTGTTAACGTATCTTCCGGCCTTACCCGGACGACAGTACCCGGTTCATCAGCATATGCAGCCATGAAGGGGGCCATTGAGGTGTTTACGCGTTACCTGGCCAAAGAATTGGGCGTTAGCGGTATAAGGGCGAACACGATAGCTCCCGGCGCTATTCTGACTGATTTTGGAGGAGGCCGTTTACGGAACGATGAAAATCTGCAAAAGTTTATCAGTGGCATAACGCCGTTGGGCAGGCCGGGTGTAGCAGAAGATATTGGGAGCGTGGTTGCGTTTTTGTGTTCGGAGGAATCGCGTTGGGTTAACGGACAACGAATTGAAGTGTCGGGTGGAATGAATGTGTAAAACATAGATTAGTTTCAATTCTTTACTCACCCGGTCTTGCTTCGCTCGCCGACCCTTTTTTAGCTGCGCGAAAAGACGCTGAAAACGGCTATATTTTTTGTAAATTAATAGCAATACATTACAATATTTTCCATTTGCCGTGTCTTTTCTGCAGTAAGCGCTCATGTAGAGCAATATCTCTGTATATTTGATTTTTACAAGATGACAACAATTCCCACTGCCTCGATAGAAGATTTTTATGAGAGCGCCTCGGCCAAACTGCCGCAGGGTATCAACAAGGAAATCGGCCATTTCAATATTTTCGAGACGGAAAAGCTGTTTGATAAAAAAACTGGCAGCCGGACTATGCCCTACAGCCGGCGGGACTATTACAAGATCAGCCTGATACAAGGGCATAACCGCGCCGAATATGCGGACAAAGTCGTAGAGATCGACGGAAACGCCCTATTGTTTGCTACGCCTAAAATTCCCTATCATTGGCTGCCCTACGATGCTAACCAGGCGGGGATGTTTTGCATATTTACAGCCGACTTTCTTTCCAAAAGCAAGGCTGCCGTCGCGTTGGATGACCTGCCCATCTTCAGGCCGGGTGAACTGCCGATATTTCACTTAAAGCCCGAAGAAACAACAGAGCTCGAATATATCTTCCGTAAAATGCAGCGAGAGATCGGCACCGATTATATTTATAAATACGATCTGCTGCGTAACCTCGTGATGGAACTGATCCATTACGGACAAAAGTTGCAGCCTATGTCGGCAATCAGCTCCGCGCAAAATGCGTCGGAAAGGATATCGTCGTTGTTTATTGAGTTGCTCGAACGACAATTCCCGGTCGATTCGCCACAGCAGCGCTTCGGCCTGCGGACCGCCAAAGATTATGCAGACAGGCTGGCGGTGCATGTTAACCACCTCAATAAGGTATTAAAGGAAAGCCTGGGCCGCACCACGACGGATATTATTGCGTCCCGCGTAATCCAGGAAGCTAAGATCTTGCTCAAACAAACGGATTGGAATATCTCCGAGATATCCTATACGCTCGGATTTGATGATCTGGCGCATTTTTCCAATTTCTTTAAGAAGAAGACTTCTTTTACGCCGAATGAGTTTAGGGTTGCGTAGTTCGGACAATACAATAAGAATGACATATCGGCGAATTTAACCACGGAGCACGGAGGACGCACAGAGAACGCAGAGGGAAAATCAATTCTTAAAGATAGATTTTTTATTCGGTACGGGCGTAATCTGTCATTTTCCAACCTTTCAACATCGCAACCTTCCAACTTTTCAACATTACAACATCCCCCATCCCCCCAACTTCCCAACATCCCTGCAACAATCCAACAAAAATTAACAACTTTGCGCCTTTAGTTAAAATCCTGTTTTGGAAACGTATATACAAGAGGCGCTGTTCATTTTATTCCAGGTTTGCTTTATCGCCCAGCTTTATTTTTTGGTAGGCAACCAGCGCAGTCTTAACACGTATCAGCCCCTGCATGAGCTGCCACCGCCAAGCGTTCCTGTTTCGGTCATCATCAGCGCGCGTAACGAGGCGCAGAATTTGAGCCAAAATCTTCCAGATATTTTAGAACAAAATTATCCTGATTTTGAGGTTGTTGTGATCAACGATTGCTCGTATGACGACTCGGACTTGGTGCTGGAGGGTTTGAAACTGACCTATCCCCATCTCAAAATTGTAACTATTACGGAGCACGTGCGCTTTAAAACCGGAAAGAAGTTTGCGTTGACGCTCGGTATTAAGGCTGCAGCCAATGAATATATGCTCTTCACTGATGCTGATTGCCGGCCTGCATCAAGGGATTGGATCACCCGTATGGCGGCTAATTTTACAGGAAGCACGCAAATCGTTTTGGGCTATTCGCCCTACACGAAATCATCGGGGTTGCTCAACGATTTTGTCAGGTTCGAAACCATAAAAACGGCCATCAACTATCTTTCAGCGGCCATCAACGGGGATGCCTACATGGGTATCGGGCGAAACCTGGCGTATACCAAAACCTTATTTTTTAACGCAAAGGGCTTTGCATCGCACATGCATATTTTGTCGGGCGATGACGACCTGTTTGTTAACCAGAATGCCGCGCCCGATAACGTGGCGATCGAAATCAACCCCGATGCCTTTGTTTATACCGAGGCAAAAACGTCGCTAAGCGCCTGGTACCGCCAAAAGAAACGGCATTTTGGGGTAGGGGGGACTTATAAAAAGCGGCACCGGCGTATGCTGAGCATTGATGCGATAAGCGGTTTCCTGTTCTATATTTTATTAACATTAAGCCTAATTTTCAACTTTGAACCACTGTTAGCGCTAGGTTTGTTTATGTTTAGGTTGATTTTACAAGTGACGGTTTACAATAAGTTATTTAAGCGTTTAGATGGCAGGGATTTGGTATGGTATTTGCCATTTTGGGATATAGTTTACTATCTTTACCTAAATACTTTTGGCCTTATCGGAACTTTTATAAAAACTTCTAAATGGAAATAAATTCGAATTTTACCGAGAACGCAAAAAATGATTTTCATCTTGTGGTTAAAGCCCGCGAAGGGAACCAGAAAGCCTACGCCGACCTGATGCACCGGTATAAGGATTCGATTTATTTTATGGTGCTCAAAATGGTGAACAACAAGGAGGATGCGATGGACCTCACCGTTGAAACGTTTGCTAAAGCCTTTGAGAAGTTAGAGAAATACCAGCCTGAATACGCCTTTAGTACCTGGCTTTTCAGGGTGGCTACCAATAATTGTATCGACTTTATCCGCAAAAAAAAATTGAATACCATGTCGATCCACGGAATGCTGGATGACGATGGCGAAGAAAAACAATTGCAGATAAAGGCCGATGTACTTAATCCCGAAGAAACATCCATCAAAAAGCAGCAAACGCACGAATTAA
>JABDGE010000188.1:0-209 GCA_013286235.1 Bacteroidota bacterium
CATCCTGTCCGAATATCTTTTTAAACTGCATATACCGGATGTATGCACTATCCGTCACCGGTAATACTTTCCCGCCGTTAAACGTGATGCGCACCTGGCTGGCCTTGTAGCCCATAAATACAGTGCACAAGGCAATAGTAACCAGCAAAAGCACGCGGTTTTTTAAAATAAAATCAGCAAGTCTTTTCCAAAACATGTTTACAGCGGGC
>JABDGE010000188.1:219-4363 GCA_013286235.1 Bacteroidota bacterium
GTAAAAATGCTGCAAGAGGCTAAGCGTATTGCCTGCGGTCCCGGACTTTTTCTGGATATTTGAAAGGTTAGAAGGAAAATAGGGTCTGGCTTTAATAGTTAGCTACAGGAGGCTCCGCTGGAGCCCTGATCCGTTGTTGTAGGTTTTCTATAAACAGGGGACTCCTCAGGAATCAGAAATTTACAAAAGGTTTGTAATTGGGTCCCGTGAGCCTGCTATAAAAAAATGGAAATCTTCCACTCCAACCGGAGGGTGGAGAGAGTCAAATGAATTTTAAACAAGGCCTGTTATTGGCTCCGGAGGAGCCCCCTGTCTATAGAAAAAAACCGAAAAAGTTTAGGACTCCAGTCTCCTATAACAGGACGGTTTTAGACTATACTTTATAAAATCATTTTAATGTATTTACCCGACAGGATGTTGACGGCGTCTATATTGTAACATCGGTTCCCGATATTATCACCCCGATTGTGACAATGTATTTCAAATGTGCAGATTTGTAGTATAGATGAAAAAACTGATCAAAAGCTTTGGCTACGCGTTTAAGGGCGTCGCTTATGCAACCCGGACACAGTTGAATTTCAGGATTCACCTCGTTGCTATGATAGTGGCCATCGTACTCGGTTATTTCCTGAAAATTTCAGCATTGGAATGGCTCTGGGTAGCCTTAAGCATCGCGATAGTGCTTGTTACCGAAATTTTTAATACCATGATAGAGGCGCTCACCGATCTGGTTTCGCCCGGCTATAATGAGATGGCAGGCCGCATTAAAGATATGAGCGCAGGTGCAGTGGTGATAGCCGCCGCATTCGCCTTACTTACCGGTATTGTCATTTTTCTACCAAAGCTTTTACTTTTAGTTCGATAATGCTCCACAAAACACGCGGCATAGTATTTAAAACCACCGAATACGGCGATAGCAGCATTATCGTGCAGATCTTTACCGAAAAATTCGGACTGCAGTCTTATATCGTAAACGGCGCCCGTAAACCCCGGGCCAAAATGAGCCGGAATATGTTCCAGCCCCTTCACCTGCTCGAAATGGTGGTCTATCACAAAGGCGCTGCCAACGTACAACGATTGAAGGAGGTTAAGAATTCGCCGGTATTGCAAAGCATTCCCTACGATTTGATCAAAAGCAGCCTCGCGATGTTTTTAAATGAAGTTTTATATAAGGCTGTCAAGCAACAGTCGGCAGACGAACATTTGTTCGAATTTACCGCTAATGCGATTGAATGGCTCGATCACCAAACGGAAGGCCTGGCCAATTTCCATTTGTTTTTCCTTGTCCGGCTCACGCAATACCTCGGTTTTTACCCCGATCGTAACCTGGCCGCTGGTTTTGCTTATTTCGATTTGAAAAACGGCGTGTTCAGCAACAGTAAACCGGGTAGCATTTTATACCTTTCACCCCCTCACACCCAAAACCTTTTGGCCTTGCTGCAAAGCAATTTTGAGAATATATCGCAACTAAAAATGGGAAACGATGAGCGCCGCCACCTGATACAAAAGTTGCTGGACTATTATACCCTCCATATTGAAGGATTTGGCAACGTCCGTTCCCATGAGGTTTTGGAAGAAGTTTTGGGATGATTTGGTTATAAAACCTTTAAAAACCACCCCAACCTTTTTAAAATATATCAAAAACAATACACTTCAAATAAAAATAACCCATTATATTTAATGCTGTCAACAATTCAATTAAACCCTTCATGATTGCAACGCCCAAACGCCTCCTTTCCATTGACGTGTTACGTGCCGTCAATATGTTTTTTATGATATTCGTAAACGACCTCAGCGGCGTAAAACACGTGCCCGCCTGGATCGACCATGTAAAAGGCTGGGAAGATAACATGCATTTTGCCGACACTATTTTCCCGCTATTTTTATTTATAGCCGGTTTGTCTATTCCGTTGGCGATTGACCGCCGGCTCAGCAAAGGTGACTCTTTCGGGTCTATCGCCATATATATCCTGCTGCGTTCATTCGCGCTCATTGTGATGGGGTTCTTTCATGTCAACATGGAAGATTACAGCCGCGACGCCATTTTACCGCTCGGTGTTTGGGAGCTCCTGCTTACGCTAAGTTTCTTCCTCATCTGGCTGGATTACCCTGATACCCTCGCAAAAGCAAAAAGATACGCCTTAATGGGCCTCGGCGTGGCCATACTGATTACACTCGCTTTTCTTTATAAAGGTGGCACTCCCGAACACCCCAAAGGCCTGAGGCATGAGTGGTGGGGAATATTAGGCATCATCGGATGGGCTTATTTGGTTTGTTCGGCAGTTTACCTGGTGTTTAAAGGAAATTTCACCGCTATGGTGGTAGCGCTCGTCATTTTTGTGGCGATCAACCTCGGCGTACACGGCAAATGGTTCGACTTTGATATACCGGTAGTCGGCGACGGCAACTCCGATTCCTTAATGATGTTCGGCGTGGTGATATCGCTACTTTACGCCCGGCTCATCAGCAAGGGCAGCTACAGCAGTGTGTGGCCTTCGTTCGCTTTGATCGGTGCGGGCCTGATTGCGTTGGGATTTATCGTCAGGCCCTATACCGATGGCATTTCAAAGATCCGGGCTACACCTGCCTGGGTATTGATCTGTACCGGCATCGGTGTGATCCTGTTTGAGTTCTTTATCTGGCTGATCGATGTAAAAGGAAAACAAAACTGGTTTAAGATTATCAAGCCGGCCGGTACCAGCACGCTCACCTGCTACCTGATCCCTTATCTTTTGGTGGCAATATTTTATATTAAACAAATTATATGTCCCGACTATTCGATCTATGATTCAGCCGATCTATTCGCCATCGCATTTGTTTTTATATTGATCACGGGCTTTCTCGAAACAGGGAAAACACGGAACTCCTATTTTATTGCTGCTGCTATCGTCGGCATTTTAACGATCTTCAGTTACATATACTCGCAAAGCAATCCCGACTTTTATAATGAAGGCGCAGGCGGCATGTTTCGCTCATTCGCAACGTGCTTTATAGTCATCTTCATTACCGGCTTCCTCGAAAAGAGAAGACTGAGGCTGAAAATTTGATCCTATTAAAACTCCGGATGAAACGACAATTGGTCCCTGTCTTTACGATTGCCCTTGCCTGGGCGATAGTTGCCGCTTGGCCGGGTAGGGCGCTCGGTCAGCAGGGCAAGGTAATTATCGGCTATGTGGGTGGCTTCCGCGGGCTCGTCAACATCGACATCATCCAGCCAAAAAAACTCACGCACATTAATTACGCCTTTGTAGATGTCAGAAACAACCGGGCATGGCTTCATAACGAAAAAACCGACACCGTTAATTTCAGGAAATTAAACCTGCTGAAACAACAAAATCCAAACCTGAAAATATTGATCTCGATAGGAGGGTGGACCTGGAGCGGCAAATTTTCCGATGCGGTGCTTACCGATACATCCCGGCAGCGGTTCGTGGCGAGCGCTGTTGAAATTATCAGCAGGTTCAACCTCGACGGAATTGATATCGATTGGGAATACCCATCGCTGCAGGGCCTCGAGGGAAACGTTTACCGCCCCGAAGACAAGGAAAATTATGTGCTCCTGTTCAAAGAATTACGCCGGCAAACGGATAGCCTTGCGCAAACCACCCACAAAAAATATCTCCTGACCACGGCAGTTGGTGGTTTTAAGTCCTTTGTCGACCACAACGATATGGGCAGCGCGCAGCAGTACCTCGATTTTATAAACCTGATGACCTACGATTATTCAGGCGGCAGAATAGCCTCACACCATACCGCCCTGTCTGCATCGAAAGCCTACGAGGCCCACAACAATGCCGCTGAATCCGTCGAGCTGTTCGAAAATGCAGGAGTGCCGGCTGACAAGCTGGTGATTGGCATCGCGTTTTATGGCCATTCGTCCATATTGGCGCCTGGTGATAAGATCCTTGGCGACAGTATCGTCAAAAGCACACACGCCGGCGGATACACGGCAATAAAAGACAGCATATTAAAGCTGCCGGGTTTCAAAGTTTATCGCGACAGGCATGCAAAGGCCGACTACGCCTTCAATGCAGACACAAGACAGTTCATTACTTATGATGACGAATGGTCTGTAAAAAAGAAGTGCAGGTATGTGAAGAAACACAAGATGGCAGGAGCGATGTTTTGGGAGTATTCAAATGAT
>JABDGE010000189.1 GCA_013286235.1 Bacteroidota bacterium
TTGACGACTTATGCTATGAGAAATTTGACTATTGAACGTAAATGTCTAAAGAGGTTGGCTTATGCATTGAGCCTGTTGGCCACTCTCGCAACCGGGTGTAAAAAACCCAATATAGCCCCAAAAGGGTCAGGATCGACTACCGGCCCATACTTATATGTGGGCGGGGCCTGGAATTCTGCTGCTACTTTTTGGAAAGTAAGCCTGGCCCAGCCTGGCAGCAATATGATCACAGATACGACAGCAGGTTCAAATGCAATTTTGTCAATCGTAACGTCAGGCAACGATGTTTATATGGCGGGCGGCGCGCCGGGCTATTGGAAAAACAAAACCTTTATATCCATACCCGGTTCAAGCGGCATTAATTATATAGCTATTACCGGTACATCTGTTTATACATCGGGCTGGGATAGCGCTGGTAACCTTGCTTACTGGGTAAATAATACAGAAGTTAACCTTCAAAATGCAATAAAAAAACAATTTAACAATGCGCACATCATGGTCTGGAACGAAACCGGCATGGCGGTTTCCGGTTCAAATGTACTGGTATCGGGACTGATATATGTTGAAAATTGGACCACCAACCCGGCGGGTTCTTTCGACAACAACGGTTTGTTGTGGACAAATGGAAATTTGCAACTTTTTGGTCCGGGAGGAATTTATCTTGGCAATAGTTTCCCGTCAACGGTGGGCATCACCGTGTTGGGCAGCGACAATTATGTGGCAGGATCTATGCCTGATAGTGCACAAACAACCGGGTATTGGAAAAATGGGGTTTTTAATAGCCTTAATAAACAACTTATGCCAACCTGCATTACTTCTGGCGGCAACGATATATATATCGGTGGTTATACAAATAACCCGGCCGTCACCCAAAGTTCACAGGGTGTTTATTGGAAAAGCGGTACGCTTGTCAGCATTGCTAATGCCACGCGCTTAATAACGATGGTTATCGATAATAATGATGTTTATGCATTAGGCATCGATAATAATAACAACAATGTTGTTTGGAAAAACGGAGCTATCTTCGTAACGATCGGACCAGCAAGTACTGAATTGACAACATCAATGGTAATTGGCAACTAACGCCCGCAACGTCCCGCACGTTGATTATACAATAAAGGCAAACGCTTGAACGGGCTATAAAGAAGAGGAAATACTTAAAGAACTGCAAAAACCGTTCTCCACCAAAGTGTGCCAGCTCGAAAAACTCCATCAATTGCTGTTTGGCAACTGGTGAAGGGATTACCGGATTAAGTCCCTCGGCCTCACATACTCTGTAGAATTAAAGTTATCCGCCTGCCGGCGGACCTAAGTCGCAACGTCTTCCGGACTTCCGGACTTCCGGACTTTCGGACTAATTCTACAGCAACGGCGAAAAAAGACGGCAAAGCTTTTCGGGGAGTTGGCGGAACAACGTACGCCTGCTCCAGTCATGCGGGTTAATTTTTACCGCATGTTCCAGGTCATCTTCAAATGCCTTTTTTAATCTCTGCGCCAAGGCGCTATCGTAAACCATGGCATTCACCTCAAAGTTAAGTTCAAAACTCCGGTGATCCATGTTCGCCGTGCCGATAATGGCCATCTGCCCATCTGCCACCACCGTTTTAGCGTGAACGAACCCTTTTTTGTACAAATAAACCTCCACACCGGCATCCAGTACCTCGTTGTAATACGACTTTGCTGCCGCATTCACAAGGGCTGAATCCGATTTTAGCGGAACCAGCAGCTTAATCTTCACACCGCTGATTGCCGCCGCACAGATGGCATCAAGGATCGTTTCGCCGGGGATAAAATAGGGCGAGGTGATCAGCAGTTCCTCTTTAGCGAGGCTGATAGTTTGCAGCAATGCGTACATGATCATCGGCGTATCAGAGTCGGGGCCGCTGGCGGCGATCTGAACGATGGCCTTCGATTTTGTCTTTTTTGAACAAAAATATCCCGGAATAACCGGCAGCTTTTTCCCGCTGCAAAAATTCCAGTCGCATATAAAAAGATATTGCAGGTAGTATACGCCCGGCCCTTTGATCATCAGGTGGGTATCGCGCCAATAAGGTTTAGTCGGGTTGATATAACGGTCGCTGACATTGATACCGCCCACAAAGGCAGTACAGCCATCGATGACAATGATCTTCCGGTGATTACGGTAATTGGTGCGGTTTGATAAAGCGATGAACCAGATCTTATAAAAAGGAAAAGCCGCTACCCCGCCTTCAACCAGTTCGCGCGCAAAGCCTTTGCGGATGCCGCGACTGCCAAAGTCGTCATAAATAAAACGTACCTCCACCCCTTCCGCCGCCTTTTTAATAAGGATATCCTTGATCTGGTTACCTATACCATCATTTTCGAAAATATAATACTCCATATGGACATGATGCTGGGCGGCTTCCAGGGCGGCGATCACTTCCGGAAATTTCTCTTCCCCGTTGAGCAGCAGCTTCACTTCATTATTTCCCGTCAGCGGGCTATTATCATGCAGTAGCAGCCGCGCAAGTTCTTTATGGGTCTTAACTTCGGTTTCCCCGGTTTCCCAGGCCTTCTCCGACTCGTGCACGATCTTTTCACGGATCTCCGCCAGTAGTGTATTATCTGTAAGTATTTTTTTGCTGTACAGCTTATTCTTGCGGTAATTGGCGCCTACCGCAAAATAAATGGCCATGCCGATGCCGGGTAGCAGCAAGGTCACCAGCAAGTAGGCGAATGCCTTGCTCGCCGAGTTGATATCGTACAATATCCGCAGGCAAACGAAGACCACCAATGACAGGTACCCCGCACCGAATAAAATATACCAAATCATCGGCCCATGATCCTTTCCAGGTATAACCTTATCGACTGGCTGTTCCAGCCTGTTAACCGCCCTTTTTGTATGATCATATTCTCATCTTGTATGATCATATTCTCATCGCCCTTTGCACCCAGTGGATAACTTAATACAAAAGGCGCGTCTTTTGTTTGCCAGCCTTGTATTTGTCCAAAACGGATGACATTGAAATATAACTGTCCGCCGGCCTGTGATACGGTATAATACCTATCGGCAAACCGCATCAAATAAGGTTCGGGGCTGGTGAGCAGCTGCCTGTTTTGCGGATGATATTCGTAGCTGACCGGCTCTTTATCAAATACCGACTGGTAACCCGTGTAATAACCGTCTCCTGTTTGTTTCACACAATACCACAGGAAGCAATTGAAAGGTGCAGGCGTGGTCAATGTGGCTTCCGGATCCAGCCGCGACTTACAAAACAAGGCAAGGCCAACATAGAGCATGGAGATCGCTATGGCGCCCGCAGCCCATCTTGCGCGGGACACGCCGGCATTTTTTCGGATCAGAAGGACAATCGTTGCAACCAACAGCGAAATCGTAAATAGCGGATCGACCACAAAAAGCAGGTTAAACGAAAAACGGTGATCACTGAACGGTTCGGCCAGCCCTGTTCCATAGCTGGTGCAGGTGTCCAGCAGGTCATGCAGGCCTATTTCCACGCAAAAAAATAAGGCGAATGCGCCGTAACCTATCCGCGGATACCATTTGTTAAAAATATAAGCCAATAACAATCCGGCCAGCAGGGCAAAGCAAAAGGAATGCGTAAAACCACGGTGAAGCAGCAGCGCCTCGTCGCCCGGCACAAATAAGCCCGCGAAAGTATCCACGTCGGGTAAATTGGCGGCCAACGCGCCGAATAGCATCGCCCTTTTCCCAAATCTCCGGCCCAATAAAAGTTCACCTGTACAGGCGCCAAGGGTCAGGTGGGTTAAAGGATCCATCGGGTTTGTTTTTTGCTTACGCAAGATAATACAGTTTACGGCTGCTTTGTTTGGTAGTCGTTTTTTTGTTGCCATTTAATTCCTGTTTCTCAACGCTAAAAAGCACCAAAAGCAAAACTCTCCAGACTTTCGACTTCAAAGCTTTGACTTTCAATAAGACGGGTTAATGGAACGGTTCTTTCGAGCCCATTAAACGAATGTAACTGACATGTAAAATCAATGGTAACTTGGCTGTCGCAAACTATTATAGCGCATTTGGAATCTTCATGGGGCAGAAAAAAGCCCTAAACGAAAACAGGTCAAGGAGATTATTGCTTCGGGAGGGAAACTTCATGAAGAATATGCCAAATTTTTTGAAGAAAAATATATAGCCGGCTATGTAAAAAGAGCTAAAGTTTATGAATTGCTGGGGAAAGATTTTTGTATGTATTTGATGAGAATAGCTTCAAAATTCCCGGCAAAGGATATATATTCAAAAGAGTATTTGCTAAAAGAATAAGTTGGACAAAAC
>JABDGE010000190.1 GCA_013286235.1 Bacteroidota bacterium
ATTTTATCGGCGGATCCATGGGATCAGTTGTCGGTGAAAAAATAGCTCGCTGTATTGATTACAGCATCGAACACCGGGCCCCGTTTCTGATGATATCAAAATCGGGGGGCGCGCGTATGATGGAAGCCGCTTTTTCGCTGATGCAGATGGCCAAGACTTCGGCCAAACTCGCTTTACTGTCACAGGCTAAAATACCTTATATATCATTGCTAACCGACCCTACTACCGGCGGTGTAACGGCATCATACGCGATGCTGGGCGATATCAACATTGCAGAGCCCGGCTCCCTGATCGGCTTTGCCGGTCCAAGGGTTATCAAAGAAACGATCAAGAAAGACCTTCCTAAAGGCTTTCAAACCGCGGAATTCGTACAGGAGCATGGTTTCCTGGACTTTATCGTCGACCGAAGGGAAATGAAGGAGAAGCTGTCGTCGTTTTTGAAGATGATGGGGAATTAAGCTGAAAGCGAAAAGACCAAAGCGAAAAGCGAAAAGACAAAGGCTAATTAAAGTGGCGAATTGAAAGGCTGACAAAATTTATTAAACCCTCTATAAAACAAAAACGGGCATCAGATGGTGCTCATTTTTGTTTTGGCGGTTATTTGAAAACGCCGGCATTTTGCCCGGTATCGCCATCGGCCGCTTGGCTTTCCATGTCAAAGTTGGGACCGTTTACTGAATCTTTTCCGCCTTTGTAGTTTTTTGATCTACCGTCCTTGTCAATAAACGCACCGTTTTTGTCGGTTTTATTAATTTTGGAGGCGTCGATGTTATTATCCTGCGTTTTTTTAACAGGATTTGGATCAAAGCTGTTCATAGTATAGTATTGTATTAAATGAACGGAAAGGTTATCGTACAGATAACCTTTCCGTGTAAAAAATTAAGTTCTTAAAATTTGGGGGCGGCTAAATGCCTTCGGTGCCGGGCTCATGGCCTACCATCCTTGCGGTAGTGCGGCCCTGGTTACGGGTCTCAAAACTGGTTTTCGCATTGCCAACTGAAGGAAACTCACGTGGCGTTGGCGGGGTAACATCCACGCGTTCGCTATAGGAGGTATCGGCCCCGCTTTGTTGCTGCTCCTGCTCCCGTTCGTGCGGGTAGCCGGACTGCTCCTGTTCTGATTGCCGCTTTTCAGGAATCTCATTCTGACGGTTGTGTTCCGGTCTTTCTGGATTCTTTTTCGGATTTTGCTTATTCGCTTTCATAGGTTTATTAATTTATAATTAAATAAACGAGCCGAGAAGGAAATTGTTTTGAAAAAGCGGATGATTTTGGGACGTTGCCGGAATTGCATTGGGGATAATGCATAAACAGTGCAACCGCGGGGTTGCTTTGTCGCTACGCCCTTCCGTATTGCTAAATTCTAAAAGTTTTACCACGGAACACGGAGGCACCAGAGGCCGGAGAGTCTTAAACACTTTGTCCATTTTTCTCTGTGCATTCTTTGCGATCTCTGTGGTTAAAATGCACTTCTAAGAGTTATCCGCCAGCTGGCGGACATAACGCCTTTTATTTTAGACTTCGCTATGACAGGAAGGTGAATGTGTAAAAAACGGGGACTTACGCGTTAACCGGGCAAAGCTCACGAACTTTGGCTACGGCATAGTCAATTTCGTCCTTAGTATTGAATTTGGAGAACGAAAAGCGGACGGCGGGTCGTGACGGATTGGCCCCGATTGCGGTGAGCACGTGCGAGCCGATATCCGAACCGGAGCTGCATGCACTGCCGCCGGAAGCGGAGATGCCCGCAATATCGAGGTTAAATAATAACATGTCGGCCATTTCCATTTCGGGGAACGAAACATTCAATACGGTATACAAGCTTTTGTCGGGGTCAATTTCGCCATTAAAGCTGATGCCTGGCACCTTTTCGGTCAACTGGTTGATCATATAGCTTTTCAGTCCCTGGATGTGCTGACGATGCTGTGCCATCTCCGTATAAGCTATCTCCAGCGCTTTTGCCAAACCTACTATTCCATAAAGGTTTTCAGTGCCGCCACGCATATTACGCTCCTGTGATCCGCCATAGATCATCGGCTTTATTTTGATCTTATGGTTCACATGCAAAAAGCCGACGCCTTTTGGGCCGTGCAGCTTATGGGCGGCGCATACCATAAAATGCAATTTAAGCTTACTCAGATCGTGAGGGAAATGCCCAAGCGTTTGAACGGTATCGCAATGGAAAACTGCGTTGTATTGCTCGCAGATGTTGCCCACCCTTTCGATATCCGTTATCGTGCCGATCTCGTTATTGGCGTGCATGAGGGATACAAAGGTGCGATCCGCACCTTGCAGCAGGCTTTCAAGTTGGGCATAATCGATATTGCCCTTTCCGTCGGTATCCACAAAACTCAATTTGATCAGGCCATTTTTTTCCATTGCCTGCAGGGTATGAATAACGGCATGATGCTCCAAACAGCTGGTTACCGCGTGTTTGATATGGTTATCAATAATGCCACACCGGATGGCAGTATTATCGGCTTCGGTGCCGCCGCTGGTAAAAAATATTTCAGCCGGGGAAGTGTGCAATAGCTGCGCAATGGTTTTCCGCGACTTCTCAATCAATGTTCGGGCCTCGCGGCCATGGCCGTGTATCGACGAGGGATTTCCGTAAGTACTTTCCATCACCTTATACATCTCTTTCAAAACATCCTGGTCAAGTGGTGTGGTGGCTGCATTATCGAGGTAAACGCGCATATTCTTCTATTTGTTCCGTAGCCGGCGGGGGCTTTATTGTAAAATCTCTTTTATATCAGCAATTATCTTGTTGGCCAGGTTATTCGCCACGGTTTCGGAATTACCTTCGGAGTAGATCCGGATGATGGGCTCGGTGTTTGACCGGCGCAAATGTACCCATTCCTTGTCAAATTCTATTTTCAATCCGTCAATTGTGGAATAGGGATGTTTTTTATATTTCTGTTCAACCTCGTATAACAGCCCGTCGATATCCATTTCCGGGGTGAGCGTGATTTTATTTTTAGATATAAAATAGCCAGGGTAGGTGCTTCTTAACAGTGAAGCCGCCTTTCCAAACTTCGCCAGGTGAGTTAAAAACAAGGCGATTCCCACCAAAGCATCGCGTCCGTAATGCAACTCGGGGTATATAACGCCGCCATTCCCTTCGCCGCCGATAACAGCATTTACCTCTTTCATCTTGTTCACCACGTTCACCTCTCCTACTGCCGCCGCATGGTACTCACAACCGGCCTTTTCGGTCACGTCGCGCAGGGCGCGGGTCGACGACAGGTTTGATACTGTGTTACCCTTTGTATTTTTTAACACATAATCAGCCACCGCAACCAGCGTATATTCTTCGCCGAACATGTTGCCATCCTCGCACACAAAGCAAAGGCGGTCCACATCCGGGTCGACAGCTATGCCGAGATCAGCCCGCTTGGCCAATACTTCTTTTGAAAGTGCGGTAAGGTTTTCGGGCAGCGGTTCGGGGTTATGAGGGAAAACGCCATCGGGTTCGCAAAACAACTCATAAATGGTCGTTACGCCGAGGGCGCGCAGTAAGGCCGGTACAAATATACCACCGGTGGAATTAACTGCATCAACTACCACCCTGAAACCAGCCGCTGCGATGGCATCGGCATCCACCAATGGCAGGGCAAGTATTTTGTCGATGTGAAACTGAAGATAGTCCGAATCGGCAGTCACTTTTCCCAGGTCGTTTACATCGGCATATTTAAAATCGCTTTTTTCGGCGATGTCGAGCACTTCTTTTCCATCGGCATCGCTGATAAACTCCCCATCAGCATTTAAAAGCTTGAGCGCGTTCCATTGCTTGGGATTGTGGCTCGCGGTGAGAATAATGCCGCCGGCCGCTTTTTCGGCAGGCACGGCAATCTCGACCGTCGGTGTGGTGGAAAGGCCTAAATCAACAACATCAATCCCCAGGCCTTGCAGCGTGCCTACAACAAGGCTATTAACCATGCTGCCGGAAATACGTGCATCGCGCCCGATGATAATCTTTTTCAACCCCGTTTTCTTTACCGCCCAGGCTCCGTAGGCCGAAGTGAACTTTACGATATCTAATGGGGTTAATCCCTCACCCACCGTACCGCCAATGGTACCTCTTATTCCC
>JABDGE010000191.1 GCA_013286235.1 Bacteroidota bacterium
AGTACAATTGCCAGCACAATTAACCAGCCGCCTAAAGACGGAGGGAACGCGCTTTTTGAAAAGTAGTTTAATTCTTTTGTTTGCCACCTGTAGACTTTCAGGCCGCCAAAAGTGAAAATGCCAGTAACGATAACAGTAATGATCAGCATCCAATGGTTCAACTGGAATGGTACGTTTTTAATGTCCGGGATATAGAAGAAGTTATAGGAAAGTTTATCGTCCTTCAGGTCTTTAATGTCCGTTTCGAAGTCGCCTACCTCGTTTGCAGGAACATTGTCCTTTAAATAAGCGAACTGGTAACGCAATGAAAGGTCGGTGCCTGAAACCGTCTGATCGAACCGGAATTGATAGGCATCCCTGTTTATAGAGTTGTGCTTATCGGCAATGTCCCAGCCGTTGGGTGTATTTACTTCGATGGTGTGGTCAATGGAATAGGGATAAGTTACCGACACGGGTGTTTTTACCTTGCCATTAAGGCTGGGTAATTGTTGTGCGATGTCATCCACATATAAATCAGCGCTGTACTTTTGATTAAGTGTATCAAGCTTATAAAAGCCCGGGATCTTATAATTTTCAATAGTTGTGAGTTCATTTTTAGCGAGGTCATCCTTTATCAAAAGGGAATCGGTGGCTTCAATTTTGCTGTAAGTTTTTGAGTAATAGTCCAGATAACTCTTTTCTATTTTACTGGTGCCCTCGGTTGCAAAATGATCGCGAATGTCATCGGCCTCATTTAAGGTATAAGTAGTTGTCACGCTAAACTTTGCCGGCGTAAATTCGTCGGTAAGGGCATATCGTTCCCGGCATTTTATTTTGCCCGCTTTAGTTTCGGCGATCGTGGTTAAACTGCTGTTTCCTGCTTTCAGGATCAGTCCCATGCCGTAAGGCGGAAAATATAGGTTAGTACCCGTACCGCCCTGGTTGGCAATGGTAGCGTCGACCCAAACCTGTTTCCCGTTGATAAAGGCAACCACCACTGCATGGTTAAATAAGATGGGCGATGGAATATAGTCCGCCAGGTGATTTTGCAGATCGGTATTGATCAGGGCAAGGTGCGCTTCAATCCCGCCGGAGTTTAGTATAGATGCGAGCAGAAGCGATTTATCCTTACAATCGCCATAACGCTTTTTAAATACATTAGCGGGTGAATTGGCTTTATGTGAATACGGGCCTGTTTCAATGCCCATGTATCTCACTTCATTTTGCACCAATGTCACCGCAGCTCTGAAATATTTCTCCTTGTTGGTCCCAAATTGTTTTTTCAAACCTGCAACGGAGTCTGCAAGCTCGCTCCCGAAGCTTGTTTGCAGCGGGTTGATTGAAAGTCCCCAGTTAACTACATCGGCCCAGGTGTTAAATTCGCTTACCTGCACGCGGGCATAATCATTCACCCAACCGGGTTCAAACTTGTTGGTAACCACCCCGGGCACATTGAGGTCTTCCCATTCGTACTTGGTGAGGCCATTAACCACTGATATTTTAGGTTGAGAGCGCAGGTTAAACGATCTCATGTTCAGCTTTCTCGCGGATGAAAACAAAAGCGTGGTATACTGATGCAGGATTGGATCGGAACCCTGGAGGTAAATAGTGCGGCAAAATTGATCGTTAAAAATGGGGTTCGCTCCTGTCACTGTGTAGGAATACTCGATCTTATCCCCTTTGCGGATATCAGCTAAAATAAATTTGGCCGAATAAGTGCCGTTATAAATAAACCGGTCCAATTCATCTTCCTCGGGCAGCATTTTAAAGGCAGCAATATCCAGGCGGTCCTGCGGCTTGTTATTGCGCCATACGATAAGTTTGTGAAAGTCGACCCGTTGAAATATTGGATCAAAGCTTACTGAAATAGTAGAGTTGTCCTGCACGCCTGCTTCCGAAACGATGTCGGTGATGAAATGGTTATAGGTAGCCTTTTCTTCTACATTTACTTCTTCCTCAATAAGTTCACTATAAGCGCCGTCGACCACATCCCGCGCCAGGGGTTTTTTATCATAAGGTTTACCGGACGTTACCCAAACAGGTGTTGCTGTTTTATGTATGGCCGGTGTGCCGGCAGCGCAGTTTGAGCAACTGCAGGCAATCAAAACAAGGGTCACAAATAAATTGAATAAAAAGGGAAAGGGGCGCTTCATCAGGCCATGAATTTATGAAAATATAATGAATTCTCCCCGATATGCCCGATCTGAAGCATATTGAAGAATGTTTTGCAATTTAAGCGGGACGCTTAAATTGTTGGCATTCAAGTGGGCTTGAACCGGCGAAGGGAGCACTTTTAATTAAACCCATGCTGATCAATCAAATAAATCAGCGAAGCCATCGACGCGGCCCCCAATTCCAACTCCCGCTTGTTGACATTTTCAAAAACATCATTGGCCGAGTGATGCACATCAAAATAGCGCTGCGAATCCGGCAGGTAGCCGATGAGCACCACACCCGGCGTCTTCTCCTTCAGTGGATCAATATCGGTTCCGCCGCCACCGCTAACCAGTTCGCCAGACCCGTAAGGCTCAAGCAGTTTTTTCCAGTTATGGTTTATACTTTGTAGCAGGGCAGGGGAAACGCCGTCAAAACCAAAACCCCTGGGCGTAAAACCCCCAAGGTCAGTTTCAATGGCGGCAATATGCACCTCTTTATTTTGGGCCGCCAGTTCCGCGTATTTTAAGCCGCCCCTGTCGCCGTTCTCTTCGTTCATAAAGAAGACAGCCCGTATGGAGTTTTTGGGATGATAACCCAATGCCTTTAATATTCGAAGCGCCTCAACCGACTGCATTACGCCGGTGCCGTCATCATGCGCCCCTTCGGCCAGGTCCCAGGAGTCGAGGTGTCCGCCGACAATGATAAACTTATCGGGGTTTTCTGTTCCTTTCAGCTCTGCAACCACATTATAGGAAAGGGTATCGGGCAGCTGCCGGCAGCTTTGCTTGAAATAAAACCTGATCGCATCGCCTTTTTGCTTAAGCAGTGCGCTTAACCGGTTTGCCGCAATGGTGGATATGGCTCCTGCCGGTATATTTTTCCCGCTATCCAGGTGCAGCGTGGCGCCGGTATGCGGATAATTATCAAGGCTCTCGGTCAGCGATCGTACAATTACCCCTGCTGCGCCATATTTGGCCGCTGCAGAAGGACCCATGAATCGCTGGTCGCCGGCTGTTCCGTAGGCTGACAGCGTTTCAATAAACCGGGGATCAAAGGGCCGGTTAAAAAAAACGATCTTGCCTTTTATCCCTGCCTCGCCAAGCGTGTCGAGTTGCTTTAAGCTGTGTACTTCGATAACCCCCGCCGTGATGCTCTCTGCCGGTGTGGCAACCGACATACCCAACGCCGCGATCGCGACCGGAATGCGGGTATGGCCATCAATAATTTCCGCTTTTTCTTTTTCGCCCCTAACCCAATGCGGCACCATCACCGGCTGCAAAAAAACACGGTCGAAACCATAGCTCTCCATGAGTTTTTTCCCCCAGTCGACCGCTTTTTGCGCACTGGGCGATCCGCTCAGACGTTCACCTATATTTTTGCACAAATAATGCAGGTTTTGATAACATTGGCCGTTGACGAGTTCTTCATCATAAATTTTGCGGAGCATTAGAGAATCCTGGGCTTGCAGTGTATTTACAAGGGTGATGGCGGTTAAAAGGAGTAAAAGTTTCAGTTTCATGTTCTAAAAATATAACCGTAAAAGTAAATAAGATTTCCCACTGGGTAAAAACTATGACCTGCGGACTGGAACTGCCTCATATTTAAGATTTTGCCCCGCAGTAAAATTTCGTTAGCTAACTCTCAGTGTAAGCTCCGCTAACTCCTGGTGTAAGCTTAGCAAAACCCAATTTGCATCCGCCATAAAAACAAAACATATTTGTGGCGGATTCCAGGAATAAAATTGGAAAAAAAGCAGGTTTGCAGATGTTTGAGATATCAGAATCTATAAACCGCCGCTCTCCTTCGCGAT
>JABDGE010000192.1 GCA_013286235.1 Bacteroidota bacterium
GTACTCGGCCTGGATATCACCAAATCGTTTTTCTTTTGTTGCTTCAGCTTTAAGGTCGGCTAATACTTTTTCCGACTCAGTATTGTAGGTGTAATTTTTATCGGAGAGGAATTTTACAAAATCTGCATAATCAGCATCCGATAAGCGAAAGGTGCGGGGGTTATCGAGTGTTGAGTGGGTGTTTCGGTAACTGGTGGCATAGTCAAAAACGAGCAATTTATTAACCAGTGTTTCGGTGATGTCGGCGAAATGGTCCTGGCTTATAAAAACGTCGGGATAAATGCCGCTGCCGTCGTACACCGAACGGCCGTCCTTAGTTTTATATTCATGTATCAATGAATCGGCTACCCGCACCACGCTGCCATCGTCTTTCCGATGGGTATAGTCGATGGCCTGTATACAACGGCCTGAGGGAACATAATATTTAGCGATGGTTATCTTCACCAGGCTATTATAAGGCAAATTAAAGGTTTGCTGCACAAGGCCCTTGCCATAGCTGCGCTGACCAATAATGACAGCGCGGTCCAGATCCTGCAGCGAGCCTGCTACAATTTCCGAAGCCGAAGCGGAGTGGCTGTTAACCAGTACCACCAGCGGAAGATCGGGTGCAATGGGGCTGTTGGTTGTTTTGTAGGTAAAGTTCTTGTCTTTTATTTTGCCGATCTGCGATACGATCTCCACGTCTTTCGGCACGAACAAATTCACAATCTTAACAGCCTCCATCAATATGCCTCCGCCATTTGACCGGAGGTCGAGAATAATGCCATTCGGATTGTTCTTTTTCAGTTCCACAAGCGCGTTGGTGACCTCATCGCCTGAGTTCTCCAAAAACTTGTCAAGCTTAATATACCCCATATTGCCGTCGACCATTCCGTAATACGAAACATTCGGCTGCTTGATCTCATCGCGGACCAAGGTCTTTTCGATAGGCTGAATACCCCCGTCGCGTTTGATCAAAAGTTTTATCGATGCGCCTTTAGCTCCTTTTAGCAGCAATCCAATCTGATCATTATCCTTCCCTGTAAGGTCGACATCGTTTATTTTAAGCAACTGGTCGCCAGGGCGGATATCGGATTTTTGCGCGGGGAAGCCTTCAAAAACATCAGAGACATAAACCTTTTCGTTCCGCAGGAATATGCCGGCGCCTATGCCGCCGTATTGGGTACTTACGTAGTGTAATTTATATTCTTCAATTTCCGATTCAGGTACAAACTCGGTATACGGGTCGAGGCCATCGAGCATCGCGTCCACACCGGTCTTGATCATTTTCGCTGAGTTAATATCGTCTACATAATTGATATTTACCTCTTTGTAAACTGATGCAAACACGTCCAGGTTTTTGGTGATCTGGAACAGGTCGTCCTTAAAACTCCATGTTGAAAGCGCTATTAGTATAGTGCCCGAAAAAAGAACCTGCTTTTTATATTTTTTAAATAACACCTTAACCTTGTTCATCATTATCCTCATTAAAATATAAATCTACAAAAAACTACAACAATTCGCGCCGACCGGACAACTACAGCCGGTTGTTGTCAATGTCTACTAACGCTTTTTTCAAGGTAAAAATTACGTAGGTCCTGTCGCGCTTAACCAGCTCCATCAATTTATTTATTAAACTTTCCTCCTGTCCCTGTGAATACAGTAATTGTTCGTCGGTCAGATGGTTATATTTCCTTTGCAGTTTAATTTTCACGCGCTGCCAGTCCTTATCGCTGATGCTAATCTCGGCCATAAATAAATTTTTAAGCAAAAATATAAAAATACAGTTGGTATGCCGATAAAAAATTGGCAAGCCTATTGTTTATATGAAATAATAATTAGTTAACCCCGTTTGCCCTTAGGTGAACAAAACTCTATGACTATGAAAAAAATTCTTTTAAGCGCGGCGTTGCTGATGGCGATATGCATCAGTGCCAATGCCCAATTCGACCTTGGCGTAAAAGCCGGGGTGAATTTCTCGACGATTAACACCGATAACCTAAAAAACTCAAGTGTTGCGGGATACCAGGCTGGGTTGTTTGCGCGTATCGGTGGCGCGTTTTATTTACAGCCAGAACTTTATTTAAGCGGTACCGGCGGCCACTTCGAGTCGGGCGACAACAGCTATAGCGGAGATGTTCATTTTACCAACCTTAATGTGCCGGTATTGGTCGGCGCCAGGTTCGGACCTAAAAACCTAAACTTCAGGATCATGGCGGGACCGATCTACACGTCCGTTTTGAGCACCAGCGAAAGTTTGTCGCAAAATTTTAACAACGCCTATAATGATTTCGGGCATTATAGAAGCAGTACGCTTGGCTACCAGGCCGGCGTTGGCGTTGATATTGGCGCCATTACTGCCGACCTTAGATACGAGGGAAACCTGACTGATATTAACCCCGACTACGGGCAGCGGCAGAATCTTTTTGCTTTAAGCGTTGGATTTAAGATACTGTGAAATCGTGAGAGCTTTGTCCTGTTGTGCAGGTTAAATCAAAAAAGGCAATAAAAAACCTATATATAAGCAAAGCCCCTGATGGGCAGGGGCCTTTACTAACCAATTATAAACCTAAATTATGAGAAGAGCTGTAGGAGAAGGAGTCGAACCTTCACGAAGTGGTTATTCCCTTGCAGGAGTTTCCCATATATCTTCGCCACCGCGACAAGGAGGTGTGTCTGCCAAAAATTTCACCATCCTACATTCTGTTTGTCTTAATACGCAAGTCCCGAGAATTTAGATTCAGGACTTGCGTATTGACGCTGTTGGGGAAGGGGTCGAACCTTCACGAAGTGGTTATTCCCTTTGCAGGGAGTTTCCCAAACTCTTCACCACCGGGACAAGGAGGTGTGTCTGCCCAAAATTCCACCACCCAACATTGTGTTTTTATGTAAAAGAACAAGCCAATTATCCTGATGACTTGATACAAATCTAACAGACCAATCTATTTGTTGCAAATATTTCAATAGAATATTTGTATTTTTATCAGTTTTTAATTATTCTTGTGAATAAATATTATTTTCCGAATTTATGTCCCACAGAAAAGCTCAAAATTTAGAAATTGATAATCTCGACATACAGATTTTATCGATATTAATGAAAAATGCGACCACTCCCTATACCGAGATCGCTAAAGAGTTGATCGTTTCCGGCGGAACTATACACGTGAGGATGAAAAAGTTGGAGGAAATGGGTGTAATAAAAGGCGCCAGTTTGGAAGTTGATCCACAAAAATTAGGGTACGACATCACTGCTTTTCTTGGAATTTTCCTCGAAAAAGGCTCCCAGTACAACGAAGCCGTCAAGCAATTAAAGACGGTGAAGGAAATTGTTGAGCTGCATTACACCACGGGCAGCTATAGCATTTTTGCCAAAATTGTATGCCACGACACCACCCATCTGCGCGAAGTGCTGAATGAGCAGATACAAGGTGTAAAAGGAATTCAGCGGACAGAGACCTTTATTTCGCTTGAAGAGAGCATCAGGAGGCAGATCACTTTGGAATAGATTTACTCAAATACATTGTACAATAAGCGATGGGCCGGTAAGTCCATCGCTTTTTTTGCATTATCCTATTTGAACCGGTCTTTCAGGGCAGCCAGTTTAGTTTGCAGATCGCTTTCCGGATCATTAGCAGGCTTTTTATTATATACCGGTTTCGGTGCAGGCCTTTGACCCGGGTTTTTCTGGGGCGCGGGCCGTCTTTCGGGTTTCGCTTCATTTTCCTTCATCGACAACGAAATCCGCTTTCGGTCGGCATCTACGCCGGTAACCGTCACCTCTACCTTTTGGTGTACTTTTAAAACCTCGTTGGCGTCCCTGATAAAGCGGTTGGTAATTTGGCTCAGGTGCACAAGGCCATCCTGGTGAACGCCGATATCAACAAATGCGCCGAAGT
>JABDGE010000193.1 GCA_013286235.1 Bacteroidota bacterium
GAATACCCCAAGGGTCAACCTGGTCTTTGCTTAACCGAACGTGATTTGTTTCCTTCGGGATGGTTTCGCCCTGCATAAACATCCCTGCATACCAGGGCCCTGGTTCAGTTATCGAATCCTTGTAATTGCCGCCGATGCCGTCCTTCCCGTCCCGGTAAGCAGGGCTGCGGCCGGAGAAAACAAAAGTGAGGAAACCGCCCATGTAGTCGGTATCCTGCTTGTGCAGGTTGCGGTAATTGGCAATAATAGGGTTTGTAGGATTACGGCCAAAATAGTAACGGTCTTCAAATCCCTCCATAATACCTCCCACGCTTGCCCGATAATTTTGAAAGGCCATGTATTTGCCTAAAAGGCCGTTGTCGTTGCCCAGGCCATTGGGAAAACGGTTTGATTTTGAGTTCAACAGGATGAGATTGGTGTTTAAACAGGCGGCATTCAAAAAGATCACTTTTGCAAAATAATCTTCCTCCTGTTTGGTTACGGCGTCGATTATTTTAACACCGGTCGCTTTACCTTTCTTGTCGTCGTATATCACCGAGTGAACCACCGAGTGGGGCCTGATGGTCAAATTGCCCGTCCTTTTTGCCCATGGGAGGGTCGAAGATACTGAACTGAAATACCCGCCGAACGGGCATCCACGGTAACAAAGGTCGCGCGCCAGGCAGCCTACACGACCCTGTTGTTTGTGTATCTCCTGTGGTTTGGTCAGCTGTGCCCAGCGTGTCCGCACCATATGGCGGTCGGTATAGTTCGCTTTAATTTTATTTTGAATTTCCTGTTCCACGCAGCTCATCTCAAACGGAGGCAGGTATTCGCCGTCGGGCAGGGCTTCCAGGCCATCCCGGCCACCGCAAATGCCGGCGAATATCTCCACGTGCGAGTACCAGGGTGCAATATCTTCATAGCGGATGGGCCAGTCGATGGCATAACCATACCGCTGGGGCGCCGAAAACTCAAAGTTGCTCCATCGCTGGCAGGCCCGCCCCCAGGTGATGGATTTGCCGCCAACCTGGTAACCCCGTATCCAGTCGAAAGGTTTTTCCTGTATATAGGGATGCTCTTTATCCTTTACAAAAAAGTGCTGGGTATCCTCGCCAAAGGCATAGCACTTACTTACCACCGGGTTTTCTTCCTTCACTTTTAAGGGTTCTTCCATGCGGTGCTGGAAATCCCAGGGATTTTTCATCGCCGTGGGATAGTCCTTTATATGCTCCACATTGCGGCCGCGCTCCAGTACCAGGGTTTTCAAACCGAGGTCGCAAAGTTCCTTGGCGGCCCATCCGCCACTTATGCCAGAGCCTACCACAATGGCATCGTACGTGTTTTTGTCTTGCATGGTTTATAAAAGCTGAAGGCTAAAAGCAGAAAGCTTAAAGCTAACGTTTTCCCTTAAAAAGTGACTTTGTTTTATGTGAAATTAATCAGTCGGATTTTTGCGATCTTCTATAAATATTCGTAGCCGTTGAAATTCTTAAGTTGGAAATGCGCAGAATTTGACTTTACCCCCTCAATTAAGAAATATCTCATCCATAAAAACCCAGCCCGATTGCTTTTTAACAGGATCCCAGGATGGCAGCTTTTGCATCGGACTGGCCACAATTTTTAAACAGGAGACGGCTTTGTCTGTTCCCAATGTGCAATCTATTCCTTTGATCAAAAATGGGTCGTTTTTCTGCGGGTGCGGGGTTTTGACCGTGCTTAGCAATTTCATGTGTTCTGAGTCCGTTCCTCCCCAAATCGCTATGCTTACCGGCAAAAATACCTGGCTGCCAAAGTTCCGCATGCAATTTAAGGTAATGGTATGGAGCCTTACAGGCTCCTTAAACTGCAGGTAAACGGCGAGGTCCTTTTGTGATGCGATCCATTTGCCATTGGTAAAGTTTGTGCCGCCCAGGTCCTTATCGATCAGCGTTTTTGGGCCGTCGCCGGTGTATCTCGAATCGGGCGCCGTGATAAAGCTGATACTGTCAGGCGTGTACAGGCTTTTGTAAAACGCAAATTGGACCACGTCGCTGCCAATCCAGCCGGCCTTGTACGCTTTCGCTTTGATACTCGTATTCCCGCTGATCATTTGGCCGGGTTGATAAAGCAGCGATTTCATACTGTCGGGGTCTGTGCCGTCTTCGGTATAGCGTATCTCCACGCCCTTAATGGGGTGACTCATCAGTAGCGGGAAAGGCTTGGTAAACACAAAACTGGTGTTTTTTACCTGCGGCACGTTAAGCTTGATCGGCTTGCCATCATCTTTAAAGCCCGTGATGAATTCAATACCCGGGTGGGCTTTTTGAAGGGAGGCAATTTCGTCAACTGGTAACCCGGTATTCCACATGGCGACCTTTTTCAGACTTTTTATCGAAGTAAGTTGTTCAACAGCCTTTGCTTCGAGCTTCGTGCCGGCGAGGGATAAGCTTCGCAAATACTTTAGGTTAGCCAGTTGGCTTAACGTCGTGCCGCTTATATCGGTAAAGTTAAGGTTTAGGGTCCTCAGGTTTTCAAATTTCGCAATGGTTTTTAATTCCGCATCCTTTACCGGCATCTTATCCAGGTCGAGAGAGATGACCTGTTTTTTAATGCTGCTTAATTCCTCCAGCACACCCGGCCGGTACGAACTGCTGTTATAAATGTCGACTCCCAAAGCCGGCGAGCCTTGCGCGACGGGGTAGATCACCCGGTAATTGTTGTTCAACTTTTTGATCAGTTTATCGTCGGCAGCTGCAAAATCATATTGCTCTTCAGTTTCTTCAGCCGGTTTTAAAAACGTCGCGGCTACCTGCCTCAACGAGTCGGTTCCCGGCAGGTCTGTCACTTTTTTATTGAATTCAGCGTTTTCGCGTATCCACTGGTAAAGCAAGTTCATTTCATCAGCCGTCAATTGAGGTTTCCCGGATGGCGGCATATGTTTTTTTTCACCATCAGGAAGGTGGATGCGCTGCAAAAGCAGGCTGATCTGCGGCTGGCCCGGTACGATTATTTTTCCGTCGCGGCCGCCTTTCAATACCGATTTTTCATCTATCAGCATCAAGCCGCCCTTCGTCTTGTCGGGGTTATGGCAGCTGTTGCATTTGCTTTGAAACACCGGTTCCACCACATCCCGAAAAACGAGCGCTTTATCTATCGGCACCAGTTTTTTATCAGGATGCCATACCGGGGCCAGCACAAAGTTTTCGCCGTGGGTGATATCGGCGCCGTAGTGGGCGGCAACAACAAGGCAAAGCATGCTCGCCAACGCGGCCGGCCGGGCTACTTTACTGTTGTACCACTTGGCATTTCTAAACAGGTAGATGGCGGATGAAATGAACACCACACTTACGCCCAGCCATTTATGCCATAGCACGGTATCCCCATCATAACCCTGTTCTTCCGACAGGAACAGGCCCATCAGCGCGGTAAGTCCCGCCAGTATTGCCCCGGAAAGCAACGCCCAGGTAGTTATTTCATTATAAAGCGCATTGTCCCTCAGTTCTGGCTGAAAACGAAATAGTTCCAGGACACCGAATAAGAGCAGGATGACTATTGGGAAATGCAATATTAACGGGTGCATCCGGCCAACCGGCTGCAGCCATACGGGTATCGCCACGCTATCGCCAAAAAGCACCAGGAACAGGACAAGTACATTCAACACCAATAACAGGTTTTCTGCAAAACCCTTATAGCTGCTTTTTATCATCGTGTTCCCCCGTGTCGTTGTATGTTAGAATGAACGGATAATTATACCCGGGTGAATTTATAAGGATAAACTTTGCCGGACGCCCATTGTGCCACGTACA
>JABDGE010000194.1 GCA_013286235.1 Bacteroidota bacterium
CTTACATATTGAATGATGAGCAGGCCCGCGGCCATACCAACAGCCAGGCCGAAGATGTTGATAAACGAGAATACCTTGTTTTTTTGAAGGTTGCGGACAGCGATGAGTAAATAATTTTTGATCATGGCGCGGTAATGTTTAAAACGGCTACCGCTAAGATTGTGCCATACTTATAAGCTATTTATTTTCAGATTATTATCGAAGATTTTAAAACTCCTAATTCGTTCGGAATTGGTATAGCGGGTGTGCGGTAGCGGACGGTGTGAACTATAACACAGCGCTATGGTGAGTTTGGGCGTCTGGCCGGTGGTAGACCCCACTGGCGGACGCAGGCGCGGGCCTCCCGACTTCTGGCATCGGGAAATTTTGCTAAAACCGGCGATTTTCACCATATCAATCATATAAAAGAGTATATATGACAGCTTTCGGGGTGCCTCAATTTATATCGTAAATAGTACTTTTGGTCTTTAGCCAAAGACCATGAAACATAACGACCTATTGTGGAAAGCCGCGTTAGAGGATTTATTCGATGATTTTCTGCGTTTCTTTTATCCCGAAGCAGACCAACTGTTCGACCTGGAAAAAAATTTCGAATATCTTGATAAAGAATTAGAGCAACTCTTTCCGCCCGAACAGGACAAATACGCCCCGCGCTACGTGGACAAACTGGTTAGGGTATTCACCAAGCAGGGAACAGAAGAATGGATATTGATCCACGTAGAAGTGCAAAGCTACAAAGACCATGATTTTGCCAAAAGGATGTTCCAGTACTATTACCGGATTCTTGACCAATACGACAAGCCCATAACCGCTTTCGCCATTTTTGCAGACACAACCCCGGGCTTCCATCCTAAATATTATGAACGGGAATTTTTAGGCACAAAGGTTTACTATGCCTACAACACCTACAAAATAACAGACCAGGACGATGAAACGCTCAAATCCAGCAATAATCCGTTCGCGATGGCCGTATTATCAGCTAAGCTGGCTCTTGCCCGCCCTGCCTTGGGAGACCAGCAGCTGTTCGATAATGCCTATGATCTGGCTAAGCGCCTGTTGAGCAAAAAAATGTCAAAAGACAAGATCAGCAAAGTGATGACTTTTTTGAAGTACTACATCCATTTTGAAAACCCGGAAATGATGACTAAATTTGGACAACAGATCAGTATTTTAACAGGAGGGAGCACTACCATGGGCATAGAAGAATTTTTGTTGGATAATGCTAAAAAAGAAGGCAAATTGGAAGGCAAATTGGAAGGCAAATTAGAAGAAGCAATAACTATCGCCCGCGAACTCAAAAAAGAGGGCTTAGCAATTGACTTTATTGCTAAAACAACCAAACTTTCTATTGAAGAAATAGAAAAATTATAAAAAATAAACACATCTAAAAACAAATAAAAGTTCCGGCAATTCGCCGCTCTATCATAGAAAATTGTTACGCTGGCGTGGACGCTCAAAATTTTATTTGTATTATAAACAAAGGAATTTGGTTTAACTTCTTATCGGGACATTTACCATCCATAATCCAGTTACGCCAAACACAACCCCGTATTCAGCAATTATTCATTCCTCAAACCTTCTACCGGATTTGCCGTAGCAGATCTGATCGTTCGGAAACTGATAGTTGCCAATGCTATCAACATAGCGCCTGCACCCGCCAATATAAACACCCATAAGCTTAGGCTGGTATGGTAGGCGAAATTCTGCAGCCATTGATGAATAAAGAACCACGCAATGGGCGATGCAAGCAGCAGTGAGATAGCGATCAGTACAACAACTTCCCTATTCAGCATGGTTAATATATCAGCTACGCTGGCACCCATCACTTTCCTGATGCTGATCTCTTTGGTCCTTCTTTCGGTGGTAAACATTGCCAGGCCGAACAAACCCATGCACGATATAAAAATGGTTATCAGCGTGGCAGTCCGCATGAGCCAGGCCGTTTGTTGTTCACTTTCGTACATTTTCTCAATAGAATCGCCCAGGAAGGAATAGTCAAAGGGCTCCTCGGGGTAAACTTTCTTCCATTCCTTCGCGATACGGTTTATCAGCAGCGGGAGATCGCCTTTTTGGAATTCAGCCGGTGTCAGCTTTAAAGCTACGCCCATTTGCCTTTCCGGTACGTTCAGGATGACGCAGGGAATAATTTGCTGGTAGAATGAAGTTTGGTAAAAATCGGCTACTACACCGGCTATGGGGTATCCTTTGCTTCGGGGGCCCCACAACAAAAGTTTACCGACTGCATCTTTTGGATCCCTGAAACCGAGCGCCTTTGCCGCGGTTTCATTGATGAGGTATTCCCTTGCGCTGTCGCTGTGCAGCAAATTGCGGCCGGCAACTATTTTCATGTGGTAAAACGGCACAAAATGCTCGTCGCCTGGATAGGTGTAACTGTCCATGGACCAATCAAGGGGCCCATGTAGTCGTATAGGGTCACCCATATGGCCGCCACTAACCGGTGGCAAGCCCTCCGTTATAACCTCTTCTACACCCGGCAATTGTTTTACCTGTTCGGCAAGCACCTTTGCTTTACCCGGCTGGTTGCTGAACACCATTCGCAGTGTAATAATATTATTTGTTTTAATACCCAGGTCCTTGTTTTGCATGTAGCTGATCTGGTTGCCGATAGTTAGGGTGCCGATGATAAAAAGAAGCGATATAGTAAACTGGAAAATGATAAGGCTTTTGCGCAGGTAGGCTTTATTATCCGCCCGCTCGCTTACTTTACCTTTCAGGCTACTCACCGGCTTAAAGGCCGTTAGTAGCCTTGCCGGGTAAAAACCGGCAAGCAGGGTGGTAAAAATGGCGATGCCGGCCAAAAATATCCAGTTGGTATAATCGGTAAAATGAAATTGAACACCCTGCGGGATATATGCGGCAAATAAATTCAATAAGGGCTTTATGGCAATAAGGGCTATGGTTACGGCCATTAGGGCCAGGATAAATGTCTCGGTTAAAAATTGGAACAGGATGGTAATTTTTCCACTGCCCAACACCTTCAGTATGCCGATGTCTTTTGTGCGCTGTATGGATTGCGCGGTAGATAAATTGATAAAATTGATTGCCGCGATCAATAAGATGAACAGCGCCACTGCCGAAAGTATATACAACACCCGCAGATCGGCTTTATTCCCGTTTCCGCCATATTCTTTATGAAAATGAATACCGGTAAATGGCTGCAGCTGTGCGTGGGTATTTGGGTTGACACCGAAATATTTTTTTACGAACGATGGGAATTGGGCGTCTATTTGCGACGGCTTGACGCCCACGGGCAGCTTTACCAATTCCTGCACACCGGTCATCATGTCCCATTTATCCTGGGGAAACTGGTGTTTTAAAAAGCTGCTCTTAATGGTGCTGAATGAAATAAAATCAGAAAAATTAAAATCCGAATTTTTATTCCAGTCCTGCAAAATGCCGGTTACCCGCACCATAAGCGAATCATTGTAAATGACGGTTTTGCCGATCATTTGGGCGGGTGGCAGGTCCCCGAAATAGGTTTTAGCGCGGCTCCGCGTCAGCACTACGCTCATGGGCTCGGTCAGCGCCGTATTTTTGTGACCACTTAACCACTTATATTTTAGTATGTCGAAATAATCAGGTTGGGTAATTATCGCTTCCGTCCCATCGAACCGCCGGAGCACTTTGTCGCCATCTTTTATTTTCACTTTGGGTCGAAATGGCTGAAATTCGGCCTGTTTCTCCAGGCCCGACAGGTCATTCCGCATAGCTTCGGGCATGGGGGG
>JABDGE010000195.1 GCA_013286235.1 Bacteroidota bacterium
TCATAATTTTAAATCTAATTTTAAGCCTTATTGTTAACTCGATTTTTTAATGTCCACTAAGTTCTTTACCAATACTGACCAAAACACGCTTTTTAATAAATTCGAAGGAATATTCAAGTATTCTAAAGTTTACTATCTGGATATTTTAGTCGGTTATTTTTACTCCTCCGGTTATTTTAGAATCAGGAAGTTTCTTGATGATGTGGCCGAGATCAGGATATTAGTTGGGATTGATTTAGATAGCCGGGGCAAAAAAGGCCATCAACAGGGGACTAGAAATAAATTTCAATGCGGACACGGCCAGAGAAGAATTTTTAAAAAAAGCAGTTAACGATATACAGGACTCGGATTACAAAAAGGATGTGGAAGATGGTATCGATGCATTTATTAACGACATTTCATCGGGCAAGTTGCAAATCAAGATACACCCGTCTACACAGCTTCATGCCAAAATCTACATTTTTCGACAACAGCATGAACATGAACATGCCGGCTGGGGGTCTGTCATCACTGGCTCAAGTAATTTAACAGAAAACGGGCTGGAGCGAAATTTTGAGTTTAATGTTGAGTTACGGGATCATGATGATATTAAATTTGCCCACGAAACGTTTGAACGACTTTGGTTGGAGGGTGTCAATATCACCGAAGAATTTGTTCAGCAGATACCGAAACAAACCTACATCAGCGGCGACTATTCGCCCCACGACATTTATATCAAGTTTCTGATCGATTATTTTGATAAAAGCATTGACTACGACCCGGAATCAGTTACCGATTTACCAAAAGGCTACCGTAAGTTAGCTTACCAGGTTGACGCAGTTAATGATGGCTTTAATAAACTTACAAAGTACAATGGTTTTATACTTGCGGATGTCGTGGGTCTTGGTAAAACCATTATTGCCACAATTATTGCAAAAAAGTTCTATTTTACAAATGGCTACCGTACCAAAACACTAGTGGTTCATCCCCCTGCGTTAAAGCCATCATGGACTAAAACAGTCCGAGATTTTGAAATCCCGAATGTTGATTTTATATCTAACGGCTCTTTGCATAAAGTTAAGCACCCAGAGGACTATGATCTGATAATCGTTGACGAAGCCCATAAGTTCAGAAGTGACGAATCGGAAATGTTCAACGACCTACAAAAGCTTTGTAAAACACCAAGGAAAAGGGCTGGCATTGATGGGAATTTTGAGAAGAAAGTAATATTGGTAACGGCGACGCCATTAAATAACCGGCCTTCCGACATAAGAAACCAATTGTACCTGTTTTTAGATTCCAAAGTATCGAATCTTGATATTGGAAATATTCAGCATTTTTTCAGACCACTAATTGAGAAATACGACAAACTACGGAAGGATAAATTAATCAGTAAAGAAAATCTGGCAAAGGGAATAAAGGAAATTTATGATAAGATCAGGACAAAGGTTCTGGAGCCGCTTATCGTTCGCCGGACCCGTACAGATATAAGAGATTCAGACACCTATTGGAAAGATATTACCGGGCAAAGCTTGACCTTTCCTGATATTATTCCGCCGAAACAGGTCTTATATCAATTGGATAACAACCTTGACAATTTATATGACAGCACCTTAAGGATATTAAAAGGGGGGAAAATCGGGTTATGTTATATGCGCTATCAGGCTATTAAATACCTTCCTGAAAAAATAAAAAAGGAGGTATATGGCACCAGGGCTGACAATATCTCTGATTCTTTAGCTAAGATCATGAAAACGTTAATGGTGAAGCGAATCGACAGCAGTTTTTACGCATTTAAAAAAACCTTAAAAAGGTTTTTAGATGCCAATGAAGCGATGGTAAGAATGATTGAGGCAGATCGGATTTTTATTGCGCCCAGGCTAAAAGTCAACGAATTCATACTTAGTGAGGATGAATCCACTTTAGAAGCGATGCTTGAAGACCGCCCGGATTTAATAAGAGCGTACGCCGTTGATGATTTTGATGAAACATTTATAAAGGGGATATATCACGATTATGAACTATTAAAAGAGCTACATAAAGCGTGGCAAAATATTACGGATGACCCTAAGTTGGATGAATTTGTTAGTAAACTTCAAACGGTATTTTTTAACCCGGAGCTTAATGACAACGGGAAATTGGTTGTTTTCTCGGAATCAAAGGAGACAACGGAATATCTTGCCCAAAAACTTTCCTTACTGCAGCACCGGAACGTATTAGCGATTGACAGCAGCAACCAAAGTGACAAAGCCGATATAATACGGGCTAATTTTGACGCTAACATACCCCTGCTCGAAAAAAGCAATGAATTTCCGATCCTCATTACTACCGAAGTGCTTGCAGAAGGAGTAAACCTCCATCAGGCCAATGTTATAGTAAATTATGATGTGCCCTGGAACTCGACGCGATTAATGCAGCGTATCGGCAGGTTAAACCGGATAGGCACCCCATCAGATAAAATTTACATTTTCAATTTTTTTCCTACACAACGTACAGATGACGAGATAGAGCTAAATAAAAAAGCATATATAAAACTCCAGGCATTTCATTCTGCTTTAGGTGAGGATAGCCAAATCTATTCAAACGATGAAGAATTCGGCACTTTTGGTTTGTTCGAGCGTATCCCTGAAGAAGAAAAAGATGAGCGCCAAATACTTTTAGAAAACCTCCGTAAATTTAAGGCTGACCACGCGGATGAATTTAAGCGAATAAAAAACATCCCCAAAAGGGCTCGGACAGGTAGGAAGGATAAATCGCGCGCTCAATCAACTATCGTATTTCTAAAAAACAGGAGCCGGGATAGCTTTACGTATGTAAATACAGACGGCAGTTATGAGGAACTGACTTTTGTGGAAGCCGCCCGCATTTTTAAGGCTGAAATTAGTGAGCGTGCCGTTGCCCGCCACAACCTGCATCATGAACAGGTCAGTTTAGCCATAAAGGCGTTTGAGGAAGACACAGCAATAAAAACGATAACCGAAACCAAAGGGATAAAGCTTGGGCCAAATGAAGCTTTGGCAGTAACCCAGTTAAGTACATTTAAGGATTTTCCCGACATTAACGAAGAAGAAAGGGAACTGGTTATTTTTGCAATAGAAGCTATCCGCCGGGGTGTTTTTCAAAAATTGCACAGGGAAATAATAGCTTTGGTAAAGCAAATGAGTAAATCTGCTTTTAACCGCGCAGAAAAACTTGACGCCATAATTAAGCTTTTAAAAAGATACCCGTTAACGCAAGCACACATTGAAAATGCGCAGGAAGAGGAATTACAGGAGCCTGTTATCGAACAGCCTAAACCAATTATAATTATTTCAGAATCTTTCTCAGCTTAAAACATGGACAACCAGGCCTTAGAAGAAGTTTTTAAGAATGATTACCAAACTGCCGGTTGGAAAAACGTTTTAAAACAAATATTTCCGACTATCAATTTTTATGCGGCTCCGATACCCGAAGAACTTACAGACAGCCAGGCCGAAGATGCAAGAAAGATCATAAAATATGGCGATGTAACACTTGCCGATGGCAAGGAGCTGATTTTTTACGAGGTTGAATTGCAGGACGGTAAATCGGTTACCCGTAACCGGGTAGGTCTACGTAATCTTTTGCATAATTATGTCGTTTCGGGCCTTGTTGATGGTGTTATAGCAACCTATTATAATAAAAACGCAAACGACTGGCGGTTAAGTTTTATATCAAAAAACGCTTATTGGGATGATGAAGGGAAAATTGTAAAAAAAGAAACTGCGCCCAAACG
>JABDGE010000196.1 GCA_013286235.1 Bacteroidota bacterium
GCCGAATCTTTTGCGGCCAGTAAGATCACCGTTGCCCCGTCGAGCGGTTTTTTGGCATCGTCTAAAACGATGCCGGAGATTTTACCGGTTGGGGTTTGGGCGGCGGCGGGGTTGGATAGTATGAAAAGCAACAAGCCGAAAGGTAAAACCCCTTCATTGATCGGTGGAACGTTGGGTGCTCCCCGAAAATGTTCCGTATTGAGAGTCTCAGCATGCAATCGTTGTAAAGACACTATATCTAAAGGAACAGAATGCTATGAAATCCCCCAATTAGGTGGTGCCTTTAGTAACTGCAAAAAATATTGCGATAAATGCTTTAGTGAAATTCTGGTAAAAACCAAAGCTGACCTTGATATACTTTTCACAACAATTGAGAATTAATAAAAATAGTTAACCTGAGTGTCTGCATCGTTTGTCACTTATCATTGGCGTCCGAGCCTACGCTTTTGGCCTGCGCTGCATACTCGTCCGAGATGGGAGGTTGGTTTTTTGTTTAGCCAAGAAATTTCTACAGTTGAAATTGCGTTGACGGTATTGCCCTTTCGTACGGCTTTTGCAGAAATTTGGTTTTGAAATTTTAATTGGTGAAAATTTCGTTGCTAATTAATACCTTTCGATCTTTAAACCTTACTATGAAAGTCGAATATTTACACGAAAAGAAATTACTATTCCTGTCCAGATTTGACCCGCAAAGGACAGAAAATATAGATCGATTATTGGTTGAATTCAATAATTCTTTCCCGCGCCGGGCTATACCAAATATGCCTGTGGAAGATTATGTGCTGGGACGGCATGGAATAAATCACGTTGAAACATTTTGTTACTGGATGGAAAAAAAGTTGGCTTCCTTTGGGCGTATAGCAGGAAGCCCGGCTTTTCAATATGGTGCGTGGTACGGCACACATGGAAAGGATAAGGAAGTAAGATACCGATATACCAAACGTTATGGGAGCAATCTGCCTGCAGCCTTTGAAAAAATTAGGCACGAAATTATTGCATTAATTGCTGCCGGTGCGGCCCAAGATCATGCGGCGATTGCACAAAGCATGATCGCCGACAAATTTAAAGGCAAATTGCTGGCAACTTATTTCCCGCAAACCTACCTAAGCATTTACGCCGCTGACTACCTGGATGATATCTTGCGATATTTTAACCTTGATGATATAGACAGCCTTGGGGAACCAGCTATTATAAAACAACAGCGATTAATAGTTTTCAAAAACAACGACAGCGTAATGCGCAGTTGGACGTTGATGAAATTCGCGATGTTTCTTAATGATGAGTTGTACACTCACTATTATGAAAAAACAGCCATTAAAGACGAAGAACAACGTGTACCGGAATTCCCTGACCTCGCCTTAATAGACCCCTATTTTGTCGAGCAGGAAATTGACGCAACTCATATTCCTGGCAAAAGAGTTCCCGTCGTTACAATTTCCGGTCTGAAGACAGATTATTTGAAGAAAAACATTCGTAACAAAGCCGTAGGAGACCGTGGCGAACAAATCGTGGCCATGATGGAGCGACGCGACCTTAACACTTTAGGCTATCCGGGGTTGGCAGCACAAGTAGAGTGGGTGGCTGAAACTAAGGATGGTCTTGGTTATGATGTATTTTCAAGGGAACTCAATGGTGACGATAAACATATTGAGGTCAAATCAACCACCGCGTCTTCTGGCCATGCCGCCTTTTATCTTTCGAAGCCGGAGTTAGACAAAGCCAAGGACTTGAAAAATTATTATATCTACTATGTTTTTGATATTCTTTCTATACGCCCCAAAGTCTGGAAAATTCCAAATCCATTCCATCCCCAAAAATTGGGAGTGCATTTGGAGCCGGCCGTTTATAAAGTAACCATTTTCAAAAAACAACCCGCCCTTTTGGGGTATCCAAGCAGGTTATGAGTCGGAAATACGTACCCGCCGGATAGCCGACCCTAAATTGAAAAAGTATATTCGTATATAATGACACGCTTCGCCCAAATATTTGTTTCATTTCGCAACTGGTTAACTTATAATAAGATATTTTTTGATGTCTTTCAAAATGTATTACTGGGGTTGATGGCCTTTGCAATCTCTTGGTATTCATTAAAAATATCTAAACAAGAGCATAATCTAAATGAGTTAAAATCGTTGCCTGCTTTAAAAATCGTTATGATTCCTCAAAAACTTAAAGATTCTGATTTCTTCGACACATATAATTTAGAAATTGACAATGATGGGGAAAGGCTCAGTAATTTCAACTGTAACATCTATACATTTCTAGATATCGATCAGACCTGCCCTCATTGTCAGGGTTACACCAATTTCAAAGTTCAAATTAACGATTGGTACAGCGGGATTCATTATACTAATAATCACACTGGGAAACTTTTGGGAACGATTGCGTACTTAAATAATTTTCGACTTTACAAGCTTCAAGGTGCAGGAATGGTAGATAAACCGGATCGTGAGACATTCAAAATCGATTTGAAAACCTACTTGAAAATCTCTTACCTGGATATCGAAAACAATAGCCACACCGAATATTGGGAAGTGGACTTCCTTAATTCTAATAAGATAGAACAAAATCAATTCCAAGCAAAGACCTATTCTAATTCAGATAGTTTAGACTCATATCACCTCAGTCTATATGATATTGGAATTAAAGACATTGAAGACTTTTATACAAAGTACGGCACATTAACAAGTCGTTAGATCCAATCCCGATGGACGAGCTCTCTGACTTCGTATGACTACGCTCATAGTCTGCGGCTACATTACCTAAGCGCAAGATGTTCGAAGTCCGTGCCTTCGAACGACTATGCCTGTCCTCTGCGACTAAATTACACAATCACCTTGACCAACGCGACACCCGCACGAAAAGCCCTTCACTCAATAATCCTTCTGAATCTTTTCCACGTTAAAAATGCTGTCCGCCTGCGTGCGCGAAATGGTTTTATTGTTCATCCCCGCTTCATATTTATAGTCCGTTGAATCGACGCTTCCGGATTTTGAGTAATGGGTTCTGATGGAAATATCTCTGTCAATTTTACCTGCACGCTTAAGGGTATAGTCATCCTCCTCGAATTCAAGCCGAAGCAATGAGTCCAGGAAAATTAATTTGCTTTGATGCCCGATAGCGCTGTCTTTTGCACGCCATTCTGCGTCACGCCTGCTATAGTCAACTGGCTGCCAATTAACCGGAATGACTGGAATTCCGAGTTTAGCGCGCTGCGCATTTAAGACAGGCCCAAACTTGTCGAGCCGCAATTTATTCTGATGATCGTTATATTCTATGCGCAGGATACCGAAACAAGCACATACAATACAAATTGCCAAATTAGCCACCCAGCCCCAATTAGTCTTATGCCAGCTTCTTATTGTTTGCCAGGTAATCAACAAAGCTAATAACGGCAAAACTATCTCGCCGAAATGGTTATCAATCTGGTACTCCCATATCGCAACAGCCAACAGCCAAATTATAATAACGCACAGGCATATGCGGTAGAGAATCATTTTAAGCTTAGGCATATCCATCGATTGGGAAAGGTTTTGCAATACAATGATAATAAAAATGCACTTTAATGCAAACCGCCTTATATTTACACTTAACAACCCCGCAATTGACAAACCAATAAAGCCACACACATGAAAATCATTCTATTTACCTTCATCGGCCTATTCATCTCTATATGTGCCTAT
>JABDGE010000197.1 GCA_013286235.1 Bacteroidota bacterium
CAATATGTTTAGAATATACGCAGTTGAAAGAATCTTTATCTCTATATTTGCAGCATTCGTTGTTTATTTTGCCATAAATAGTAACTTTGTTTTTGGTGCAATAAACCAATTGTCAAATCGTTTGTTTGGATATATACTATTTGCAGTGGTAGCAGGATTTAGTGAAACATTAATACCAAATTTGTTAATAAAATTGGAAAGTAAATCGTAAAGGCATGAAAATGATAATAATTTCAGTGTAATTACAACTAGTGTAATTTAAATTCAAACGGTAGTTGCTGAACGACAGTAACTACCGTTTTTACATTTATGTTTAAATTTGATTAAATAGTAACGCTAACATATTTATAATCAATGGCTAAAAAAATCAAATAATGTTAATTTTTACTGAAACGGCACTTGAGCACTAAACCCCCTACTCCCTACTCCGTCGATCAAGAGTTTCAAATAAATGTGAAATCTCGGTAGGTTCAAAAAATCATCAACGTTAAATACCGGATAAAACTCTTCTGCCATAACCTTTGCATCAGTAGTCCCAAGGCGAAAGCAAATAATAGTACCGACATTGCCTAATAGACCGCTTAGTACTTGTTCCGGCAACTGCTCCATGTACTGATGAGTCAAATACAGTCCGACTTTATATTTGCGAACTTCACTTAACATGCTTGCAAACGAAGTGGTAATAAATGCATGGCATTCGTCGATATATACCATATAAGGCAGCCGTTTGTCTTCCGGTAGTTTCGCTCTCCGCATGGCGGCCGTTTGAATAGCGGTGGTTAGTAGACTGCCAAGTATTTGTGAGACATCTTCTCCGATAATTCCTTTCGACAGGTTACAGATCAGAATCTTGCCACTATTCATAATTTCCTCAACGGATATGCCCTTTTGTTGGCCGACAATGCGTTTCAGGATGGTATTGGCTCCGAATACGCCGGCCTTGTTCAGTATGGGCATGATAATTTCCGTTTTCAGGCTTGGCGGATAGGTATCAAATTCATTGTGCCAGAATGAAAGTATCGGCCCGTTATCTGTGTATTGCAATACCAGGTTTCTAAACCCCTTATCCAATAGCAGCGGCTGAATATCCAACAGCGTAGCTGTTGGATATTCCAGCAGGGTCAAAATAGTATAGCGCAAAATATACTCCAATCTCGGCCCCCAGCTGTCTGCCCATATCTTCTTGAATGAGAGGACAATTTCGGAAGCTACCACATGCCGTTCGTCCACCGGCACACCGTGGAGCGGGTTAAAGCCTAAGGCTTCTCGGGGATCGGTGGTGTCGAAGTACACCACATCTTGCATCCGGTCAATCGGAATCCGTTCCAATAGCGCCTTGCACGCGTCGCCGTGCGGCTCAATGAGCGCAACTCCGTAGCCTTTGATAATATCATCGAGCGCCATGTTCAACAGCAGGGTGGTTTTGCCGCTGCCGGTTTTGCCAATGCTATAGATATGCGAAAAACGGTCTTGGAGTTTGATGCCAAAGGGTTGGTTTTGGTTGCGGAATGTGGTATAGCCGATCGGGGTGAAAGTTGTTGTTTGCGGTATATGATCCATCTTCTCATTGTATGGAATTCATCGGGTGCAACACAGGAGGCAAAATTTGCCGAAAAAAATGCCCCCTGTCGAATGGTAGTTGACTGCATCACAATAAATGGATGCAAGAAACTCAAAAGCTGTTTCAGGAATTTTTGTGGGAGTGCGAATATGCAAGAAAATTGAGGCCGGAAACATTACGCGGATACAGCGAAGTGTTTTTGACATTCACCAAGTTGGTTCCGGAGATTGGACTCAATGACATCGGCCCGGCAACATTGACGTCGTTTTTCAAATTGCTCAATGAGCGCAAGCGGATTGTTGGCCGGGGTACTATAAAGGTTGGCATCAAGAAATCCACGGTGGCAACCTATTGGAGCAAGTTGAATAGCTTTTTTACTTGGCTGGAACATAAGCATCATATTGCCAGTAATCCGTTGCGGCAAATGCGGTACCCGGCTCCGAAATACGAAGATCGGAAGTATCTCCGAAAGGATCAGGTAGAAAAGATATTTACAGCTATTTATATTCACCATGACGGAAATCTTCTTATTCTTAAGCGCAATATTCTGCTATTCAATTTATTGTTGTTCTGTGGGCTTCGCCGAGAGGAGTTAATCCTCCTACAAATTCGTGATGTTGATATAGAAAGGAAAATTATCACTATCCGATCAGAGAATTCAAAGTCGGCCACCATGCGGCAAATTCCCTTGACTATGCACGTAACGACGGTATTGAAAGATTACCTCGCTGAACGAAAGAAATACACTACACAATTTCTTTTCGTGTCCAGTACGAGCGACAGGCAATTCAGTTCTGACGGATTAACGCACTTGGTGGTGAGGCTAAATAAGCTGGCGAAAGTTCGATTTCACTTGCATCAATTTAGACACACCTTCGCGGTGAATTTCCTACGGCAAAGCAATAATGTATACAAGTTAAAGGAACTTTTGGGCCATAAAGATATTAGCATGACGGCCATTTATTTGCGGTGTTTGCCTGTGGATGAATTGCGGGGCGATGTCGAGAAGATGAGTATTGATTCTTTATTGTAGTCAGGAAATTTAACACCATTATGCATACGATTGACAACGGGATACCTTACATAATCATAGAAATGTTTTCGATTTACTCATTCTCCGGGTCTTTGATTACTTGAAATATTTTAGTTTCACCGGATAACACCATAACTTTAAGTAAAGATAGGTTTCCTGCTCGATCTTCGACGGTGAAATGATATAAGGTATCAGAGCTGAGTTGATTAAAAAGTGCGTCTTCAGGTATGTAATTTGGACATTTGGTTGCTACAATAATGCCACCTTTAAACGGTCCTTCCTCTACTTTGAAAATCCAATCACAGTCAAGGCAATCGGTCCAAAAAATTACCCCGCCGGTTTTTGGGGGATACGTCTTATGTATCGTATAGCTTGATTTGCTGAAATAGATCAAAGGTCTGTCTCTTTTTGGAAAACTAGAGACTTTCAGTAAATTTTCAGATGGTTTCGTGCGGTGAAAAATCCCACCTAAATATATTACCGGTTGTCGCAATGCGATGCTATCCATTATCCTTGCTACCTCTATCGAGGATACTTGGTGAACATGGAAAGTTACACCATTTTCTGTAAATACCGAGTCTTGTTTAACGCGTTGTGTGACTTGGGGCGAATGTATAATGTGGGTTGTTATGGGCACGGCAGTTATTACAAGGCGGGTACTGTGTTTTATTCGTTGTTTATTAGCTTTGAGTAGTTTCTTATGCATGTCGTTGGCGATAGTTCGGCTTGAATTATGTGGCGAAGCTCCGAGAGCTCCAGTTTTATTTAAACCTGATTGAAATCGATTGCCGGGCGAATGCATTTTCTGGTCTTGGCGATGGGAAGACCCTTTCTGTGGAACATTTCTCAAAAAGGTGGATTTTTCGGTGCTACTAGAATCTGTTTGGCTGGCATAATGCGTTTTTGATCTAACAGTTAAATCAGCATCCGTATTAAGTGGCTGTCGGTTTAAAGAATCTAAACTAGGTTTAATGGCACCTTTTGATCCAAACCCCGATTTTACTGGATTGTCGTTGTTTGATGG
>JABDGE010000198.1 GCA_013286235.1 Bacteroidota bacterium
TGTCGTAACCCAGGTAATATGGTAAATCCGCAATTTGGAGAAAGGTACAACATACACCCCCCGATCATACGTAAATTTAATTTTGCATTTTTCACCGATTAGCAAATAACACCCTTCAAACGGGCTAGTTAGTTTCAAATTAAATTCCGACATTAAATCGTGAAACGATATTTCAATATCCTCTCGAAATTCTGGGTAGTTGCTTAATAAATCCATTTTATTTTTTTGTCATGGACTAACGGTCTGCTTGTGCCCTATATCCATTATCCTATTTCACATTAGGTTGACTAACAGCTAATGTACCAAAGTTCTGTTTTTAAACTACAAGCGTGGCCTTAAAAATTTCGTCTATTTTACAAGTTTCAACTATCATTATTATGTACAAGATAGCAACTCATGTTTAATTCACGTGGTTCGCCTGGACAGTCGGGTACTTATCTCTAGTCCCGAACTGTTAAATCCCTTCCTTTTTTGGTTAAATTTTGTTAAGAGGTGTTAAATGTCACTGATCTATAGTGCCTTACCTTTAAATTAGTGGGGAAGTCCGAAAGTCAGCAAGTCCGAATGTCCGAAAGAAGTTGTGATGCAACGGCCGGAAGCGGGGGGCAATTGCAGCACCTGCGGAACCTTCTCTGTCGAACCAGAAAATCTCTACAACTATAGCGAACTTTTACAACACACCCATATGCAATACAACAAGATCAACAACCTGCTCGGATGGCTTTGTTTTTTAATAGCAACTGTCACCTATGTATTAACTTTGGAGCCGTCCGTAAGCTTTTGGGATTGCGGCGAGTTTATCTCCTGCGCGTACCGGTTACAGGTTTCGCACCAGCCGGGCTATCCTTTGTTTGCGATGCTGGGCAAGGCGTTTTCATTGCTCTCCTTTGGAAACAATGCTAAGGTTGCGTATTGTACCAACTTAATGTCGGCATTGGCCAGCGGGGCTACCATTATGTTTTTGTTCTGGACCATCACCGCGCTGGCAAAAAAATTAGTTGGCGGCAGTGTTGAAGTTAACCGGGCAAAGCAATTACAGGTTTTTGGCGCCGGCCTTGTTGGTGCGCTGGCTTTTACTTTTACCGATACCTTTTGGTTTTCGGCAGTGGAGACCATTGTTTTCGCTTTGTCGTCGCTTTGCACGGCCATTGTGTTTTGGGCCATTTTAAAATGGGAGGCGCAGGCCGATCAGCGGGGCGCCGACAAATGGATCGTGCTGATCGCTTACATGATCGGCCTTTCTATCGGCGTACACCTGCTCAATCTGCTTACGATCCCGGCGATTGGCATGGTGTATTATTTTCGCAGGTATAAAAATGTCAGCGTTAAAAGTGGCATCGTCGCGTTTTTTATCACTATCCTGATACTGGGAATTGTGCAATTTGGTATTCGAGGATATACCATTTACCTGGCGGCCTGGTCTGACTTTTTCTTTGTTAATACGCTCGGCCTTGGTTTCGGCAGCGGCGCGATCGCTTTTATTGGGGTGCTTATCACTTTGCTTTCACTTGGAATCTGGCACAGCATTCGCCGCAAAAAGCCGGTGCTGCAGCTGGCGTTGTTGTGTACCGCGTTTATTTATTTCGGCTATAGCTCATTCGTGTATATCCCGATAAGGGCGGCCGCCGGAACCGATCTTAATAATTCGCACCCTGATAATGCCTTTACGCTGTATGGTTACCTTAACCGTATTCAGTATGGGCAAACACCGTTGCTAAGCGGTCCTTATTTTGATGCAAAGATCATTGACGAGAAGGAGACAGGCAACGTTTACCGGAAAGGCAAAACACAATATGAGAACGCCGGCAAGGATATTGATTATGTTTATGATCATACGACCTTTCTCCCTCGCATGTGGAGCACCGAGGCGGACCCGGACTATGCGCAGAACGCGCAGTTTTACAAACAATGGATGCAATTGGGTGACGGGCAGGCGCCCGCATTTTCGGACAACCTTCGATGGCTGTTCAGCTGGCAGCTGTATCAAATGTACGCACGGTACTTTCTGTGGAATTTTGTCGGGCGTTACAACCAAGCTGATGGCCAGCAAAATTCGGTCGGCATAGATGGTAACTGGACGAGCGGTTTATTCGATGGCGGTAAACATCTGCCAAAGTCGGTTACCAACGATGTCAGCTATACGCCTTTGTATGCCATTCCCTTTGTGCTTGGATTAATTGGCGCGGTCTATCATTTCAGGAAACGGAAACGCGATGCACTTATCATTTCGCTGCTATTCTTTTTCACGGGAATAGCGATTGTATTGTATGTAAATCAAAATAACATTCAGCCCCGCGAACGTGATTACTCCTACGTCGGCTCGTTTTATGCCTTTGCCATATGGATAGGTCTGGGTGTGATCGCCCTTTCAGAAATAGCTGCCAGAAGGCTCAATGCCAGGATCGCTGCCTTTAGTTCCGTCGCCATTTGCTTGCTTGCCGTGCCCGTATTGCTTGCCAGGAAGGAGTGGAGAAGCCATGACCGCTCGACCAAACTCGTTGCCCATGATATGGCTTATGATTTTCTTAACTCCTGTCCGCAAAACGCTATCCTGTTTACTTATGGCGACAATGATACTTATTCGTTGTGGTATGACCAGGAAGTGGAGGGGGTGCGTCCGGATGTGCGTATCGTGTGTTTAAGCCTGTTTAGCGGGGACTGGTATATCCATGCCATGCAGGGTAAAATGAACCAGTCGGCGCCCCTGCCTATTACCATGCCATTTGAGAAATATGAAGAAGGCGTGCGGAATGTTATTTATTATAACGATGCCAAAATAGCGGGCGCTGTTGAGCTGAAGGATGTTTTCGATTTTGTTACTTCGGACGACAGCCGCACCAAGGCTACCTACCAGGACGGATCAATTTTAAACTACCTGCCAACGAAAAACTTTAAATTGACCGTTGATCCGGATGTGGTGGTAAAAAATGGCGTGGTAACTCCGGCACAAAAAGATGAGCTCACTACAGAAATGGACTTCAAGTATCCGGGCAGCTACCTGGCTAAGGATAACCTGGCGATGCTTGATATTTTGGCCCATAATGACTGGAAAAGGCCGATCTGCTTCACGTCCACAGCGCCGGCTTCCAGCATGTTCGGGCTAAAGGATTACCTGTACAAGGAGGGTTTTGTTTATCTTTCGCCTTTCACCTCAACACTACCTCCCCTGCATCACAGCAAACTTATTCTCGTAATCACTTAATTTGGCCTGTAATTGGTTACCAAGCTTATCCTCCTTATACGTTTTGGCGGTGTCGGCCATGCCATTTAACAACTGCATACCAAGCTGAACGGTGCGCACATCCATTGCTGCATCATCATTGTTTTTGAGCAGGGCGTAGTTGTAATCCAGTTGATCCGTCAAATAGTCGGCCACGCCGTTGATATAACGCTTTCCTAAATTTACGTCTCCGGCTTTGCAGGCATTCTGCGCAATGAAGAACTTTTGGGCAGCCGAGTCGATATCAGGATTGATATCCGGCATCTCCTGGTCAAATTTAAGAATGGCATTTAAGGCCAGGTCAGGACGGTGATCCTGTAACAAGCCCTGGGCCAGGTCGTTAAACGTGACCTCCATATTCAAATAGAACTGCGTTTTTGAAAGAT
>JABDGE010000199.1 GCA_013286235.1 Bacteroidota bacterium
CGGCCGAAGAAATATCTTTCCTCACTCATTTGATCAACGAATTCATTGATGGCTGATAAAACTTTATTTGTTACCGGCATAGGTACCGGGATAGGAAAAACCGTTGTTTCCGCAGTTTTAGTGGAAAAGTTAAAAGCTGATTACTGGAAACCCATCCAATCGGGCGACCTGGATAACAGCGATACCCAAACGGTTAAACGTTTGGTTTCTAATACCCCCTCGTATTTGCATCCCGAGGCTTACCGGCTAACACAGCCTTTTTCGCCGCATAAGTCGGCCGCTATTGATGGCATAAGCATCGATCCGCAAAGGATTGTCATTCCTGCGACAACCAACCGCTTGATCATTGAAGGCGCCGGCGGCCTGATGGTTCCGCTTACGAAGGATTTTTTAATCATCGACCTGATCAAACAACTTGGCGCAGCGGTAATATTGGTGTCGAAAAACTACCTCGGCAGCATCAACCATACGCTGCTTTCAGTTTATGCCCTGCAAAAGGAAAACATACCCATCATTGGACTCATATTTAATGGCACAAAGGATATTTATTCAAAAGAGGTCATCCTCAATTACACCGGCCTAAACCTGCTTGGACATATCCCTGAATACAGCCAGTTGGATAAAAAAGCGATCATCGATGCGGGGAATTATATTGAGGGGCTGTAAATGAGAGTCAAGAACAAGGCACGTTCGATTTACGAATTACGAATTACGATTTACGATTTTTTATTTTTTCATCATCACATCAATCTTCTGTTCATTTTATAATTTTCATTCGCACATCTGCACATCCGCACATCCGCACATCTTCTCCCCTTGCCAAATAAAATAAATTGCTTCAACTTAGCGCGATATTAAAGGGATATGAAAAACATTGCTGTAATAGGATCGGGAACAATGGGCAACGGTATAGCGCATACTTTTGCGCAGCACAGGTTTAACGTTTCGCTGGTGGATATCAATGCGGGCGCACTCGACCGGGCATTAAAAACCATAGCGGGTAACCTGGACAGGCAGCTGAAAAAAGGCGCTATGGATGAGGCTTCAAAAACAGCCACTTTAAATAGAATAACACCCATCACAGATATGGCTGCTGCCGTTGCGAATGCCGACCTGGTTGTTGAAGCGGCCACCGAGAACCGTGAGATAAAGCTCATTTTGTTTAAACAACTCAGCGAATTTTGCCGGGAAGATGCCGTATTGGCAACCAATACTTCTTCTATATCCATTACCCAGATAGCGGCAGTTACAAAAACCCCCGGAAATGTTATCGGGATGCATTTTATGAACCCCGTGCCGCTGATGAAGCTGGTAGAGGTGATTCGCGGCTATGCCACTACCGATGCCGTTACACAGACTGTAATGGCGTTGGCAAGACAACTTGAAAAAGAGCCGGTAGAAGTAAACGATTACCCCGGCTTTGTCGCTAACAGGATCTTGATGCCGATGATCAACGAAGCCATTTACACGCTGTTTGAAGGAGTGGCGGGCGTGACGGAGATTGATACAGTGATGAAATCAGGCATGGCCCATCCCATGGGGCCGCTGCAGTTGGCTGATTTTATCGGTCTTGATGTTTGCCTTGCTATACTAAATGTGCTTTACAGCGGGTTTGGTAATCCTAAATATGCACCCTGCCCGCTGCTGGTTAACATGGTAGCCGCCGGACATTTAGGCGCCAAATCAGGCAGCGGCTTTTATACCTACGCGCCAGGAAGCAAGGATTTGATCGTGTCGAAAAAGTTCATTTGATCGGGAACTCCCGACAATCCGTTAATTCAACAGTAGAACAGTAAAACAATTGGACTTTCCGACATTCCAACCTACAACATTCCAATTCTCCCAAACAAATCGTCTCTTTTATTTGTAGATATTATTAGTTTATAAAACCAAAAATATCTATCAATGAAAAGATTATCAAAAATAGGGCTCATGCTTGGTTTAGCAGGGTTCTTGTTCCTGTCGTCATGCGCAGGGACTTATTACGTAACTGCGCAACCGGTTGAGCCGGTTTACGAAAGGCCCGCGCCGCCGTGGGGTGGTGCAATATGGATTGACGGTGAGTGGACCTGGAGCGGCGGAACATATGTTTATACACGCGGGTATTGGGAGCATCCACGCCCGGGCCATGTGTGGGTACGTGGTTCGTGGGAACGGGGCAGCCGCGGTTACCGTTGGCATAGAGGCCATTGGAGCTAGTCGGGAAGTCCGAAAGTCCGGAAGTCCGAAAGTCCGAAAGTCCGAAAGTCGAAATGATCCTTTAACCTACTCTTCGGTAAGTATGACTTAAGTTATCTATAGCAGGAATGATTTTCCTGAAAGCCCGGCTCACATTGACGCCGGGCTTTTCCTTTTTAGCAATTTTAAAACGCTGCTTAAACTTTCTAAAAGAATTTATGTCAGTACATTTATTCTTATACGCTTAAAAAGCACGTTTAATGAAAATCGTACCGAAATTTGGATTGATGTTAGTTTTGGCGGGCTCATTATTGATGAGTTCGTGCGCGGGATACTATGTTTACGAACGACCTGCGGAACCCGTTTACGCAAGGCCGGCAATGCCTTATCCCGGCGCTGTTTGGGTTGAAGGTGAATGGGCCTGGAATGGTGGCCGGTATGTATATGTACATGGCTACTGGGCAAGGCCCCGGCCCGGTGCGGTTTGGATTCGCGGTCATTGGGCCCAAACGGCCCGCGGCTGGCGTTGGCGCCCGGGGCATTGGCGGTAGTTCAGTTTGCAGTTGGCGGTTGGCAGTTCTTTGCATGTTGGCGGGCAGTTGGCGGTTGCAGGATAACATGCAGATCACCTATTACATTCGCTCGGGGGCGTCGATTCCTAATAATTTCAACCCCTTGTTGATCACATTTCCGGTGGCGTATGAAAGTTGGAGCCGGAATTGTTTGGATGGCTCGTCATCGGCGCTGAGGATAGACAATTCATGGTAAAATTTATTAAATATTTTAGCCAACTCATAAATATAATTAGCGATCAGGGCCGGGCTGTAGGCTTCAGCACCTTGCTTAATTACCCCGGGAAACTGTAGTAACAAAACGATGAGGTCGCGCTCCTCCCTTGCCGGGTTGTGGTACAATTTGCCTATGCTTGTATTGATTTCTCCTGCTTTTCTTAAGACTGACCTTATCCTCGCATGGGTATATTGTATAAACGGCCCTGTGTGCCCGTCAAAATCAACCGACTCATTCGGGTCGAACAACAAACGCTTTTTGGGATCGACCTTCAATAAAAAGTATTTCAATGCGCCCATGCCGATAGTATGGAACAATTGCAACCTTTCCTGTTCATTAAAGCCGTCCAGCTTACCCCTCAACTCTGTTTGCTCTTTAGCGGTTTGTTCCATTTCGTCGATCAGATCGTCAGCGTCCACCACGGTACCCTCCCTTGATTTCATTTTCCCCGAGGGCAGATCGACCATGCCGTAGGACAGGTGAAATAAGCCGTCGGCCCCGGGTTTGTGCAGCCTTTTTAAAATCGTAAAAAGCACTTTAAAGTGGTAGTCCTGCTCGTTGCCTACCACATAGATCGATTTGTCCATGTGGTAATCGTTGTACTTTAACTGGGCGGT
>JABDGE010000200.1 GCA_013286235.1 Bacteroidota bacterium
CCCGGTTTATTTAAAAATCTTCAGTATCGAGCCCCAAAACCAGCTTTCATCCGCCCAAATCATCGCCTCCAGCGTTTTATCTACATTTTTGGCCAACTTTTGTATATCGGTAACTGATTTATTGAACGTCTTATATTCTGCGTTCTTAGTATCCCCTCTAACCTTCGACAGCTCGTCCAAAACTTTCAGCACCGGGTCAAGCTCCCTTTTGCGGCGTTCTTTAGCAACCTGCCTGGCAATATTCCAGGTATCTTTATCGGCGTAAAAATATTCTTTGCGCTCCCCGGGTCGTAATTGTTTTTCAACAAGCCCCCAATTGATTAGATCGCGAACGGTCATATTTACATTGCCTCTCGAAATACTTAATGCCTCCATTATCTCCTCGGTAGTAAGGGCCCCCGGCGTAATCAACAACAACGCATGCACCTGCGCCATCGTGCGGTTTATCCCCCATTCCGAGCCCAGTTTCCCCCAGGCTTCAATAAACTTTTGCCTCGCTTCAACCAATTCCATAAGCAAATTTAACCATGTTTATCGAACTTTCAAAACATATTGAAAGATTAGTGCGCGTCTTGCCGCGTTTGCGGGTTGTTTTTTATTACCTATTTGCCGTCTTGTCCGCAGCGTCGCGCAAAAAATACAATTCGCCCTTGTTATTTGCGTATATAAATGCCGTATATTTGATTCTCTCTTATAGAAGAAACCAATTTTTACCCCTAACTTATAAATATATTTCATCATGAAACAGGAAAATGTGTCGAGGCGCCATTTTATCGGCGTTGGCATGCTTGCCGCTGCAGGTATCGCCTTAACCTCGAAAACTTCATTTGCAAAGCCGCTTTTTGCAAAGCCCAAAACAAACTCAAAGATAAATGGAGTGCAGATAGGTGTGATCACCTACTCATTCCGAAGTATGCCCAGCAGCATCGACGATCTTTTGAAATATTGTATTGAATGCGATATCAATGCGGTGGAATTGATGGGCGACGCGGCGGAAGCCTATGCGGGAGCGCCGAAACGCGACAGCAGCGCCGACTATGCAGCAACACTTGCAACCTGGCGTGAAAGCACACTAATGGATCCATTTGTTGCTATTCGTAAAATGTTTAACGACCAGAACATCGACATTTACGCCTGGAAACCCAATGCGCTCAATGCCAAAAACACCGACGGCGAGATCACTTATGCATTCAATGCCGGAAAGGCATTGGGTTGTACCCATGTTACTGTTGAACTGCCCGAAGATCCGCTGCAAACACAACGCCTCGGCGACCTTGCAGAAAAAGCCGGTACGATGGTTGGCTACCATGCACACACCCAGGCAACTCCAACGTTATGGGATATTGCCCTTGGCCAGTCGGAACATAATGGCATTAACCTGGATATCGGACACTATGTTGCCGGTACCAGCAGCAGCCCCATCGATTTTATCAAGAAAAATCACAAACGCATTTTAAGCATGCACCTCAAGGACCGGAAGTTCAAAAACGGACCGAATATGCCATGGGGCCAGGGCGATACACCCATTAAGCAGGTTTTGGCACTGATGAAGTCTGAAGGTTACAAATTCCCCGCGACCATTGAGCAGGAATACGACATACCTGCCGGCTCCGATGCCGTGAAAGAGGTGATCAAATGCCGCGAGTATGCTGCCGCCGCTTTGGCCTGATCCTTGTACTTAAAGAAAGATTTGACAATTTTACCTTTGTCAAATCTTTCTTTTCTGGCACTAAATACCCCCTGGTATGGCACTTGCGCCAATCAATTATTTATTATATTTGATTTGTAATTGCGCGCCATGAAGGAAATAGCATTAGTAATTCACGAAGATGCCACGCTGTCTACCATCACAGGGGCCATGGATATGTTTATCCACACCAATGGGTTGTACCGGCAAACAGGGAAATCGCAGCCCTTTAAACTTATCATTGCGGGAGAAAAACCGAACAATAACCTTTTCCAGATCAATCCCCAGTTTGTTAGTTACTGCCAGTTAAGCGACTTAATAAAGCCCGACTTAATCATTGTGCCGGCATTTTATGGTGACCGCGACGTTATGCTAAAAAAACATCGCGACCTTGTCGACTGGATCAGCACCAAATACAAAAATGGTTCGGAAATAGCCAGTTTATGTTCGGGGATCTATTTTTTGGCCGAAGCAGGACTTTTGCCAGGAAGGTCGTGTACGGCCCATTGGAATGACATGGAGGACATTATCCGCCGGTATCCCGACGTGAATTTCCTCTCTGATATGGTCATCACCGACCAAGAGGGCATTTACACAAGTGGTGGCGCATTTTCATCGCTAAATCTCATTTTGTATATTATCGATAAGTTCTGCGGCAGGCAGGTCGGCATATGGGCGAGTAAAATGTTTTCGCTGGATATGGACAGGATAAGCCAGTCGCATTTTGCTGTATTTAAGGGCCAAAAGCAGCATAAGGATACAGATATCCTGAAAGCCCAGGCCTATATCGAAGAAAACCATCACCTGGCGCTCAATATGGACGACGTCGCTTGCCGCAGCAATATGAGTAAGCGGAACTTTATCCGCAGGTTTAAAAAGGCTACGCAGAATACACCATTTGAATACCTTCAGCGGGTAAAAATAGAAGCTGCCAAAAGAGCGCTGGAAAACGGCAGCCAAAATATTAACCTGTTGATGTACGACGCCGGCTACAACGACATAAAAACCTTCAGGGAAGTGTTTAAAAAGATCACCGGCCTAACACCGCAGGACTACCGCCGCAAATACAGCCGCGTAGATTTGGTGCTTAACTAATACGGCGAAGTGCTTACTGCCGTCCATCCGCCATCCACGATAATATTTTGCCCGGTTATATGGCCAGAGGCCGGCGAAACCAGGAACAATACTGTATGGGCAACATCCTCAACCGTAGCCGGCCGCCCCATCGGCGTAATACGCGACCATGTGTTTTTGTAATCCGCGTCTTCCATTGTTCGCTCCGTCAAGGTTGCGCCTGGTGCGACGGTATTGACAGTAATTTGATAAGGAGAAAGCTCAACCACGAGGCTTTTTGCCAGCATTTCAAGGGCTGCTTTGGTCATTCCGTATGCCGCAAGATCCTGGTGCGCCTGGTGACCCGTAACCGACGACATAAACAGTATTCTTCCACCGCTTTTCTGGTCGATCATCTGTTTTGCGGCCTTTTGGGCCAGAAAGAAGCTGCCATGCAAATTAAGCCGCATCACACTTTGCAACGAAGCTTCGGGGTAATTCAAAAAATCACCGAATAAAGTAATACCGGCATTGGCGATAGCGATGTCCAGCCTCCCGAACTGATGTACCGCAGCATCCACCATTTGCCCGATGAAATTCACATCAGCGGCGTCTCCCGCAATGGCATGGCAAACTCCCCCACGCGACGAAATTTCTTCCACAGCCTTCGTGACCAGGTTTTCGTTGATATCATTTATTAAAACCGAAGCACCGCACGCCGCCAGCTGCCGGGCAATTTCAAAGCCAATACCCTGGCCCGCGCCGGTGATTATTGCAGTTTTGCCGCTGAATATTGTGTTTGACATATTTTAGAATTTTTTATTTCT
>JABDGE010000201.1 GCA_013286235.1 Bacteroidota bacterium
GCTTTTGCCTAAAATCGCTTTTGCAGGAAAAGTAAACGGTTTGCTGCTGAAGGCTCTGCTTGATCATCCTTTTTTTGCTGAACCAGCGCCAAAAACCACCGGGCCTGAATTGTTTAATCTTGACTACGTGGAGAAAGCCGTCCACTCGGCGGGCATAGCAAACATCAGCAATGAAGACCTGGTTAGCACCTTAAGTGCATTTACCGCCGGGGCAATTGCTGAATTTGTCCATGAAAATATCAGGGCGAACGACATTAAAATATTTATTAGCGGCGGCGGGGCTAAAAATAAATTCGTGATCGATTATTTGACCAAAGCATTGCTGGCAACAGTTTTAAGGAATACCAGTGATTTGGGCATCAATCCCGATGCTAAGGAAGCAATTTTGTTTGCCTTGCTTGGAAACGAAGCTTTGTGCGGGGAACCGCCGGTAATTGGCAATAACCCAGCTGTGTTGGTGGGGAAGTTTAGCTTTGTCCATTGAGGTGGTTATTTAGCCTGACAATTGCCTGTTTTAATAGCGTAAGATTTGGCCAAAAGTCGCGCGAATACAGGAGGCTCCGATGGAGCCCTAACATCATTTGTCTAATTGTTCTATAAACAGGCGACCCCTACGGGGTCAAGTTTCTAAGTTGGCTATTGGCTCCGGAGGAGCCTCCTGTTTATAGAAGAAAAACATGATTTCAGGGCTCCATCGGAGCCTCCTGTCGCCGACTGCTTAATCCGCAATGCTTTTTTAATTCATTTGCCCTGTCTAAAATTCCATTTAAAATTTCTGCCATAAAAAATTAATGTAAATTCGCGCAAATTTTTAAGGGCGCTGGCCTATACCTGTTAAATTGTAAAAGTTTTTGGCGGGAGTTATAAGGAATAGATGAGCAGCGCCGTTTCAACAAGATAATGACGCAAGTTAAAAATATTGGCCTTTTTACATCAGGCGGCGATGCGCCGGGGATGAACGCAGCGATCAGGGCGGTTGTCCGTTCCTCCATTTATTATGGACTTAGTGTTACGGGTATTCGCCGTGGTTTTGAGGGGATGATCAATGGCGATATGTTCGATATGAACATTAAGTCGGTCTCCAACATCATCCAGCGTGGGGGCACCATTCTGAAAACTGCCCGAAGCGAGCAGTTTAGAACTGAAAAAGGGCGGCAGGCAGCCTGGGAAAACCTTAAAAAAAATAACATTGATGCATTGGTGGCCATAGGCGGCGACGGCACTTTTACCGGCGCCCGCATTTTCGGCGAGGAACATGATATTCCTATCCTGGGATTGCCCGGCACCATCGACAACGATCTCTGCGGAACGGATTTTACCATCGGCTATGATACGGCCATCAATACCGTTATTGACGCGGTTGACAAGATCAGAGATACGGCCGAATCTCACAACCGCCTGTTTATAGTAGAAGTGATGGGCCGTGATTCGGGCTTGATCGCCCTTCGTACCGGCATTGCGGCAGGCGCCGAGACGATCATGATCCCCGAAAGCAAAACCGATATCAACGCCGTGTTCGACCGTTTGGAAAATGGCCGCAAGGATAAAACCTCCAAGATCATTATGCTGGCCGAGAACGGGATCACCGGCGATGCTTTTGAAGTGGGCCGCCTGATCAAGGAACGATTCCCGAACTACGATACCCGGGTTTCCATATTGGGACATATCCAGCGTGGCGGAAGACCGACCTGTATGGACAGGGTATTGGCAAGCCGTGTGGGTGTGGCAGCCGTTGAGGCCTTAATGGCCGGCCGCCGTAACGAAATGGTCGGCCTGATCCATAACCAAATTGCCTATACGCCATTCGACCAGGCCTGCAAACATACCACCGAGATCAATCAGGATTTTTTAAAGATCGTGGAGATATTGGCAATTTGATGGGGAGTTGTGAATAGTGAGTGGTGAATTGGGAAGGCAGCAGTAGAAATAGTTGAAGTTCATAGACCATAGTTCATGGCGAAGTTCAGCTGCCTGCCGCTCCGCTGTGTTGGATGGCTATTCTAAGATGTCCAGGCCCTTGACTCCCTACCTGCAAACTGCTCACTGCAAACTGCCCACTCAGTTTTTGGTCGGCGTCAACTGTGTCAGTGCCTTTGATTTCCGTTCCTCTTCGGGGATCATCATAAATTCCCGGTAGCAGCGACTCAAATAGGAAGGAAGGCTAAAGTCGAAGCTGAAATACGTTTTGACGTCGGGTGTATACAGGATTATAAAATTCTCCATTTCCTGGCCTTTTAATGGCAGATATATGCTTAATGTGTCCGCATTGAATACCTTTCGGATCTTTTCCTTTTGCCGTTCCAGGTAGTTTACCTTCTCTTCGTGCCTTCGGTTGTCGGTGCCATCCGGAATATTCATGAGGATACCGCCCTTTGCATCGCCATTGTCATCGAGCTGGTATTTAACCGTATTGCTGCCCAAAACGCCGGGAGTTTTCTGGGTTGTAAAACCCGCATTACCTTTAATTTGCTGGTTAGTAACATTTACCTCCTGCAACATAGTTTGGTTAAGCACCATAAATACCTGCACATAGTTCAGGTTGGTTAAAAACAGGGTGTCGCGGCGGTAATTGAAATTTGTAAATGTAACCACGTCGCCAACAGCCGCCTTTATCGCAAAGCTGCCGTCGGGGCCGGTAGTGGTTATCGAATGTGATTTCTCGTCTTCAACCCTTATGCCCTGTAAAACTTTGGTGGTCTTGTCCTCATAAACCCGACCTGTAAGCTGGCCCTGGGCGTGAACGACGGAAACCAGGGTGGAGAGCAGTGCTAAAAAAAGAAACTGACGTAACATTTATTCTAATTGGCCGATTGTTTACACAATCCTGTTAAACAAAACACAAATATACCATTATATTACAAATCACTAATTTCAAGCTGTTAAAGAATGTTAATTCTGATGAGGTTTTTGCTTTGCAGTTTTTGAAATTTTACTGTTTATCGTAGATCAAAACCGTTTTTCTTTTCCCCTGCGGCGTATCAGCAACCTGGCTAATGCATAATTCCCGGCCGTGTTTTTGCAATGCCCAATCTTCGGTAGTTACGGCTGCTGTGATTTGGCCGCCACGGTTAAACGATACTTTGGATTTGATGTGCAATGTATCAAGGCCGGTTGAGAGCGTCGCATTGGAAGTACGGGGGAAGCCGTAATATTGGGATTTGCTTTCGGCGCCATTTAATGATAGCTTTTCGTCGGTCACCCGATTACTATAGCCATCTGCTTTCTCTGGCCAACGGTAAGCTCATCACGCTTGCCGAAGTGGGAAATCCCCCCTCGCCCGAAATTTTGGATAGCCAGCCCAAATGGAGTTATTGGGTGGTTTGGGCGGGAATGGTGCGCAATACCAGCCATAAACAATATGATGCCTTTCTGAATGATCCGCGTGTACTGGGCAGAACGGACACCGCCTATGTCACCGCCGTCAACCCATTTCGGGCGGAGCTGAGCCTGCCCACCCTTTCGACCACCCAGCCCGCCGA
>JABDGE010000202.1 GCA_013286235.1 Bacteroidota bacterium
ATTCGATGCCACAATGCCAAAAATGAAAAATACGATGTACTGCGGGAAATAACCCAGTTGGAAGCCCACCGGCGATAACACCCAACCAGTGGGGAAAAGCAAGCGCACCGCGAAGCTGACCAAACCCAATAAAATACCCGCCGTTAGTAACCGGGGGTTATTGGGCCATTTAACTTTTAACAGGGTGTTTGCCCACAGCTGCTTAAAAATAAGGTATATAAAATTGAAAAGTAGTAATGCAGCCACAAACCACATCACCCCAAAATCAATCCAATGATGATACCCCGACATGTATTCAATGAAGGAGTGATGCTGCCCATAGCCATAGTGCTCAACGGTATAATTTAACACAGGTGATAGCACCAGCGAATAAAATACCAATGGCACACCGAGCCTTTTTAGCCGGTCGGCAAGGAATTTGCCGGCGCCTTTCTTTTTATAGGACGGGCTTATGAACAACGCCGACAAGAAAAAGAAAAAACCCATAAAGAACGACTGATTGGTAGCAACAAACACCGTCATGGGAAATTGGGCGCCCAGCAGGTGCGTTTTTTGCTGGTAATACCAGCTGCCGGGCGCCCCATATGTTATAAAAGAATGGTGCAGCACTACCAGGATGGTGGCCAATATTTTCAGGTGGTCGATATAAGCGATTTTTACTTTTGCCGGTCTTTCGGCAAAAGTAGCGACTGTGGCTTCAGTGTTTTCGGTTTTCATGGCGTTCACGGCAACGAATGGTTTTACAAATCAACTGACAAACAATTTGTTATGACGTTGCAATATTATACCAAAAATCACAAAGAACCATTGCCGCTTGTCAACGAGATAGGGGCTTTGGTCAAATAAAATGCCTGCTTCAACTTTACTGGCTGTCCTATATGCTATTTAAACAGATTGTTCTAAATTTAGCCATGCAAGTTTCACTGTTAAAAATAGCTATCCGGATCGGTTTGGTTACCGCAACAGCGATCGCGGTGTACGAGCTTTCAAATCTTTTATTGGTCTATCATTATTTCAACTACCAGTTTTATATAGCCGGGGTGGCCATCATCGCACTATTAACCGGTATTGCCCTTGCCAACCGTTATCACAAAGGCAAACAGGTTGCGGCACCGGCAGGCGCCGGCCCGGTTGAATCGCTTACGGCAAAAGAACTGCGGATACTGGAACTGATCAGCCAGGGAAAAAGCAACAAGGAAATTGCAGCGATCAACTATGTGGAAGTAAGCACGGTAAAAACGCATATCAACAATATTTACACTAAATTGTGCGTAAAAAACCGGAAGGACGCAGCCAGGGCTTTTCAGGAGCGTAATCTTTCATCAAAATCAACCCTTTCTCCACCCGCTGTAATTTGATTTTCATCAGCCAGATCTGCAATTTCGCAGCATGAACAAAATATACCCGCCCAGGCAGGCGATCCTTACCGGAATTATTTCAGCCTTATTCGCTATGGTAAGCTTCTCCATTTTCATCAGCCTGAACCGGCATTTTGAGTGGCAGATAAACCCGTCTTCTGCCCGAGGGATCATTGGATTGCTATCGTTGACCATACTCGGGATAGGAATCTATATTGGTATGAATGCTGTAAAATCGGCAAACGGCAAACTTTCCTACGGCCAGGCCGTCGTTACCGGCTTTTTAATTGGGTTGACAACCGGAGTCATTATGTCTCTTATAGGATTTATTTATACCAACTATATTAACCCGGGATATTGCGACTATATGCTGGCTGAAGCAAAAAAATCTATGATTACAGGAGGAAAAGACGCTCAAGAGATAGCAGATGGATTAGCCAGTCTTAAGCAACAGCTATCTCCCGCTGCGCAAATTTTCCAGGCAATGATCGGACAAACGATTGCCGGAACCGTCATTGCACTGGTAATGGGTATATCGATACGAACAAAAAATAACACATAATATCAACGCCATGCTGAAGAAAGGTGAACACATAGATGGTACGCCATCCGAGTTACAGGAACTGCTAAACCAGGATGAAGAGGCAAATGCCTTTTTTGAAAGCTTATCCAAATCTTACAGGCAGGGCTATTGCGACTGGGTGGGTTCAGCCAAACAGGAGGAAACGCGAAGGGTACGGGCAGATAAGGCGATGATCATGCTGCGGAATAAGCAGAAGACGTTAAAGACATGAAAACCAATTGCAAATGATTATAAGCTGATCGTCTTAAGTTGATAAACTAATTTAATACGGTGGTCTTAAAAATAGATACTTCTTATAACAAAGAAAATGAAAGTGTCATTAAATCAAACCATTACTTTTAGAAGTAGGTGTTAACCGCAAACTCAAATTGACTTTTAAAAATTTGCTTAAAAGGATTGATATTATTTTGCTCATAAAATATCAGCATAGCCTTTTTGTATTCGACAGAGTCTACCGTCCTGAAAGAAATAGGACAGTATTGGTTGGCTATTAATATTGCATTGCTTATTATTCTTGCGGTCCTTTTATTCCCATCATTGAAAGCCTGGATATAGGAAAGCAGCACTAAAGCAAAAAGTGATTTTTCAAATACATTTTCCCTTGAATTGACTAATTCGCACATGTCATCCAGTGCTTCGCGGATTTGATGTTCATTATCTATTGGTCTATAATTGGTACCTGTAACGCCGACCCTTCGTTGACGGATATTCCGGTCAACGCCTAAGTCTTTGATCAATATACTGTGGATATCCTCAATACTACGCACTGTTAGCGGCGTTACATAATCCGGGTTAGCAACAATAAAATTGATGGCCTCCTTATGATTCAGCAACATAGTGGCATCGTCTTTTGGTTTGCCTGTCGCTGTCTTCTGTTCCTTTAATAATCGTTCCGTTTCGAGCAGAGTGTAAGTATTCCCCTCAATCTGCGACGATTTCCAACTCAGATCTATAGCAAGTCGCTCCATCTCCTTGTCGTAAGTTGATTTTGACAAGTGCGCTACATTGTCTGTAAACTTCGCCTGCAGAGCAGTCAATTGTTGATATTCCGGTGCGGTGAACAAAACGGTACCTGATAAAATCTCAGGAATAAGGGAGAAGTTAAAGGCGCTTTTTATTTGTCTTTCATCCTGTTCCTGGTTAAAATATCCTTCGACATCAATATCATTCAGTAATTCATACGATGGACTCAGGCGATATTTTGTCCCTTTCCTTTTTCCTTCAATTATTATAAGACTGTCCGCAGAAAGTTTCTTCAGGGCGCGTTTAACAGTAGCATAACTATAAGCATGCGCTAAACCTTCGTAAATTTGTTTTGACGAAAGCAGGGGATTCGTCTTTATATAATTCAACAACTCGTCGTTCATGCCTTCTTCATATTAAGCTCATTGCACTTTCAAATGTAGCTCAAATATCCACAAAATTGAGCTCTATTTCGATAGATAATGAGCCACAAGCATTTTTTGGATATCAACCCAACAAAATTGCGGTTCAAACCAGACAGTAAATGAGCTAAAAATAAA
>JABDGE010000203.1 GCA_013286235.1 Bacteroidota bacterium
TACCCTTCAGGTTGGTCCAGTCAAGGTTAATCTTGTTGCTCTTTATTGCGACGGTGTATTTTTGATTGGGGTAAATACCGCCCATATTGATGAGGGTAAGCGTGTCGCTGAATATTTTTAAGGAATAGACGGTATCGCAAAGCGTACCCATTTTCCCAAGGTCTTTTTTAAACCCTTCCTCTGTAAAACTTTGCTGGGCCATCGCACCGCCTGCGAAGAACGAGACCACGAAAAGGGTAAACAGTACTTTTTTCATATTTCAAATTTAGCCCGAATGGAAAAGCTTTTGACAGAGGCACAGAAAAATTACAATCGCTGAAGCAGAAAGTTTTAGGCGGGCGTTAATTTGCGTTGATCTTCTCGCGGTAAAGTTTAATGGCCCTTACAATGGAGGCCGCTATTGCCCGCTGGCCGGCATCGGAATTTAAGTACGCCTCTTCTGTTGGGTTATTGATGTAACCGGTTTCAACCAAAACAGCCGGCATAGCGCTATGGGCCAGCACCAATACGCCCTGTTCCTTTACCCCGCGACTTCTGCGGCCGTCAACATCGACGAATTCTTTGTTTAGCAGCTCGCCAAACAGGATGCTTTGTTTTCGGTATTTTTCCATAAAGGTGTTAAGGACGATCAAAGCAGTAGGATCGTTTTCGCTATAGCCGTCATAGTTTTTTTTGTAATCCTTTTCGATGTAGATGGACGAGTTCTCCCTCAACGCTTCCATTTGCTCTTCTTTGCGGTGAAAACCATAGACCAACAGCATTACACCGTGAACGCTGGTGCCTGACGCGCCTTCGGGCGAGGAATTGCAATGGATAGATATAAACAAGTTAGCCTTGCTCTCATTGGCAATTTCCGACCTCCGGTTAAGCTCAACAAACTTATCGGTTGTGCGGGTCAATACCACGTTTATTTCGGGCATTTCGGCTCTTATCAACTTATCTGCTTTTTTCGCTATAGAAAGCGCGACATCTTTCTCGACCGAGTAGGCGCCGCGTGCGCCGGGGTCTTTTCCCCCATGGCCGGCGTCGATAACTATTGTTTTAAACCGGAACTCCGGGTTAGCCTGCTGCGCAAAGGCAGAATTAGTAAAAAGTAGAAAAAGGAGGATTAATCTAAAAATCGTGGTAGCCTTAGGTCCAGTAAGGTTTCTTATCATCAAATGGATAAAGGATGAATTAATTAAATTGTTTTGAATTATTTTTTGACACCGCCTTGCTGCATTTGGGGCAAAGGCCGGTCGCATACAAGGTGAACCCGTCGAGTTTAAAGCCGTTTGGCAGATCGATACCATGTAAATCGAGATCATCCAGGCAGTAAACGTTTTTACAACTTGTGCAATTGAAATGCAGGTGCTCGTCGTGGTGGTGGTTTTCGCCGCAATTGGACGAACACATGGCATAATTGGCAGTTCCGTTCAGATCGAACACCTTGTGGATAATTCCTTTTTCCTCAAAAGCGCTCAATATGCGGTATAGGGTCACCCGGTCAATATCATTCATTACACCTTCGAGATCGGGCTGGGAAGTGGCTACATTCTTAGCGGCTAACATTGAAAGCACTTTGAGGCGGGGTGCTGTCTTTTTTAAACGGTGCCTTTCAAGCAATGCTTCAAAATCTTTTAAAGCTGTTTTCGTCATTGAAGCGCGAATAATTACAAAACAAAGTTAGTAAGAATAAAGCAAGTATATTGCAATATTAATGTTTGACTCCCGAAAAATGGAAGCATTTAAAGCCATGTTAATAATTAATTGGACCATTATTTAATGCCCCGGATATCCGGGTACCCGGGATTTAATTGGTGGTGTTAGTGTTTTGTACAATTGCGCGCGTAGCGGTAGTTTATAAAATGAGCTGTTGCTATAAGCAAGCCGCCAATCGGCACTATTATGGCTTCTCGCCAGCCACGTACCCAAATGTGCCCGGCAATGATGACCAAAAAGCCCGCAATTAATACCAGCACCGGTAATAGCTGGTGATGAATCCTGAAATAGGACGATCCAATAGCAAAGCAGCCGACGAACAGCGCAAAAATTATCATACTCCATTCAACCAACGGGTTTGCAAGAAAACCCAGGCCGGCAAGCGGCAGTAAGGTGATGAGCAAGGGCACAATAGCACAATGTACAGCACAGAGTATAGAAGCTGTCATTCCCGCATGATCAAGCCTTGAAGAATATTTTGTCCTTTCCACACTTCAAATATACGTAATATCGCAACTTAATTGCATTTGAGTTGCCGGATTTTACTTTTAGATTATTTAATATACAATTTAAGATTTCTTAATAATTTATCAATTGTTACTTTTGCGAACAATTTTATAAAGCAGCGCAACATGCCGATCCCTTCTGCAAAGGAAATTTGGAAAGATACCTGGGCTAATCCACTTAAGCGGAAACAGATAATTGCCGGCACGGTTTTGATGATGTTGGTGGTTGCGCTGTTGCCTCACTTTTTCAATAACATCGAAAAGAGGCAGGGCGTGGTTCTCAACGATTGGGTGTTAGCGCTAATTGCGCCACATAATGTGTCGGTATTAATTTTTGCCATTATATGGAGCATGATCTTATTTATCGCAATTAGGGCGATCTACGATCCCTCCATTTACATCGTTTACTGCTGGTCGTTGTTTTTTGTCAGCGTGGCCAGGCTTTCTTGCATCGCACTGGTTCCGCTTAATCCTCCAAGGGGGCTTATTCCGTTAACAGACCCTTTGACCGCTGTATTTTATGGCAACGCCGTAGTAACGAAGGATCTTTTCTTTTCGGGACATACGGCGACACTGGCGCTTATCTTTTTTTGTTTGAAGAAAAGAAATGACAGGATAATTGGTTTCCTTGCTACGGTAGTAGTCGGTTTTCTTTTGCTGGTACAACATATTCATTACACAATTGATGTAGTAACGGCGCCTATCATTGTTTATGTGCTGTATCTTTTTACCCGTTACCTCTTGTTCAGAAGCACCGAGCGAATGGTAAATTGAACGTCGTTGACGCAGATAGTCTTTTTTTCCCTGCACGAGGGTGGTGAGTAATTAAAATACCTTATTTTTTCGAATAATATTGCCGCTATCCGGGCGTAACCGATATATTTGCTTTCACCAATTATTTGTTATCCGTTTCTCGAATCGGATAAACTATTGACTTAATATCTAAACCCATGGCGCGATTAAATTTACTGGAAGAGACGCGATACGAGAAGCTGCCGGTAACGGTATATGCCAGCCAGGCGGAAGCATCGTTAGCCGTGGCAGGGCGGATTGCAGCGCTGATACGACACAAGGAGGAGAAAGGCGAGAAGGCCATACTCGGACTGGCTACAGGAGTAACCCCCGTAGGCGTTTATGCCGAACTGGTAAGATTGCATAAGGAAGAAGGATTAAGCTTTAAGAATGTTGTCACCTTTAACCTGGATGAGTACTACCCCATGCAGCCGACGGCAGCCCAA
>JABDGE010000204.1 GCA_013286235.1 Bacteroidota bacterium
CTGCATGTAAAAAATGTAATCTGGGCCTCCATCGCCACCAGAATCATATTTTACAGCGATATCTTCTTTATTGTCAAAATTTAAATCCGCCACCACAATATCTCCGAAATCGTAGTCTAATACTTCCGCATCTTTACGTATACCGGTAGAATATGATCTGGAAGTTTTAATGGTTTTATAACACGAAGAAAACAACAAACCACCGTTTATGGGGATTATTTGAGTATGCTTCGTGTCTCTATCGAATATGCGCAGCTTAAGTTTCGTGTTTAAATAGTTACTGTCCGCGTCAAATTTTCTTATCAAGCCAATCTTGAATATATATTTTCGAGACAAATCAGAATACGTAAGCACTTGAGCTCTTGTGCTAAAAGAGATCAACAACGCCGCAGCCGCTAGTTTATAAAATCGCATCTATTGCTACTGCAATACATTAACCGTCACGCTTGATTTGTCATGCTCATCGTGATATATCCTGATGGTCGCCTTTTGAAAATCCGAATCCTTCGCCTGGTATATGTCTTCAAACTTTTGAGGGTTGCGATCCACCAGCGGGAACCAGGAGTTTTGTACCTGTATCATAATGCGGTGGCCCTTGCGAAAAGTGTGGGCAACATCAGGCAGGTGGTATTTAATTTCGGTAACCTTGCCCGGAATAAAAGCTTCCGGCTTTTCAAATGAGTTGCGGAATTTACCCCTAAACACTTCTCCCCGCACCAGCATTTCATAGCCCGCCATGGTTACATTTTTGGTATTTGGCTTCGGGTCGGGGTAGTTATCCGGAAAAACGTCGATCAGTTTCACCACATAATCTGCATCTGTTCCGGTAGTCGACGAGAACAGATCGGCAATTACCGGGCCGGTGAGTGTGATATCTTCTTTTAACGTGTCGGTTTCATAGGTTTTTACGTCTGGGCGGCGTTCGGCAAACCGCTGATCGTCCAGCATATACTCGCGGGTGCGCCTCGATTGTATACCGTCCTGGTAAGGTACCGGTGCATTCGGATCGCTCACGTATTCATCATAGCTGCTCCCAGCCGCACTTGACGGCTCGAAAGACAGTTTGCCGTCAGCATGAAAATACAAAGTTTTTTCTACGGTGTTCTTCGGCGGCCATTCGTTAAATTTATGCCACTCATTGCTGCCCGAAACAAAGATGGACGCTTTCGGCAGGTCTAATTTGCCTTCGTCCTTCAGGTAAAATTTAAAGAAGGGCAATTCCACATTTTCCTGGAACCATAAGCTTGTTTTCGCGCCAAAGTTTTGGTCGCCAAAAAACTGGCCTTCGCCGCGTTCCCATCCGCCATGAAACCAGGGGCCCATTACCAGCATGTTTGGATGTGTAGCCGGGTTTTGTTTCTCGAGGGCTTCAAAAACGTGCAGTGCGCCAAAACAATCCTCCGCATCAATAAATCCCCCGACCGTCATGGTAGCAGGGGTGATGTTTTTGAGATGCGGCCGGATGTTCATGCCCCGCCAAAACCAATCGTAAGTGGAATGAAGCATCATCTCGTTCCAGAAATGAACGGAATCGCCGAAATAGTGTGCCTTATAGTTAGGCAGCGCCCCCATGTCGAGGTAGAATTTATAGTTGTCGGCGTATTTGTATTTGATGGGGTTCTTGAATTCAGCCGGCGTGATGGGTTTGGGTCTCGGCACACCGAAGTTGGTGATGAAAGCAAAGGCATCCATTAAAAACAAGGCGCCGTTGTGGTGAAAATCGTCGCCAATGAACCAATCGGTAACGGGAGCCTGTGGCGACACCGCTTTTAATGCAGGGTGGGCATTGGGCAGTGATGCGGTTGAGTAGAAGCCCGGGTAGGAAATGCCTTCAATACCAACCTTGCCATTGTTATTGGGCAGGTTTTTTATCAGCCAGTCGATAGTATCATAGGTGTCGGAGCTTTCGTCTACATCTTTATTGCCGGTCTTTTTATCAATTTGCGGCCGAACATCAACAAATTTGCCTTCGCTCATCCAGCGGCCGCGCACGTCTTCATAAACAAAAATGAAGCCTTCCTTCGCCAGGAGCATATTCTGTCCAAGGCTGCGCTTGTACTCCTTTTCACCATAGGGCGCAGCGCTGTAGGGCGAGCGCGTCATCAGGATAGGATATTTTACGGATTGATCCTTAGGCAGATAGATGGATGCAAAAAGTTTTACGCCATCGCGCATGGGAATGGTTTTTTCAATTTTGGTGTAATGTTCACGGATGTAGGCCGAGTCTTGTGCGGATTGGGCAAACGCCGAATTGATCAGTAAAGTGAGGAAGGGCAGGAGTAATAATTTTTTCATTTTGAATGGGATCAGTTAAGGAAGCTAATTTAAAAAGATAATCCCTTATTTGCTACTGCATCGATACTGTTACAAAAATACGCCGCCAGGTGAACCAATAAACCTCCCGATAGCTATCGGGAGAACCAATGAACCAATGATTTTGCCGCCAATCCGTCTAAATTCTATGAAAATATGCCGTATAACGCAGTTGGTATCGACTTTAACCCCGTTGGTGTAATTTATTTGCGCGGATGCGGAATCGCTATTAACTTTATCGAAAGAAATTTGCTGCGATAAAGGCATTTTCCCAAAGTGTCAGCAGAAAAGTGCCCAGGGGCTTTAACCTATGCTTTTGTAGTTTCCAAAAATGCCGGTTTTTCCTGTTCTTACTATCGCGTTTTAAGACGCCGGCTTTTTTTTAGATTAATTGTGCGAATGAATCCCGAACATGCGGGAAGGAACCAGGATAAGCAGTAAATTCCGGCCACTTTGCTGCCAAGCAAAGAAACCAAACGGTCCTATTCTGTCGCTTTTCGACAATTTCTCCATCTCATCCGTATTTTTCTTGGCTCTTGGTTCTTGACTCATATTACTTATTAAAATATTTTAATAAGTGTTGCAATTGTGAATTTTAATTTAGTAAGTTTGTATAGATAATGTCTGTTTTATCTTTATACGAACTTTGTTTTGGCCCCTGTGTCGGTAGGGGTGAATTTAATAGTTAAATTGGTTTGAAGAAAGATCCCTGCTCACGCGGGGATTTTTTTATGGAATGTGCTTATTGAATAAAATTGTACATGGCGCGATTAAATTTATTAGAAGAGACGCGATACGAGAAGTTGCCGGTAACGGTATATGCTAATCAAATAGAGGCATCGTTAGCGGTGGCCGGCCGGATAGCAGCGCTGATACGGCACAAGGACGAGAAAGGCGAAAAGACCGTGCTGGGGCTTGCTACCGGGGTAACCCCCGTAGGCGTTTATGCCGAACTGGTAAGGCTTCACAGGGAAGAAGGGCTTAGCTTTAAGAACGTGGTAACCTTTAACCTCGATGAGTACTACCCCATGCAGCCGACGGCAGCCCAA
>JABDGE010000205.1 GCA_013286235.1 Bacteroidota bacterium
TTTGCCTTCAGCCATCAGGTCGAGTACCTGTTTTTCACGGGGCGTAAATATCTGCTGCCCGTCTTTAACCAGGGAAGGTTGAAAGTGGCGAATTATTTTGCGGGCAATGCCCGGGCTCATGGGCGATCCACCATTATGTATCTCCTTAATAGAGTTGAAAATTATTTCAGGCGCGGCGCTTTTGAGCAAATATCCTGTTGCGCCCGCGTTTAAGGCTTCAAATATTTTTTCATCTTCTTCAAACACCGTCAATATCATAAACTGTACACTTGGGCATTCAATTTTCAATTTGCGGATGCACTCAATTCCATTGATTCCGGGCAGGTGAATATCGGTCAGTATAACATCCGGCAAAATTTCAGGCACCTCCGCCAAAGCGCTTTCGCCGTCCTTCCATATGCCGGCGAGTTGCAACTCCTCTGATAACCTCAAAAGAGACGCTACAGCGGTACTGTAATTTTCAGTATCCTCAATAAGCCCTACCGATATCATTGCCAGAAAAATTAGATCGTTTGAAAAGTACGTTTACATTTCCTATAAAGCAACTACCCATTCGTGTACCCATCCAGTTGCAGTTCAATTCTGACGGAGGCCCCGCCTTCATTGAAAAATTCAAATTTACCCTCCGCCTGTTTCATGCGGCGCTGCATGTTTCTGAGTCCGTTGCTAAAAAATTTTCCTTCCGAATTTACAGGAAAGCCGATGCCGTTATCTTTTATCATGACAATAAGCTTGTTCCCTGACAGCTGTACAGATAGTTCAACCGATGTGGCATTGGCGTGTTTGATCACGTTATTAAGCGCCTCTTTTATGGTTAAATAAACGCTGCGCCGGGCCGCGCCCTTAAGCGGTACAGGTGGTATTGTTGATGGAATAAAAATATTGGTTTGATGGGGTAACGGGTCGAATAACTGGACAAAATATTGCCGGATGAAGACGAGTAAACTTTCGAGGCTATCGTTCTCCGGGTTTAGTGACCAAACAATTTCTTTCATTTGTGTTACCAGCCCATCACCAAGCGACGCCACCCTGTCGATCTCGGGGTATGCAAGGCTACCGTTAAGCCGTGCTTTAAGCAGGTTTACGTAGATAAGCATAGTCGAAAGCCCTGTGCCTATGTCGTCATGCATGTCGCTGCTGATGCGTTGACGTTCCGTTTGAACGGCCAGTTGTCTTTCGTAAGCCGCTCTTTGTTTCTTTTTGTTATTTCTGATGTAAGCAATCAGGTACGAAATGATGGCAAGCAAGGTAAAAAAGCCTATTACTATATTAAGCAGCAGCGTACGATTTTCAGCTTCGGTTTGTTTTAAACGCTGTTGCTGCTTCAGCAGGGCTATTTCTTTGTCCTTCTTATCGCTTTCAAAGCTGCTCCTGATCTGTTCTATCGACCGGCTTGTCTTTTCGTTAATGATGGAATCTTTGAGTACCGCGTATAAGCGCTGATAATGATAAGCGCTGTCATAGCGTTTTTGAAGTTCGTAAACTCTTGAAAGGCCATCGTAAGCATCCCGGATGTCTTCCTGGTGCTTAATTACCCTCGAGAGCGCCAGTCCCTTATTCAAAAAATGGGTGGCAGGTGTGTAATTGGTTAATGCCAGGTAAACTTCGCCGATATTAATATAATACCCTGCAAGGTCATATTGATTATACACAGGTTTTTTGAGCGCTTCAATATAATTAAGCCCGTTTAAAGCATATTTTAATGATAATTGATATCGCCCTTGCAACTTATAAGCGGTACTTATTTTGAATAAGGTGTACGAAATCCGGTCGGTTTTATTAATTACAGTTTTCCTTTTAGTTGTTTCAATATCCCCCATCTTTTTATAAATATCCAGGGCTGTGAAAAGATACCGAAGCGTCGTTTCATAATCTTTTTCGAGTAAATAAACATCAGCCATACAGTTATCGGCATCAGCCAGCGTCATGCGGTCGCCTGTTTGAATGGCAAGCTTTAAATATTGGCGGTAATATTTTATTGCTTCGGTAGGTTTTTCCTGTTTCAGGTAAATGAAGCCAAGCTGATTGTCATAATGGGCAAGCATTTCTTTATCATTTTGCTGCTCGGCAACTGCAATCCCCTTTTGCGCAATACCCATGGCGTTGGGATAATCACCGGCATAGTAATACATGTTTAAAATACTTCCATAACCCAGGTTTAGGTCGGCATACAACCGGTGTTCTTCGGCAATCTTAACGGCCTTTTTGTAATAACTAATGGCATTTGTGTAGTCTTTCTTTATGCCTTCACTGTAAGCGCCAAGCCTGATGGTTGAAAGAACAAGTCCATGAGCGTATTTTAATTTATCAGAAACCGCCCACGCTTTTTGCGCTGCGGCCAAAACTTCAATACCCTGTTTTTTGAAAACAGTATCTGCACTAAATAGGGAATAATTCTCTTCTGAAAGCTTTATATAAAGCAATACTTTATTAGTGTCTTCTTTACATTCTGAGATCTCTTTTTCAAATTGGTCAATCCTTTTACTAAAAATGGAAGTATACGTCTTACTGGATTGAGAGAAACTCTCAGGGGAGATTATCAGGAAGCATAAGCAAAGGAAGCACGCACGTAAATTCATGCAAAAGGGATTGATGAATTGAATATAGATCAATTCTGTCAATGCATGAAAATAAATTACTCAATACCAATTAAATAGGCTCGATAGTTGTTTTTATGGTTTTAAAGAGAAAACCATCTCCAGGTTTCAAAGCCTGCTTACTGGCTAATATTTTAAGTTGCGATCTGTCAATTTAGCATTTCATGATCCCTATAGCTTTCAATCATATAAAGTTTATATTTGGTCAACCTTAATTATAAACATTTGATCATGATCCAAAGAAAAGTTATTGTATGGTCCGTTATTGTCGCCATCGGCGGGTTTATTTTCGGTTTCGACACGGTGGTAATTTCCGGCGGTGAGCAAGCCATTCAAAAATACTGGGAGCTGGGCTCGCTGGCCCATGGCCTTACCACCTCGATTGCCATTATCGGAACGGTGTTTGGGGCGCTTTTTGGCAGGATACCGGCTGATAAGCTGGGTCGTAAAAAGTCCTTAATCATCATAGCCGTTTTGTTTTTGGTGTCAGCCCTGGGAACTTCAGTTGTTACAAACTGGTACCTGTTCCTGATTTTACGTTTTATTGGTGGAATAGGAGTTGGCGCTTCCTCTATCATCGCTCCGGTATACATTGCCGAAATTTCGCCGGCCGCGGCCCGCGGACGCCTCGTTATACTATTCCAAACAAATATCGTTTTTGGTATTGTCATCGCTTATCTTTCAAATCTAAT
>JABDGE010000206.1 GCA_013286235.1 Bacteroidota bacterium
CAATATGGGCAATAACATCCATACCGATGTTACCATAAACGACCTGGACATCCAGGCGATTTATCCGACCGCCGAAAAACTGATCGTCCGCACCTTGTCAACGGGGCAGATAAAGGTGAGGGTGATGATGTGATTGCTCGTTGAGTTCAACATAATGAGGTTTGGTTATTCGAAAATATGCCAAATTTTTATGATTTAATTACCTTTGGCAAAAACCTACTAAAATGCAATATTGGCTCGTAAAATCAGAACCCGAAAAATACAGCTGGGAAAAATTCAACCAGGATGGGCGCACCTTTTGGGACGGCGTACGCAATTATACAGCACGCAACAATTTGCGGGCGATGAAGGAAGGCGACCTGGTCTTTTTTTACCACAGTAACGAAGGTAAAGAGATAGTGGGTATTGCCAAAATAGTAAAAGAAGCCTACCAGGATCCCACTACCGACGACCCAAACTGGGTGGTGGTTGAACTTTCGCCCGTTGAGCCGCTGAAAAACCCGGTAACACTGGCCCAGATCAAGGCTGAACCCTCGTTGCAAGACATTCAACTTGTGCGCCTGGGCCGTTTATCGGTAAGCGCCGTTAAGCCGGAGGAATTTGACAAAATTCTGGAAATGAGCAGATAATTGGCTGTAGAGACGCAATATTTTGCGTCTCCGGAGGGGTACATGTAATTCCACCACAAACGGACGCTTCAGATAAATTAAACGAAACAATTGCACCTAAAATCTACCTCAGTTTATGGGTTATCCGATGCGCTTTAATAAGCCAGGCAATCTAAAGGCAACATTCGCCACTTTTGCTTTACTTCTGCCTTTAGCTTGTGCCGCGCAATCGCCGTTTGAAGCTTTTGCCAACCTGTTTACCCAACCAAAATCTTATATCGTTAATTACGCCCCAACGCCCCCTTCAATTGATGGTGACATCAGCGACGCCGTTTGGCATTCAGCAGCCTGGACAGACAACTTTGTCGACATCGAAGGCGACCTTAAACCGGCGCCTACATACCCAACACGCGCAAAGATGCTTTGGGACGACAGCTGCCTGTACATCGCCGCAGAGATCACCGATCCGCAGGTATGGGCAACCCTGACACACCATGATGAAATTATTTTTCGTGATAATGATTTCGAAGTTTTTATCGACCCTAACAATACCACCCACCAGTATTTTGAGCTGGAATTTAATGCATTCAACACCGTTTTCGACCTGTTTTTAAACAAGCCCTACCGCGAGGGCGGCAATGCCATGATCAATTGGGACGCGGAAGGCCTTCGTTCGGCGGTGAAAGTACAGGGAACCATCAATAACCCCGGCGACGCCGACAAAGGCTGGACGATCGAGATCGCAATTCCTTTTAAGGCGATAAGTTTAGGTAACGACGTCCGGGTGCCCATAAACGGTACGCTTTGGCGTATCAACTTTTCCCGCGTGGAATGGGATACAAAAGCAGTTGCCGGAAAATATGTCAAGCTTACCGATAGCGCCGGTCGTAATTTACCGGAGCATAACTGGGTATGGTCGCCCCAGTGGGTGATCAATATGCATTACCCCGAACGCTGGGGTTACCTGCAGTTTAATAAAGGTTCGACAAATAATCCCGCGTTTACCTTACCCTATGCCGAGGAGCAAAAACGATATTTGTGGCTGGTTTACTACCAGGAAAAACAATGGCAACTACAGCACGACGGTTACCAGCCCTCGCTTAAAAAATTAAAGCTTAAACGCGAGGTTGATATAAACGGGCATGTCAATTCGCTGCGACTTGAAGCAACTACACACCAGTTTATGGCGCTGATCTCAGACCCTGAAACCCGTACCACCTGGACGATTAACCAGGAAGGCCTGGTAGGCGCTATTAAATTGCCACCCGCCCGCTAAAACTTCCCGTAAAAATTTGAGATGTCGAAATAAACGTCCTTCGTCGTGCCGTCGGCGGTGGTGATATGGATCACGTCGTATGGCTTGTTGTGGTAGTTATTCAGCGATTGCCCGTTGACTTTGCTCCCCGGTTATTGAGCATGTATCCAGGCATATTCGGCGTTAATGCCCGGCTGTTCGTGGTCTTCTTTAATAAAGATCGCTTTGTCGTAGGATGAACCGTCGGCAACTGCGGATGCTGTGGTCACGGCGCCCTGCACTACTTTCTTGTGGCTGGCGTATGCCGGCAACAGGAGGGCGGCTGCAAAAAGGTAAATAAAGGCTGTTTTCATTGCATGGTGTTTTACGGGATGATGCGCCAGGCAGTCAAATTCCATAAGACACGGCCACTTTTATTTCAATCGGCGCGAAGGCAGCAATCTCTATTCAAAATAAATTTGCTGTTTTTTATAGTCGATGGTGAATTTGTATTGTTTTAAAATCCCGCCGCCGACGCTGCCATCGATATGGGTATCCGCAAAAGCGCCCGTTTTTGCCATGGGTATGCGTGAGGCAATGTTCGTCAATTTTACATTTCCTACTTGCAATTGATGCAAACTGAACCTTCGTGCCATTACAGGTCCGCCAAGTCCGAAGCCGGTAACCATCGTGTCCGTTAGCGGGTAACGCTTGATGATACCCGTTTGAATAGCAAAGTGGTTTAATAGCGTAAAGGCTGTACGATCGCCCGTATCCACGATCACGATGGCATCAACGCCGTCAATCTTCGCTTTAAATTGTGGGATCGATCCGCCGTATAGGGTAAAAGGAATGGACGAAGGCGCTGAATAGGCACTGTAAAAATTGATGCGGTGATGCGGATAGTCAAACTGCACCGCATAGTCCTTCATAAACTGGTATCCGATCATGCCATCCAGGTAGGGGAGGTGCAGCTTGCTGATGATCTCGGACATGTCCACCACCAGGAACTTTGTTTTTGACACCGCAACAGGCCCGATTTTCGCCGTATCTACCGTTGTTTTCCAAACAGTTACTTTTCCTGCCCCTGCACCGCCGCCCATCATCATCGGATCAACTAATTTTTGATTCAATATTTTAGCGGTTTTCGCTTCCAAACCGTAATCCGCGCCGCAATCCAACATAAAATGAAAGGTATGCTGTTTGATCTTAACCTCTATATAAGGCCGGTTGTCAATCAGCGTAAAAGGTATGGAGAAAGCAGGTTTGTTTTGGCCAAAACAGGCGATAACTCCAGCAGTCAAAAACAGCCATAAAATGGCTGCAAGGCAAGTCTTCCTCATAAAATCGGTTTTTATTTGGATGCCCTGGGGCTCTGAATGTTACGTTCGGT
>JABDGE010000207.1 GCA_013286235.1 Bacteroidota bacterium
AAAAACCTTTACATATCTGCGGGCATAGGGTACGTGATCAGCCATATCACGAACATAAACCGGTATTCCATCAAGACACCCGGAGAGTACACGGCCGGGGTGCTGAACAGCCAGGAGCCAATGATACCGTTGAGAATAGGGTACGAGTTTAAGATATTTAACAAGTATAAGCAGCCGGCAGTAAAAATAGACCTGGCGTATGCTTACAACTACGATCTGAGCGACAATCTTGACGGCTTTGTTGTGGACGGTAAACACCAGGTATATACACAGATTTGTATCGGCGTTAAGTTTGCCATAGCGGGCGATATTATTTCGTACAGGAAGCCGGTGCCTTATTGAGATTGGAGATGTGTGATGTGTGATTGGAAAAAGTCCGAACTTTCGAGCTTCCGGACTTCCCGACTTCCCGACTTCCCGACTTTCGGACTTCCCGACTTCCCGACTTCCGGACTTCCGGACTTCCGGACTAAAACAGTTTCTCCAAAACTGGCATGGTTTTTAACATACACAAAGCAAATCTAACACTATGAACAAGGACACATTCGATCAAACCTTCGACAACGAAAGCGACGACCGGGACCGCACCCTAAAAGATGAACTCGGCGAGACCATTGACAAGGAAAACCTGAATTATAATGCCGAAGAAAACAGCTTTGAATATGATGTAAAAAGCGAGGATCCTGACTACCAACATCCTGATCCTTACAATACCTCGGCCCCAAATGGAGAGGACATGAACTCCACCTATGATGAAGCCAATCCCTTCGACGCTACCGATGAATACATTCCAAATGAATCATTAGAGACGGATGTTGACAAACTGGCAATGCACGTCGACCATGGCGAAATTTTGGAACTGGATGCGACAGACCGAGCATTAAGCCATACACCCGAGGATGATCGTGACGACCTGGACGAAGAAGGTTATCCGAAGTATTACAAGAAATAGAGGAGAACTGGTCAATTAACTACAGCAGCGTGATTTTAAGTGGACCCATAAATTTTGATTGTCGTGTCATAACCGCAGCAATTTCGCCACCACCAAACGTTCCCATGGAACGTGAAAATAACTTTTTTGCTTATTTATACCGACGATGCGTACCTGCAGGACGCCTTAGTCAGTGTTGGTCTGTCATCCCATAGGGATGTTTGGTTGGTAGAAAAAAATAAACGCTTTTTTTGCGTTCCATCGGAACGCCTGGTGAAATTAACGAGCATATCCGCCTGACCAAAATTGGGGAGTATAATCGAACACAGGGGGCTCAAGGATATCTAAGGAAAGTATTAAGTCATTTGTTAGTTTCGGGCAGACTACACATAACACCCATGAACAGCATCGAATACTGTCAAACCAGAATAATCTTCCAGCCACAGCCGTTAATTCATTACATTAAACCGTACCTTTGCGCCTCGAAAATGACATTCTATGCTTAAAGGATTTTTCAATGTGCCCGTACCTCAAAACGAGCCTGTTTTAAATTATGGTCCCGGCAGCCCGGAACGGGCTGCATTAAAAGCCGCGCTGCACGAGGCGCGGTCGACCCAAACAGACATACCCATGTACATCGGGGGCAACGAAGTTCGAACCGGCAGGAAGCTGGAGATTCGCCCGCCGCATGATCACCACCATTTGCTGGCTACTTTTTCCGAAGGCGACGCCAGTCATGTGGAAGCTGCAATTGCTGCCGCATTGGCAGCGAAAGCTGATTGGGAAAACCTGCCCTGGGAACAACGGGCTTCTATTTTTTTGAAAGCTGCTGAATTATTAGCAGGTCCTTACCGCTATAAGGTGAATGCAGCCACCATGCTGGGTCAATCCAAAAATGCTTACCAGGCCGAAATTGACAGCGCATGTGAACTGATCGACTTCCTGCGCTTTAATGTGCAGTATATGACCGAGATCTACCAGCAACAGCCCCCAATCTCTGGCAAAGGCGTATGGAACCGGGTGGAACATCGCCCGCTGGAAGGATTTGTGTTCGCGCTTACGCCTTTTAACTTTACAGCTATCGCCGGGAACCTGCCAACTTCCGCCGCTATGATGGGGAATGTAGTAGTATGGAAGCCGGCCTATACGCAAATTTATGCCGCTAATATATTGATGCAGCTGTTTAAGGAAGCCGGGCTGCCGGATGGTGTTATCAATTTGATCTATGTTGACGGCCCCGTTGCGGGCGAGGTTATCTTTAATCACCCGGATTTTGCTGGTATCCACTTCACCGGATCCACCAAAGTTTTTCAAAACATCTGGCAAACCATCGGCGCCAATATTCATAAATATAAGACTTACCCCCGCATTGTAGGCGAAACAGGCGGTAAAGACTTTGTGCTGGCTCACCCGAGCGCCGATGCCGGCGTAGTAAGCGTTGCGCTGGTGCGTGGCGCATTTGAGTACCAGGGTCAAAAATGTTCAGCTGCCTCCAGGGCTTATATCCCGGCTTCCTTGTGGCCGGCGGTAAAAGAAAAAATGCAGGCCGACATTGCAACAATCAAAATGGGGCCGGTGGAAGATTTCAGCAATTTTGTTAATGCCGTGATCACGGAAGTTTCGTTTGATAAACTGGCCAAATACATTGATGCTGCCAAATCCGACGCATCCGTTGAACTGGTAGCCGGCGGCAATTACGATAAATCCGAGGGCTGGTTTGTCGAACCCACCGTTTTAAAAGTGCAGGATCCGTTTTATGTCACCATGTGCGAGGAGCTGTTCGGACCGGTGCTTACCTTGTATGTTTACGAGGATGCCGATTTTGATAAAGTATTGGACATCATTGATAAAACATCCATCTACGCCCTAACCGGCTCTATTATTTCGCGCGACCGCTATGCCATTGCAAAGGCGACTCATGCGCTACGCAACGCCGCCGGAAACTTTTACATCAACGACAAACCAACCGGCGCAGTAGTTGGCCAACAGCCCTTTGGCGGCGCACGGGGATCGGGCACCAACGATAAGGCCGGCTCCATGATCAACCTGCTGCGCTGGGTATCGCCGCGTACCATTAAAGAAACTTTTGACCCGCCGAAGGATTACCGGTACCCGTTTTTGGGATAGATTTTTTGGTTTATGTTTCATGGTTGATTGCTCATAGTTCATAGCCGGAAGAGAGCGGAAAGCTTAAAGCTGAAAGACCAAAGCAAGAGAGTTCTCATAGCTGAAGGTTTGTCCTTTTCTATAATCCACGAGCCAACTGCCAACTGCCTACTGCCT
>JABDGE010000208.1 GCA_013286235.1 Bacteroidota bacterium
TTGGTGATGATCGGCTCAACATAAACGCGCAGCGCTTTTGCTTTTGCCAATGTAGTGGTAATGCGCTTATGTAAAATAAGCGATGAGGCCATGTTACCCAGCATCGCTTTGCGGTGGCTGTCGGTACGACCTAAATGGTTAACTTTTTTTCCGTGTCTCATTGTTTTATTATGTTATCACGTGCATACCGTCGGGCGGCAATCTTGTCAAGCCTTCGGAATTATGCTCTCGCTTATTTATTTTTAGATTTGAGAAGTGAGATATGAGATTTAGACTCTTTGTCTCATATCTCAAATCTAATATCTCACATCTGAGTTACTCCTCGTCCAGTTTAAACTTGGCCAGGTTCATTCCAAAGGATAAACCTTTTGATTTCACCAGGTCCTGGATCTCAGTTAATGATTTTTTACCAAAGTTCCTGAACTTCAGCATATCTGCTACATCGTAGGATACCAGGTCGGCCAGGCTGCGGATATCGGCTGCTTTAAGGCAGTTCAACGCGCGCACTGAAAGATCAAGGTCAACCAACTCTGTTTTCAGGATCTTGCGCATGTGCAGGATCTCTTCATCAACTTCCTTGGTTTCTTCTTTTGCCTGTGCTTCCAGCATCATGTTCTCATCGCTGAACAGCATAAAGTGCTGGATCAGGATCTTTGCGGCTTCCTTAAGCGCTTCTTCAGGATGAATGGAACCGTCGGTTGCTATATCCAGAACTAATTTTTCATAGTCGGTCTTTTGCTCAACGCGATAGTTCTCGATAGTGTACTTAACGTTCTTTATGGGTGTATAGATCGAGTCGATCGCAATTACACCAACATTAGCGTCAGGGTTTTTATTTTCCTCGCTGGCAACATACCCGCGGCCTTTGGCTACGGTAAGCTCAATCTCGAGGGTAACGGAAGTGTCCATGTTGCAGATCACCAGGTCGGGATTCAAAACGCTAAAGTTGTTGCTGAATTTGCTGATGTCGCCTGCTTTAAAGGCATCCTGGTTATTGATGATCACAAATACTTTTTCGTTTTCGCCGGACTCGCCTGTTTTCTTAAACCTAACTTGTTTAAGGTTCAGAATGATCTCGGTAACGTCTTCAACAACGCCTTTGATAGTTGAAAACTCATGCATCACACCCGAAAAACGCACCGAAGTGATTGCGAAACCTTCAAGTGATGAAAGTAAGATACGACGCAGAGCATTACCAATGGTTACACCGAAGCCTGGTTCCAACGGACGAAATTCAAACGTACCGTCGAAATCATTCGATTTCTGCATGATAACCTTGTCTGGTTTTTGAAATGCTAAAATTGCCATTTATATCCTTGTTTATTGTTTTTACTTGTTTGATTAATACAGATGCGAGATGTGAGATGTGAGATGTGAGATTCATTTTTTGTCTCACATCTCATATCTCACTTCTCAAAATCTTACTTAGAGTACAACTCGACGATAAGGTTTTCCTTGATGTTTTCAGGGATCTCATCGCGGCCCGGGAAGTTCAGGAATTTGCCTGATAAATTGGCAGCATCCCATTCCAGCCAACTGTGTTTGTTAACTTTTCTGCCCGCAACGGAATGTGTAATGGATTCCAGGGATTTCGATTTCTCACGAACAGCAACCACATCACCTGGCCTCAGGGTATACGAAGCGATGTTAACCACTTCGCCGTTTACGGTAATATGTTTGTGGCCAACTAACTGGCGTGCGCCTGAACGGGTTGGGGCAATCCCGAAACGGTAAACTGCATTATCCAAACGGGCTTCCAGTAATTTAAGCAGGTTTTCGCCTGTAATGCCTTCACGTGCTGAAGCGCGGTGAAAGAGGTTTTCAAACTGGCGTCGCAATACACCATAAGTGTATTTAACTTTTTGTTTTTCCTGCAGCTGAGTAGAGTACTCGGATTGTTTACCCCTTCTTTTGGAAACGCCGTGCATTCCCGGCGGGTAGTTTTTTCTTTCTAACGCTTTATCCGGACCGAAGATCGGCTCACGGAAACGGCGTGCAATTTTTGATTTTGGACCTGTATATCTAGCCATTTTTGTTGTTTTTAAAGTATCAAACAGCCCGCAGCTGCCGAATCTTAGCTTTAAAAAATCTGTTAATTAAACTCTTCTGCGTTTTGACGGCCGGCAACCATTGTGCGGAAGCGGTGTGATGTCCTTGATGGTAGTTACCTCGATACCCGCAGTTTGCAGGGTGCGGATAGCCGATTCGCGCCCGGCGCCAGGGCCTTTTACAAACACTTCAACCTTGCGCAAGCCCAGATCGTAGGCAACCTTGCCGCAATCTGCAGCAGCCTGTGAAGCTGCATAAGGTGTATTCTTTTTTGAACCCTTAAAGCCCATTTTACCGGCTGACGACCATGAAATAGCCTGGCCGCTTTTATTGGTGAGGGTTAAAATTATGTTGTTAAAGGTAGCGTTGATATGCGCTTCGCCAACCGGCTCAACAATTACAACGCGTTTTTTGGTAACTTTTTTGGTCTTAGCCATCTTTTGTTTGTTTTGAGCTGATGGATTATTGAGTTACCGAATAACCCGGACCCATCTGCATTTTGTCACTGTATATTCCCGGCACAATGTGCCGATCGTTTATAACTTACCAGTGGTCAATCCCACTAATCTCTAATCACTAACCTCTGATCACTACTTAGTAGCCTTCTTCTTGTTAGCAACAGTCTTACGCTTACCTTTACGGGTACGCGAATTGTTTTTGGTTCGCTGGCCGCGCAAAGGCAATCCTTTACGATGACGTGTGCCGCGGTAGCAACCTATATCCATTAGGCGTTTGATGTTGAGCTGAACTTCCGAACGCAGGGAGCCTTCAACCTTAATTTGGTCGTTAATGATCGTACGGATGGCATTTAGCTGCTCATCGTTCCAATCCTGAACCTTGGTATCAAAATCAATACCTGCTTCAGTTAATATCTTTTGAGCTGTTGAGCGGCCTATACCGTAAATGTAGGTAAGCCCTATCTCTCCCCTTTTGTTCTTTGGTAAATCAATACCTGATATCCTTGCCATATTTTCTTGTGTCTTGTGTTTTTGGAGCCGCCGGCTTGCTGACATGGTTAACCATTCACCAATCAACAACCCACCAATTAATTTAGCCCTGGCGTTGTTTATACTTTGGATTCTTCTTGTTAATTACGTAAAGTTTCCCTTTGCGGCGGATGAT
>JABDGE010000209.1 GCA_013286235.1 Bacteroidota bacterium
GATATGTCGAAGGACTGAAGTTGGAAGACTGCATTACTAAAATAAGATCTTATTTAGTCAAAGAAAAACTAATTGATGTTACGAACGTCCGTGGCGACGTCCTTATTGATGACATTGTTTATTATAAACATAGCCTTGATCGCGTTGATATAGTTTTCTCGCCTTTCGAATTGCACCACTACTTAGTCGCCATTGAGAATAATTAAACATTAACCATAGTTTACAATTCCCCCCATTCAGGCGCGAACGAGGAGCAAAGGCCAAGCGCGGCTCGTGCCTTGTGTAAGCATTCTAGTAACCGCCGGGTTCGCCGCCTAACCAGCATACCTATCCTGTTATTGCGTCCTTCAAACTTTCTTCGAGAGCCATGCTCCTACGCTGAAGCTTCGGCGCAAGCGTAAACTCACTCTGAGCGAAGGCTCTTTATCGGGTTTGCCTGCGCTGCTTTTACAGCCTGGAAGCTTACCGTTATTAATGTGATGAGCATGGCGCCAATAGCTGTAACGATAAATATCCACCATGCCACATCGGTGTGATACTGATAATTACGCAGCCAGTGGTGCATGAAATAATAAGCTGCAGGCGAGGCAATACTAATTGAAACAGACACCAGTACGGCAAAATCTTTAGATAGCAATTGCCACAGGGCGAACACGGAAGCGCCAAGCACCTTACATATACCTATTTCCTTAAAACGCTGTTCGGCCATGAATGATGCCATGCCAAACAGCCCGAGACATTCTCTCGATGTTTTAAGATGCCGCGATAAACTTTTTTCAATTTATTATTGATCTTTTAACTACCTCGTGCATCAAATGAGTGTTGGAGATGCCCGCGTCTGAATAAAAACCGATGTCACGGCTTGGCGTGCGAAACATGGTACAATCATAGAACTCAATTTAGCAATATCAAGAGTTTGCCTCGAAGAAAGAATCACCTGGTTGAGTAAGTTTAAAAAGTTCGAAAAGAATGGAAATATAATTTTGTTGCTTAAATCTTGCTATTTCAATTTAAGAAATTGATAAGGCATTTTTTATCGCTTCAGCAGCAATTGGCACACCAATTTCTTTAGCGATTCCTAACGCCCAACTACCGGCTGATTTTAAATAATCGTTAACTTTTGACGTGTCGTTATTTTTTGCGGCTTGTTCAGCTTTTGCTATTTCGCTTACGGCTATATCGTGTTCGGGTTCGACAGCATTGACCTTCATAGTCTGTCTCAACTTGTTTAATTCTGTCGCCAACTCGTTTAAACTGATTCTGGAATCCCCATTGATAGTGATATATTTTCCGGAATTTACTTGTCCAATGGTAGTCGCTGTTATTTTTACTGAAGTCATACTGTTTAGTTTATTAATGTTTTTTAATCCTATTTATTTGTGTTGTTTGTTTGGGTGATTTTGATATCTGATTTTTTACCTGCATTTTTATCTTCTTCATTTGATTTAAGATTTACTAATTCTCCAACTATCACTTGTTCAATTTTTTCGGCATTTATAGTAAGTTTTCCTTCTTTATCTTTATAATTTGAAACATCAAAGCCTTGAGACTCCATTATAGAAAGCATACGATCAACAATTTGGCTGTATGCACTTGTTATTGATCCAATTAGTTCAGGATATCCAAAAAAATCTCCACCTAATTTAAGCGATTTACGTTCGCGGATGTTGTTTTGGTAAAAATAATACTGGCCTGGCCAGGTAGTGTCATTATTAACTATTTCAGATATTCTTTGAGTTATCTTTTCATCATCCTTATCTTCTTCTAACGGATCTATTTTTTCTAAGTTATCTCTCTCAATAGGGACCTGGAATTTTTCTGTAAATTTATTTAGCGATAGAATTTTAGACAATTCCGTATCTATACTAATTGTACTATTTGAAGTAACGCTGATAACTTCCTTCTTAAATACGGTATCAGCTTCATTAACTTCCATATTATGCCTCATAATCCTATCTTTTAAATATTGCTCGCCCTTTTCGGGTGGGCCGATAGTAGTAATTGCTATATGAAAACCGGCGGAATTCCCCGCCTTGTAACTCCGCACAAAAAAACACGCAGCAGAATCATACTTCGGAAATAAAACTTCAACAACGAAATATATTCTCTTCGAAGCTGAACTGTCAGTATCGTAAAGCGATTCGACTTCTGATGTTTGTTTATTTAAATAGGGTATTTTATTTTCGTCTAACCAAATGCTGTCAATGGAAATTGACCCCGAGTTGAGCACAATAACTTTCCCGAATCCAATATTTGAAATATCGCTCTCAGATAGGGATTCCTCTAATTTAGCTGTAACAGCAAAAAAAAGATCAGCATCTTTTTTTTGCCTGGTTATTTCAATATTTTTAGGAGCACAAACAAATTGATTGTCTAACAATAATTTACCATATCCGGGAAATGGATGTCGATCATCAAAAGCAATTATTACAGGGCATAATTCTTCGTCGCAACTAGCTTGTCCTATTAATGAAAAAAAATACTCGAGATGTTCCGGGATTTGCAGCTCACTATTTTCTTCCCATTCCCCGTTATGTAGATCAGCAATTACATTTGCTTTGTATTCCGCAATTTTTTCATTAAACTTCTTTTCATTGGGTTTCAGTGATAGATACAGTCCAAACCCGAAACCAACAGCGATAATTAAACAATAAAATATATACTCAGGGTCGGGACTAAAACTGAGCACTATTGACATAAGGAGAATAGGTATCCCAATACTTAAAAATAAAGGCCAAACCGGATCTTTGTATTCTTTCCCTATTTTTTTAAACCCCAACAAAGTATCGTAAATAATTGTCAAGAATCTTGCATGGTCAAATAAATAAAAATGACCAAAATTATTAAAGGGCAGAGGTATAAATCTCGGTAATGTATTTTGTTGTGGGAAATTTTTATCTGCAATAAGGGCGCCGGCAATTATATCGGTAGCCCTATAAGACATCTGGATCTTAATTTCTTTGAAATCTTCGGAACTTGCTTCTTTTTCTTGAATGAGACTAGTATCCATATTTATTTACTTGATTAAACAGGATATTCAGATTGGGATATGCGAAATCTAAAAGGTTTTCTGTAACAACTGAACTATCATTAATTAGGTTAAAACAAATATATATAAAAACATATACATTAATAGAGATTCAGATACTAAAATTTAAAAAA
>JABDGE010000210.1 GCA_013286235.1 Bacteroidota bacterium
TATTTATTTTTATTCCCCGTGTAACCGCTTATTTTTGCGTGTATATACCCCTTGCCTTATATGGTGAGTAATAATGTCAGTTAAATATCTTTTCTTACTACTGCTTACATCACCATTCGTTAATGATTGTTTTGCGCAGGACACGGTTGCCCACAGAAACCGGCTTTCGGATTCTGTCGTCGAGCACTTTTTCGAACTCAGATCAAACCCCGGCGTCAAAGAAGGCATTTATACGGCAGTCTTGCGACGAAGAATTCTATTGGCTAAGGGGGAATATAAAAACGGTCAAAAAACAGGCGTATGGCAGTTTTTTGACCTGTTTGGCAACCTCAGCGAGCGGTACAACTATGATAGCAAACAATTCACATTTGAAGCCCCCTTGTATGCAAGTGCCGATTTGAGCTATAGGTTTGACGATACGCTGAAAAAAGGCGACAGACTTACCCGGCCCTTGAAAATCGGAGGTATTTATTACGGCTTTATCCCCTACCTCAGTATATATAAATTGCCTTTTGATACGATGGATATTGAAACAGATTCCTTCGGCGCTGTTGTAGAATTACTGATCAGCCCATTGGGTCGCCTGGCGGAATACAAGGTGCGCGTATCATCTGCCTATTACCAATACGACCGGACATTTACAATGGATTTGGGTCTTTTCAGCGAAGAAGACAGGACCTTTGTTCCGGCTACTCTTAATGGCAAGCCAGTGATGTCGACAATACTGATCAAATGTTACGTGAGCTCTAAGGGAGAGTTGGACTTTTATTGATCCACCGAACCTCAGAAGTCAAATCAGCATACTAAAGCTTAAACAAGCTATAAGCTAAAGTCAGGTTGAACAGGTTTACGCGTGTTTGATCTGGTCCGTAGCTTTGCTTTGTAATACCGGCTTCGTAACGCAGGTCGATGGAGATTTTTTTAATGTCGAGGCCCAAACCAAACTGCCAGGCAAAATTCTGGTCCTGGTAATCCAAATCAACCGCCTTATCCACGGCCCCTCCGAAACTTTGGTTTTTGTCGATCGCGAAAGAGATCAGCGGCCCGGTGTAAAAACGTCCGCCTATGCCGAATGCGCCTATCTTGCCGCCGATAAGCAACGGTACATCCAGGCTGGTGAATTTGGCGCTGGTTTCGCCGCCATCTTGTGTAGTGACGTCAACATCTTTGGATGTCAGATACATTTCCGGTTGAAAATTAAATCCCACCGCACCAAAACGCGCCCAAATGCCTGCAAGGTATCCGGCCTGGTTGCTGCTGCTGAAAGTGGACGATGCAGTCGACTGCAAACTGGAAAGATTTACCCCTCCCTTTAATCCAAACTGGAATGTCGGTAAAATTTGTGCCGATGCGAACGACACACTAATGGCTAATAAAGCAATACAGGTAAAAAATCTTTTCATACGATAAAGTGCTTTGACAACTATGATAAAAAAGGCCGGGAAGGTTTAATCACCTTTTATATAAACGCCACTAATTTAATGAATGGACACTAATTGACACGAATTTAGTTGAATTTCGCGAATTTGATTGAAAACTAATTCATAAAATTCTGAGACTACCCTATAGCCTCCGGTTCTAATCTCAAAATGTCGCCAATTTCCCCTGGTAATAATCGAGTATTTTGCTGTAGATGATATAATCATACCGGGCGCTGATAAATGCAAGCTGCGCTCCATCCATATTGTTTTTAGAAGTTACAAAGTCGACTGAATTAAGCACCCCCGCTTCGTACCTGATCTTTGATATCCTGAAGCTTTCGGTATAGGCCTTCACTTCATCGTCCAATGCCTGGTAGCGCTTATATGCCGAAGCCATGTTGTAATAAGCTGTTTCTACGCTTTGCTTAAGCTGAATTTTTGTATTATTCTCAATATACTGGTAGTTCAGCAAGTTCAGCTTGGCGATCGATAAGTTATTTCTGCGGGAAAGGTTGGTAAATATTGGGATGTTTACTCCAACTTGCACATAGGTGCCGTAGTTATTCCTGAATTGGTCGGAATAGCTTTGTGGCTCCAGGTTGGAATAATTGGTCTCGATGCCGCTGCCCAGATAAAATTGCGGATACAAAAGTCCCCGGTAGTATTTTACTTCACTTTCGGCGCTTTGACGCATGAGCGTCGCCGCCTTCATCTGCGCCAGTGTTGCCAGAGCCGTATTGTAAACCTCGTCAGGGTTTATGCCATTGTCGCCCTTGAGGTCTTCGGCGCTAAGCGGTTGCAATTGGGCCGTTTTAACATAGGGCACATTCATCAATTGAAAAAGACTCAACATCGCGGCATCCAGGTTATTTTGGGCAACTACCAGGTTAACCTTCGCCGTCTGGTACGAGCCCCTCAAATCGTAAACGTCCGAAGCAAACTTATTATCGCCATGCTGCTCCAGTATTTCCGACCGGTCAAGGCTTTCCTTAGCCACGTCGAGTTGGCTGGTGTCCTGGTTCAGCATTTCTTTCGCATCCAACACCTGGAGATAATTTGTTATCACATTGACTGTAACCACATCCTTGGCAGCCTGGAATGCCATTTTGCCCGATTGGTAGGCATACGATGCCTGTTTTATTGCGCTTTGCAGTGCAAGCCCGTTAAACAAGGTAATACTGCCGCTTGCGCTGTAGCTATCAGAAGTTTGCGATTGGGTCACGTAAGCGCCTGTTAGGCATTGCACGCGCACTGATCGGAAGGCCGCAGTTGATCCTGGCCGATGAGCCAACAGGTAACCTCAACTCGAAACAAGGGGAGGAGATTATGGCGCTGTTCCGCAAGCTGAACAAGGAAGATGGCGTAACAATAATACAGGTAACACATTCCGAAAAAAATGCAGAGTACGGAACCCGGATCATTGATCTGCTGGATGGAAAAGTATCCTCCTCGAGAAAATTCTAAAATAACACACAAAATAAAAATGCGATCTTTAAAATATATCATCACGCTGTTATTTATTGCCAGCGCCCTGCTATCAAATGCCCAGCAAACCGTTTACACACTACAGCAATGTCTTCAA
>JABDGE010000211.1 GCA_013286235.1 Bacteroidota bacterium
TGGCTATGTGGATGATGCTTGGTGAGGGGCCGATCCCAAAACGTTTGTACGTTTCTTCCATGGCGTGCTCGCCTGTATCCAGTGTCACCGTGACCTTATATAGCTTTCCAAGCGAATCAATGCTTTTAACTTCTATTAAGGTACCGCTGAGATATTGAAAAGACGAGCCGCCCCTTGCGCTGTCGGAAAGCAGGGACCGAGATACATAGCGTTGCGTATCTTTCACAGCCAGGCTTGCCAGTTCGTCCTGTGAAGCATCATACTCAATGCCTCCGAAGGCAGCAACAGATAAATTTTTTGTATCGATAACGGGCGCCGGCTGCAGCAGCATTGCCGTGGAGCTAAGCTGGGTGAGGTGGTAGCGTTCCGAAAGCAAAGTGCCATCTTCGCGCGGTATGGCTGCCAATGCAACCTGGTGCAGCAAACCCGAGGGGGCGTAATAAATATGCTCGCCCTTGCGCAAATACTTCTCGATGGGCTTCCAAATTAGTTTATAAAGTTTTTGACGGGCAGCGGCCGAGTTATCGGCAGATGCTATAGTTGCACCACGGTATAAATTGGCGATGAATGTGCCCTGTGTGTTGCCAGCCTTGTTTAGCAGTTTATCCAGTTCATCTTCGCGACAAAGGTTGACCATTGTGGGGTAGGCGTCGCCTTTTCGGAGCACCAGTGCCGTGTAAACGGTGGTGTCGGTCCATCGTTTATTACTATGATAACGGAAGGCCGCAAATTCAATCGAGACTTCGTTAGGCTTTAATGTTTGCCGAACATTTTTCCAATCGACCTGTGTTAATAGCTTTCCCTGGCGGAAGGTAGAAGAAAGCCGGCTTAAATTTTTTTCGTCCTCGTTAGCCAGATTTTCTATACTGTCGGCGCTCAATTTTCGTTTGGCTATTGGCACGCTGTATAACTTCGCTAATTCGTTTTTGAGACTATTCCAATGATCGAAAAGATCAATAGCATCCTTGTTGTGGCTAGCCTGAATTGTTTGCCTTACCTGTACGCCGGAAGAAAGGATCATCCCTTTGGTTGCCAACTCAATATTGTAAGATTCAGCAGCAAATGACGGCTTTACCGGGTAGTAGGATCTGAAAAAACTATGATATATGTATATAAAACTAAAAACTTTTGACAGATACTTTTGCTTTTCCGACTCAGAAAGGAAACCGAAGTTGTCGCTGATACTTTGAAGAATGATTTTTTTAGACTGTATAAATAAAGGTTCTGCATTTGCCTTGTCTCCCATATCATCATACATAATTGCCAGGTCATCCAATGCTTGCGCGTAGTCGAAGCTTTCGACACCAAACAATTTTTTATAGACCGCCAAAGACTCAAAATATAATTCTTTAGCTCTATCAAAATCTCCGGTTTTTTCGTAAACGTAAGCCAAGCGCGTTGAGACTATAGCATAATCGGAATGCAACGTACCTACGGTTTTCTTTAAAATGGCACTGGATTCAATCAGAAGGGGTTCAGCTTTCCCATAATTTCCAGTCTGCTCATATAAATAGGCCAGATCATTTAGAAAGTTAGCATAAATGGGGCTCCCGGAGAGCTTCGATTTTTTAAAGATTTCTAATGATTCAACCAAACAAGTTTCGGCTTTCGCAGCTTTCCCCATACTCAGGTAGAGTTGGCCTAAATGATTTAAGGCTCTTGCATAATCAGGGTGCTCAATTCCTTGTAAACGTTTTCGCAAGTCGACACATTCAATAAAAATCGGCTCGGCTTTTTCGTAGTTGCCCATCTTTTGGTATAAAAAAGCCAGATTATTTAAGAAATTAGCATAAACTACATGCGTTGTCCCCCCGGTTTTTTTACATATGTCTATCGACTCAAGTAATAGAGGCTCCGCTTTTGCATAATTGCCCATTTTTGCATATAGCAAACCTAAATAATTTGAGGATGCGGCGTACGTCGGGTTTTGAACTCCCGCCGTTTTCTTGGTAATCGTCATCACGTCCAAGTATAAGGGTTCAGCCTTTTCAAAATAACCCATATTGTCATAAAGCACGGCCAAATTATTTAAGGACTTAACATATTCCGGGTTTTGTGTTCCCAGCGCAGTTTTATAAACGGACACCGATTCCACTGAATACTGTTCCGCTTTTCCGTAGTCTCCAATGAGAGAATATAATATACTTAAATTTTTCAAAGACGCTCCATAATCTTCACTTTCAGGCCCGCTGACTTTTTCGAAAAAAGCCGTTGATTCAAGCAAAAGGGGTTCCGCTATCGCATATCTACCTGTATTTACATACAAAGTAGCTAAGTTATTTACCGATGTAATATACTCGGTACTTTCCGGTGCAAGGGCTTTACGGATTGCCAATGCATTTATATAAAGCGGTTCGGCTTTTTCGTAATTTTCCGTGCCCATATAAAGAGCTGCCAAATATTCCAGCCCTAATGCATAATCCAAGTTTTTTGTGCCTCGTACTTGTTTAATTAAATCTAAGTTTTCCAATAACAGCGGCCCGGCCTTACCATAATCTTTTTTTTTTGAATACATAAATCCCAAACGCCCCAAGGTCAAATAGTAATTACTATCAATCTTCCCAAACTCTTTTTCCGCTTGAGCAAGTTGTTTGGTTGCATAAAAGATGGCAGAATCAATCTTTCCTGCATCAAAAAAAGCAGTTGTTTTATCATCCAGTTGCTTCCAGGTTTGTGCGTGTGCAATGCTAGAAAGTAAAATAAGTGCCAGGCAGCGAAAAAAGCCCGAGGCGAGTTTGTTTCTCTTCATAGTACAGAGTTTGGTTTTTAATTATTTTTATCTCATCAGGACAAAAGCCGCCCATTTGTAAGGATCGTTCCGGTATTTATTTTTCATGGTGGTTTGCGACCCAGTAAATGCCTGTTCGATGGTTTTACCTGAGAACAAATCCTTATAAAAGTATTTCATAAACTCGGCTGTTTCTTTATCGGGCACCTGCCAAAGACTCATCATAAGGTAGGTGGCGCCGGCGGCTTTGAA
>JABDGE010000212.1 GCA_013286235.1 Bacteroidota bacterium
ATTATCTTGCAGGCTATTAGTTCGCAACCCTAAAACTATGATTGAGGACATTGCCCTGCGGCCGCCAGGTCAAAACAACCGTAAAGCAGCACACCCCGCCTGGTTCGGGGTTCTCATATTGCCGTTCGGTATCATCCAGGGATATATCACCGTTACGCTGGCTTACCTATACCGCAACGCAGGAATGTCGGTTCAGGAAATTGCCGGGCTTGTCGGTCTTAGCCTGATCCCAAACATCTTTAGATTTGTTTGGGCGCCCCTTGTCGACCTGAGCTTTACCGTAAAAAAGTGGTACAGCATTGCCACGCTCCTGACAGCGGTTGGGGTGGTGTTGCTAGGTTTAATACCCGCCAGATCTTCGAGCATTCCAATACTGAGCATTATAATTTTTATCACTTTTTTCGCCGTAAGCTTTGAGGTTCTGGCAGTAAGCAGCCTGATGGCTTATGATACGCCGCCCGAAAAAATGGGATTTGCCGGCGGTTGTTTTAATACGGGCAGTGTTGGCGGTATCGGTGTTGGCGGCGGGGCGGCAACTATTATGTATCAATTTCTGGGTTCGCAATGGATGGTTGCGGCAATTGTTGCCCTTGTATGCGCATCATGCTGCCTTGGCTTGTGGTTTGTAAACGAACCCGAAGCAAATGCAAAAGTGAAAAACATAAAGGCCACGATGGGAGACCTGTTAAAAGACGTATGGTCGGTTTTAAAAGCGCGTGCAGGCGTCCTGGGCTTGCTTTTATCCCTTTTACCGCTCGGCACCGGGGCGGCGAGTAATTTATTCGCTGCTATGGCCAGGGATTGGCATGCGTCCATTGATGCTGTTGCACTGGCAACCGGCTTTTGGAGCGGCATTATTACCGCGCTGGGATGTTTTTTTGCGGGGCTGATATGCGACTTGATCAGCCGACAGCTATCCTATTTACTGTTTGGTATTCTGCAGGGAATTTGCGCCATTGGAATGGCCTTTTGCCCGCATACACAAGTGTTTTACATCATATGGACATTGGCTTACGCTTTCGCTAACGGCTTTGCTTATTCGGCTTTTACCGCCTTCGTTTTGGAAGCCATCGGCAAGGGTGCAGCCGCAACGAAATACAATATATACGCCGGCATTTCAAATATCCCCATTTATATCATGGTCATGATCGACGGCTGGGCAAATACCCGATGGGGTGCAACCGGAACGTTGGTCATTGAGGCCGTATGCGCTGGAGTGGGGGCCGTTGCGTTTTTGGCCTTTAAAACATTTACCAGCCTGCGGAAAGTTCGCGTAAATACCGCTGGCAGATAAGTTGCAGAAAACGTGACGGATACAAAGCATTATCACAAGGTGCGAGGCAAAGAGGACCTCTTTTGCCGTTGCCGGCGAAGCTAATTTGTGTCTATTAACGCCTGCTATATGACTTTGGTTCACCAGCTGGCGGACGCCAGTCGCAGCTTCTTTCGGACTTCCGGACTAATCTATAATTCTTTTTGAAACAGTTGCGTAATAATGTACTTGCAATCGTCTACGGCTACGTTCTGCTTCATTAGGTTTTTTAAGTCATCTATAGCGCCATCACTAATGGTATAGCCTTTATCCTTGCATTTGGCGATAAATTCCCGGTATAAAGCTTTCGCTTTTTCAGCCTCACCTTTTTTCAGCGTAGCCAATGCGATGTTGAACATGGCGTAGGTAGCCGTTTCATCATAATGAAGCGCCTTGTAGGAATAAACAATGCAGGCATCGTTATCTCCCGCACAATAATAAGCCCAGCCCAAATCACCGAGGGCCCTGTCAAAAGTGCTGTCAATTGCAACGGCTTTACTGCAATCGGCTATAGCGCCCTTGTAGTCGCCTATTTCCACTTTGCTCATACTCAAACCCACATAAGCATCTTTATAGGTCGGATCGTCCTTAACGGCCATCTGGTCGTAGCTGATGGCTTTTTTGTATTCTTTAAGTTCGTAATAGCAATCGCTCACCCTGTCGGCCGAATACGCCCGGTGCTTGTCCAATTGCACTGCCTTCAGAAAGTCGGCCAGGGCTTCGGAATATTTCTGGTCATAATAATAAGCGTTGCCGCGGTCTTCATAAAAAATTTCCCTGGCCGGGCTTAGGTGGATAGCCTGGTTGTATTGGTCAAGGGCATTTGCATAATCGTCACGGTCGTAATAAAGATCGCCCTTAAGATCATACCCGTCGTCGTCATCCGGGTGTTGCTGCAGGTGAATATTTACAAAGTACAAGGCGCTGTCGGGCATGTCGGTTTTATAATAGCACCTGGCAAGGTTATAGGTCGTCCAAATATATCCCGGATTGAAAGAGAAAGCCTGCAAAAGGCCGGGGATAGCTTCTTTGTATTTGTCGAGATCCATAAGGGCGGTGGAGCGATGGTACGGAACAAGCTTGTTTGCAGGAAAAAGCTGTATGGCCTGGTCGTAATCGCCCACCGCTTTTTCGGGCAGGCCGAGCGCCTGGTAATTCCTTGCCCTCAATTCAAGAGCGTAGGCGTATTGGGGCCATAGACCGATAAGCTTGTCGCAATATTTTACGCTTTCATCATACTTATCGTAATCGAACAAAACCTCGGCCCTTAATACATTAAGGGTAATATCGTCTGGCTGGTCCTTTAATAACTTTTCTGCCACCTGCCCTGCTTTCTTTTCGTCGGTACTGTAAACGTCAAAAAGGTTAAAGCGGGTCATAAACGAACTTGCCGGGATTTTTTTCAATTCATTTTCCAGCTCCCGCGCGGCCACATTATCCTGTTTCACCACGGCTTCCATAAACCTGCCGAATAATTGTTTTTCGGCAACGCTCAGTTTACCGGCATCGGCATCAACAATAAAGTTTGAAACTTCGCGGGAATTATAGTCGCCCATGCGGCTTAACCGGTATTGTTGC
>JABDGE010000213.1 GCA_013286235.1 Bacteroidota bacterium
GCTTCCTGTGCCTCGATCGCCTTCTCGGCCTTGTCATTTTGTTTTGCAAAATCGTCGGATTGCTGTTGGGCTGGAGTGGCTGCGTTTTGTATCTTTTCGAGCGAATCGTAGGCGGCGTTAACCGGCTTTAGTGCCAGCTCATATTCCGTATTTTCCAGGTTCGTTTTTGTCCCCTCCACCTTTGCGTTATTGAGGGAATCGGGGCTGGTTACGGCAATGACGCCGTTTTCGAGGTAAAGGGTTTTATAGTTGCTCGTGTTAGGGCCAGTGCCATTTACATTTAACACCAGAAAAGCGTTTACCGGGTCGGTTCCCTCCAGGGCTCCCTCGAAATGGAATTTGCCTTTATTGATCAACACCGAATCCTTGACGATTTTGCCATTAGCACGGTGCTCTAAATATACTGTGGCGGGCGCGTTATAACTTTCGTTTATGCTGCCGTTAACAGCCTATTTGGTAGCCTGCCCAAACGTGAACAGGGGTAAGCCGGCAAGGGCTAAAAATGCAAGTTTTTTCATTTGTTTTTATTTGGAGCTCAATATAATCGGATTGTTACTACTATAAATACTGAATTGGTTATTTCCCCAAAACTTCTTCCAGCTTATTCTCGAGGTCCTGGCCACGCAGGTCCCTTGCGATGATCTTGCCATCAGGATCGATCAGGAAGTTTGACGGAATTGAAGTGACATAGTATAATAAGGCGGCTTCATTGCTCCAGAATTTGAGATCGGAAACTTGGGTCCATGTTAGCCCGTCGCTTCTGATGGCCGAGAGCCAGCTGTTTTTACCATCGGTTTTGTCGAGCGAAACGCTCAATATGGTGAAGTTTTTGTCTTTAAATTTATTGTAAGCCTTTACCACGTTGGGGTTTTCCTCGCGGCAGGGACCGCACCAGGAGGCCCAGAAATCAAGCAGCACATATTTGCCCCTGAAAGAAGACAGTTTTACCGGCGTGCCGTTTACATCGTTCTCGGTAAAATCGGGGGCGGTAACGCCAACTGCCGTATGCTTCAGTTCGTTCAATGAGGTTACAAAAATGCGCGCGGTTTCAGTAGCTTTCAACTCGGGCGACAACGAATTGTAAAGGGTATCCAATTCTATCGGGTCGGGTGTTGGACCGCCAACGGAATACAAGGCCAATAAGCTCAGGTAACTGTTCGGGTTGGAAAGGATAAATATCTTTATAACGGCACTCTGTTCAATCTGCAATTTTTTTAGCTCGTCTGACATTTTGTTCTGAAACTCTGCGGAGTTCTGCTGCGCAACAGGGGCTGACTTTTTTTCCTGGTTTAACGCCTGGGCGCGGTCGACGATGGGTTTTAGCTGCGCCATGAGGCGTTGGCTGTCGTCATTTATTTTAGACCCACCGATCTTCGCTTTGTAAATAGAATCTGCGCCGCTAACGGTGATTTCGCCTTTTTCAAGGTAAAAGTTGAGCACATCGGCGGTGCTGTCCACCCTCGCTAATCCCACCCCCTTGTGGTCGATCAGCAATGATGCGTTGGTTGGGTTAAGCACGGTGCCTTTAAAAATAAAATCACCATTGTTAATGGCCGCCGAGTCCACATACTTGTTGGCGCCCACCTGGTAAGCAAGGTAGGCCCTGGCGGGATAATTCAACAAACCCACTTTCCCTTTTAACACAAAAGGATCCTGGGCAAACGTCACAAACGGCATTAACACCGCGATAGATAAAAATAATCTCTTCATTTGTCTCTGTTTCACTAAGCTATCTTAACGGGTAAAACCGCCATCGAATTGTATTTTCAGTTTAATTTTTGAAAGGTTCGCCACCAAAGATCGGGCATTTCACCGGAAACGGCGGTCTTGTAATCGTCATATTGGCAGGGGACCAGGTGAAAACGCTCGTTTTTTGAGCCGCCTGCAGGGTATGGCACCTGCATCCACCAGCGGTCGGATTTTTTGCTTTTTACAAATACCAGTTCATGTTCATCGTGCTTGAGGCTGGTTTTATAAATTAAATACTGGGATTTTGGATTGAGCGGGAAATCGCGCTTGCGGTTATAAACCCCATCCACAAAATACCATATCATCTGGGAGAGCAGCAGGGCTGTTTGGCCATTGCTGTCATAAGCCGGGTTGAATTCATAAAAACCAATAGAGCTGAGCTTGTCATTGATCCCCGCATAACGGGCCAACTGGCATGCTTCGCTTCCGGTAAAGCCGTTGGGGCCGGCGTTGGCATTTCCTGCTGCGTCAGATGAACGAATGGCGCCGATGTCGAAACTGATCATGCCGGCATTGCGAATGATAGGCTCTGCAACAGCGACATTGCCGGCCAGCTCGCCCAGGCGGTGGACGTCAAAATACAGTTTATCCATCATCCTCAGGCTTTCCTGGCTGGTGAAATAAGTTTGAAAACCCAGGTTGCTATAGTTAAATAAGTAATTGGGTTGGTGCAGGAATATCTTATTGAGGTAGGATTCGGAAGTGGTTTGAATACCGCCCGGGGCTTTGTCATCGCCGTCAAGGTCGAACTTTGAATCGATGATCACCAGGTCCACCTTTTGATCAAGCGTTTCATAGGCCAGGTATTGCGCAAAAGTGAGGTCCTGCCCGCCTCCGATGATCACCGGGATAATATTTTTTTTAATGAGCTCGTTGGCGGCAGTCTTAAGGGCAATATAAGTATCGGTTACAGTGGCGCCTTGCCGGATATTGCCGAGATCAACGATCTTTGAGTTATAGTTCCCTTCGTGCAACTGGTAAAGTTTTTCGCGGACATAATCGGGCGCCAGGGCGCAGCCGGCGTTGTTGATCGCATTCCGGTCTTCCTGCACGCCGATGATGGCTATATCGATTTTTTCTTCCAGGTCGGGGAAGTCAACCGAAAAATGTTCGATCTTATTGCCAAGCTGGCTG
>JABDGE010000214.1:0-1284 GCA_013286235.1 Bacteroidota bacterium
TCCGAGCTCAGCTTCAACTACATCAGTGCTTCCCGCCCTTTAAACGGGATAATGGACTTTATTTCGGCCCACGAAACGGATATTCTTTGCCTTGTAAAACACCACCATAACGTACTTTACCGCATCTTTAACAAGAGCACGGTAAACCAGGTGATGACCAAAACCGTAAAGGCAATCTTAGTGCTGCACGAATAGCTTCCGGGAATTGGTGACCTTGAGCAATTATGCTTTCTTTAGTTTAATTACGGAATGCTTTCACTATTAACGCGAATCCTGGTTCTTGGCTCTTGATTCTTGGCTCTAATATCTTGACTCTTGATTCCCGTTCGTTAAAAAACCGCGTTGTTAATTAACACGGTGGTCAGCTTATCTGTGGAATTTGTTGGTGCAACCAAACCTTCAAACACGATGGAATACACCGAGCCGGCAGTCAAATAAGTGGCAGTCGACGTTGCCAACACGGCCCCGGTAGTTGCGTTTACAATGTTAAACGTGTAGCTGGTATTTCCATTAATTGGTAGAAAGGATGAATAACCCTGGAAACTGCGGTTGGAATCCATTGTTTTACCCCCCTGTATTACGAGGTTAACCGCAGGCGCGTCCGGGCTAAGATCGATAAAACGAAGGCTTGCATCTCCGCTTGCGGGTTTTACCAGCGTATCCGGCAATAGGAATATTCCCGGCTTGGTAGAGACATTGTCCAGGAATAAGGAATAAGCCCCGTTGGTATTAAGCGTGATCTGGGCGGTTGCCACAAGGACCATTGTTTCCGCATTGTAGAAATTGGCTGTCCGTTGACCCGAATATGCGCTAAAATAATCGATTCCCTCGCCAAATAACAATGGAGTCTGGTTTACCTGGTTGCCATTTAGGAAAAAAGTCAGCGCTGGTTCATCAGGCGAGGCTTGTATCACGGTTACAATGGAAGTAGGCGGTAACGGCCCGGGATTGGCGTTTTTTATACAGGATGTCAATAATAAACACAGCAAAGTAACATATATTACCAGCGTCAATTCTTTCGATGTTATTTGATAGCGTTTCATGATGTTGAACAATAATAGGGGTTTCTTAATCTATATAACGTAGCGACACTAAAATTTGCTACAAGAACTACAACAAAAATTTCAGTTTGAACATCCCGGTTTACTCAAAATCTGCTTTGAATCCCCCGGAGGTGATGAATGCGAATGAAGAGCCAAGAACAAGGAAAAGCAGGTACACTATCAATTGAAACTCAATTTAATACGGTAACCAATACAATGACAGGAATATTTGGCACTGCCC
>JABDGE010000214.1:1294-2716 GCA_013286235.1 Bacteroidota bacterium
CACTCTGCGGCTAAACAAAGAGGGAAACGGTCCGATTCTGTCTCTTTTCGACAATTTGTCCATCCCATTCCCATTTTTTCTTTCCCGCACGTGCGGGATTCGCTCTTGATTCGCATGATAAACTAATGCGTAAAAATACGTGTTAAAATCAGTAAAAATACGTTTGCCTTACGTTTTGATTTTCAATACTTTTACTATCGGTAACACGCAACAGTGCTGTAAAATATGAGAACCAGGATCGATCATTCCGGCATGAAATTGGGCAAAGCAGCCCCATCAAACGACCCGCGCACTTTATTGCTCGGCAATTACCTCGACACCGCAGCTTTGCCAAAGCAGCCTGCAAGTTTCACCTACGCTACAAACATAGGCCCGGCGGCATGGGGCATGATGGGGAATGATAAACTTGGCGATTGCACCTGTGCAGCCGCCGGCCATTTGCTGATGGAATGGACCGACGACAACGGGAATCTTTTCACACCCACAGATCAGCAGATCATCGCGGCTTATTCGGCAATAACCGGGTATAACCCGGCTACCGGCCAAAATGACAATGGCGCTGTTGAAACACAGGTGTTAAACTATTGGAGAAACACCGGAATTGCCGGACACCAAATTGTTGGCTACGCCGCCCTCGAACCAAAGAACCAAAACCATATCAAGCTTTCTGCATTTTTATTCGGCGGCTGTTACATCGGCCTCCAGTTGCCACTAACCGCTCAAACCCAGTCCGTATGGACGGTGCCGCCGGGCGGGGCAACTGGCAAGGGCGCTCCCGGCTCATGGGGCGGACATGCGGTGCCTGTAATCGGGTACGACCAGCATGGCCTAACGGTGGTCACATGGGGGGCAACCAAAACAATGACCTGGACTTTCTGGGAGGCTTACTGCGACGAAGCCTATGCCATCATCAGTACCGACTTCGCCAGCCCCCAAAAGTCTCCCAGCGGGTTCGACCTGGCAGCGCTTGAGGCGGACTTGAAAGAGGTTACTGCTGCTTAAGTCGAAAGTCTGTAGTCGAAAGTCTTAAGTAAGATTTGAGATTTGAAATATGAGATATGCAACCGACGCTCACGGAAGCCGTTTTTTTGGAACCGCTGCCTTTGCGTCTCCTGCCTAAGTCAATCAAACAATTTCTATTGCTTTGAGCCGGCCATAGTACCACCTGACTCGTTTCCAGGAGCCGGGGCAGTGCCAAATATTCCTGTCATTGTATTGGTTACCGTATTAAATTGAGTTTCAATTGATAGTGTGTAATTTGGGGGAGTACCATAACTTATATTTAGAATAAGCACAGTTTGACATGAACCTGTCCCTCCGGTACTATAAGAAAAAGATGCGTTAGCTGCATTAAGTTGAAAAGTTTCGTCGACAGGGTCGGGGACTAGGGTTGTTGAAAATGTGTTGCCACCACCATTATCC
>JABDGE010000215.1:0-295 GCA_013286235.1 Bacteroidota bacterium
CCTTCACGTCGCGTGTGTATTTCAGGTCGTGATCCTCAAAATTGTGATAATACTTAACTACCCCCGTGGGAATGAACTATATTAATTTCATCGTACATAATTTAAAGCCATTTATCGATACACACTTTCGCACCAAAGCCGACAGGGCCAATACCGCGGCGATCGGTTCGTCAATGGGCGGGCTGATTTCGTTTTATATGGTTTGGCTGCATCCTGAAGTGTTTTCAAAAGCGGCCTGCCTATCCAGCGGCTTTGCTTATGATGACGGCCATATAGTTGAAAAAGTAGCATCATC
>JABDGE010000215.1:305-2698 GCA_013286235.1 Bacteroidota bacterium
GACCAAAAAGATACCGGGAACCAGGCTTTATTTAGATTGCGGCGACCACGACATCGACAAAGTATTTCTCCCGGACAATAACCAAATGGATTCGATATTAACCAGGCAGCATCCCGAGGTAAAACTGCTGTACAAAGTGTTTAAAGGCGATGCCCACAACGAATATTTCTGGGCCAAAAGGTTGGATATACCGCTGATTTACCTGTTCGGAAAGGAAAAAGGAAACTGATATGGCTATTACCTGCAAGGCGGCCGTTACCGACGGCAAGGGCAATTTTAAAATTGAAACCATTGTTGTGCAAAGCCCTAAAGACGATGAAGTTTTAATAAAAGTTAAAGCCGCCGGCCTTTGCCATACGGATCATGATTCGTTAAGATGGGGCAAGCCGCTGATAATTGGCCATGAAGGCGCAGGCATTGTGGCTGAGGTTGGGAAAAAGGTAACAGGCCTCTCCCCCGGCGATAAAGTGATACTGAACTGGGCAATGCATTGCGGCAAATGTTTTCAATGCCTTGAAGGCAATGAGCATTTGTGCGAAGTAGCATCGCCCGTTGCGGCCGGCGGCAATGGCTATACGCCGGGACATGCCGACCCGATGGGAACCACCATGGACGGCCAACCTATTTTGCGCTCGTTTAATATCGGCACGCTTGCTGAATATACCCTGGTTAAGGCAGGCGCGGTTGTTAAAAACAATTCAGAAAAGATGTCATTCCCGGCGGCGAGCATTATCAGCTGCGGGGTAATGACCGGCTACGGATCGGTCATCAACGCTGCCAAAGTTAAAGCCGGATCATCGGTTGTGGTGCTTGGCACCGGTGGTGTGGGCCTGAACGTGATACAGGGGGCTAAGATTGCCAACGCCGGTTCCATTATCGCGGTGGATATTAACCCGGTGCGGTTATGGATGGCAAAAAAGTTTGGGGCCACGCACACCCTACTTGCCGATAAAAATGATACCGGGCTTTTACAGGCAGCCCTTGAAGTAAAAGAACTGACCGGCGGCCGTGGCGCCGACTATGCTTTTGAATGCACGGCCATCCCGGAATTGGGCGCCGCCCCCCTGGCCATGGTTCGCAACGCCGGAACAGCGGTACAAGTTAGCGGAATTGAGCAGGATATTACCATCGATATGCGGCTTTTTGAGTGGGACAAGATTTACATCAACCCGCTTTACGGCAAATGCCGACCCGAAATAGATTTTCCTGAAATAATCAAACACTATGAGAATGGCTCGTTGCTGCTTGAACAAATGATCACCAATACATATACTTTACACAACCTGGATAAAGCCTTTGATGACATGCTGAAAGGCAAAAACGCGAAGGGCGTTATCGTTTTCGATTAATTACATCATGCCCAGATTTAAAACATTAGAAATTTCAAACCCTGATTATGAAACTAACAATTTACGATTTTTAACCTTAAAAACACCCAACCTGAAAGGCCGTGGGGACATTTGTGTTTATGTGCCGCCAGGGCTCTCTTCACTTGATACCTTGCCGATCGTGATACTTTTACATGGCGTTTATGGAAGCGCCTGGAGCTGGCCCTTTAGCGCCGGCGTGCACCTGACTGTGGATGCACTGATCCAAAAGGGGGAGTTGCCCCCAATGATCCTCGCCATGCCTTCGGACGGTTTGTGGGGCGACGGCTCGGGTTTTCTGCCTCATGGAGGTTACAATTTTGAAAGATGGATTGCCGAAGACGTACCCGATGCACTTTACGAGGGGATTAAAGGCGCAAAGAAAGAGTCGCCGTTGTTCATAGCCGGTCTATCCATGGGCGGGTTTGGGGCGTTGAGGATCGGGGCTAAATATGCACCCAAATTCAGGGCGATTGCCGGCCATTCATCGATAACCAGTTTGCCGCAGATCAAGTTTTTTGTAGAGGAATCGCTAAAAAACTATGCGCAGAACGTGGTCGCGGATGAAGACGTATTCGAGACATTTTTGTATCACCGGAATGATCTTCCGCCTATTCGTTTTGATTGCGGCACAAGCGATCTTCTGATCAACTATAACCGTGCATTGCATAAAAAAATGGAGAACGCCGGGATGCTGCATCATTATGAGGAGCACCCCGGCGGCCACGACTGGCCGTACTGGTCTCGGCATATTGTGGAGACGCTTAAATTCTTTGCTGCTAATTTATAGCGAATTGGGCTGAAAGCGAAAAGCACAAAGACTAAAGCTGCGACGTTTAAGTTCTTTTGCTGCTAATTTATAAACGTCCAAACTGCATTTTCTTCATTTTGAATGAGCACTATTCCTGGTACTGATGGTATGTTTTGCCCGCCCAAGTGGCATAAACATCATCATTCCCGTGATGAGCAATAAAATAGAAAAAAGAATCAACGTCTTCCAATATCCAGTTAAGCCCTTTTGTTTTT
>JABDGE010000216.1 GCA_013286235.1 Bacteroidota bacterium
TTGGCGCCAAAGCCGCCCTCGAAGCCGCCAAACAAAACGTAGTGGGTTCAACCTTTGGGCTGGCACAATCACAGGCCTCGGTGAAAGAAGCTGCCGATAACCTGATCAAGACTACTATATATTCACCAGTAGATGGTGTGGTGTCAAAACTATCGATCGAAAAAGGCGAGCGTGTTTTAGGTACCCAGCAATTCGCCGGAACCGAGATCATGACCATCTCCGACCTTAGCCAGCTCGACGTAAACGTGGACGTGAACGAAAACGATATTAACCGCATCCAATTGGGCGACTCTGCCAAAATAGAAGTGGATGCTTTCCTGGGCAAAAATTTCGCCGGTACGGTAATTGAGATCGGCAGCTCGGCCAACGTTGTGGCCACCAACGCCGACCAGGTAACCAACTTCACCGTAAAAGTTCGTATTACCCCCGACTCCTATAAGAATTTATTGATCAGGTCAGCAGCTAATCCCAATCCTTTCCGCCCTGGCTTAACAGCAACAGTCGATATCAAAACAAACCAGGCGCATTCCCTGGCGGTACCTATACAGGCGGTAACCACCCGCGACCAGAAAACACCTGCTATGGCCGCAAATAACAGCAACAACAATAGCGGCAACTCATCTTCGTCAGACGACAATTCCACCACCAAACCAAAAGTAAGCGGCCCTACCAAAGAATACGTATTTGTTTACCGGGCAGGAAAAGTAAAGCAGGTGCAGGTGACGACAGGCATCCAGGATGATACCTATATCCAGGTACTATCCGGCCTCAAAGCCGGCGATGAGGTAGTGTCGGCACCATTTGCTACCATCTCCAAAGTATTGAATGATGGTATGGCCGTGCAAAAGGTGGATAAGAGCAAGCTGTTCAGTAACCCGGGGCAGTAGCAGTTTGCAGTTTGCAGTTCCGCCGTCGCTAAGGCTATGGCGGACGAAGGGCAGTTGGCAGTTGGACAACTATGAAAAAGAGTACAGTTATTGAAACCCTTGATTCGTTTGAAGATGAATTTGACGCCGAAAGGCTAATAGAAAAGCTACTATTTGTTGAAAAAATTAAAAAAGGGCTCAAAGACGTTGACGAAGGCAAAGTCCTCAATTATGCTGAAGTAAAACAAAAATTTTTTGATAAGTAAAAAGGCACCCTCCTGCCTTAGTTTTTCCGCTCCCCTCCGGCTATGAACTATGAACTATGGACTATGAACTAAATATTCATAGCTTTGTCCAACCAGTCATAAAGCACGGGATATTTTTATTCATTGATGAGCAAACAGGGGAACAAGATCGCCGTAGTGGGCGGCGGAAGCTGGGCCACAGCAAACGTTAAGATCCTTACCGATAACACATCCGAAAAGGAGATATTCTGGTGGATGCGGAATGCCCAGGCGGTGGAACACATCCATAAATTCAAACACAACCCGAATTATTTAAGCTCAGTGGAAATAAGCGTCCCTCCGCAAAATATCTCGACCGATCTTAAAGCTACGATAAAAGAGGCCGATTTTGTTTTGCTCAACGTTCCTGCCGCTTTTTTGAAAGACGCGCTCACCGGCATTACCCCTGCCGATCTGGCCGGTAAAAATATCATCTCGGCTATTAAAGGCATTGTGCCCGACGAAAACCAGATCATCGGGGAATTTCTTAACCAGCATTACAATATCTCATTCCAAAATTTCCTGGTCATCAGCGGTCCCTGTCATGCCGAGGAAGTGGCGCTCGAAAAATTATCGTACCTCACTATCGCTTCCAGCGATACGGAACTAGCTGCCACATTTGCGGGCATGTTTAACACGCGGTACATCAAAACCAATATTTCCGATGATATCTACGGCACTGAATACGGCGCCGTGCTGAAAAACATTTATGCCATCGCGGGCGGCATCTGCCATGGTGTGGGTTATGGCGATAATTTCCAGGCGGTACTCATTTCCAATGCCATCCGCGAGCTGGAACGCTTTGTAGCTGCCGTACACCCCATCGACCGCGACATCAAAGAATCTGCTTACCTTGGAGACCTTATGGTGACTGCCTACTCCCAGTTCAGCCGTAACCGCACATTTGGCAATATGATCGGCAAGGGTTATACGGTCACTTCGGCACAGCTGGAAATGAACATGATCGCCGAGGGCTATTATGCAGTAAATTGCCTACACCAGGTGAATAAACAGTACAACGTTTTTATGCCCATCTGCGATGCCGTTTATGCCATTTTATATCAAAAACGGCCTCCTGCCTCAGAAATGAAACATTTGGCAGAACATTTGAGTTAGTTAGTTTACATCTAACTAATTTCAATTTACTGCCATGAAAAACGTGTTAAAAGTGGCCCTGGTGGCCACCGGTATTTTCTCATTCACCCAAGCCTTTGCCCGCACCATGCCGCAGGACTCGGTGGGTCATAAAATTAAGAAAGCGGCCCGCGATGTCGGCCATGCCACATCACACGCTGCAGCAAGCGCCGATGCCGCGGTTGTCGACAAAAAATATGATGGCAAGTGCGGACCCGGGGGACAAACCGTTTACATCAACAAGTATTCGCACTACTACTACATCAGCAAAACAGGTCACCGCGTGTACCTGAAAAAATCTGAGCTTCGCGATAAACAAATGTGATTTCTTTTAGTCTGACCAATAAACGACAAGTCAAAAGTTTCCAC
>JABDGE010000217.1 GCA_013286235.1 Bacteroidota bacterium
GTCTGTCAACGCAAATCTCTACTGCCGCGCGCCAGCCCCATTCATGATCAAAGCCCCCGCTGGTTTTTATATCGCAGTCTTCAACAACGGTGCGGCCGCTAAAATTATTATTGATGGTTTTATCGCTGTTTTCTGTCGGAAACGTGGTGCTGACGAGGACGGCCGAACCCTGGGAAATCCCCGCAAAAGAACAACTTTTAATTCGATTACTTTCGCCGCCATAAATTGCAGCACCATTTGCAAGATAAGGCAACTCCCCCGTGCAATGAACGATGAGATTATGTCCCGGGGAAAAAACCTGTTTTAAAAATGTAGTCGGCCAAATGGCAAAGCAATCGTCGCCCGTGCCGCGTGCGGTACAGTTTTCTATGGTTGATCCGGCCATGCCGACACAAAAATTTATACCATCGGCCATGGTGTTTCGCATGCGGCAGCCGGTAACTTTTAAATTCTCGGAGTTTTCTATCCACATGCCAACTTTCGTATGCTCGATCCAGATACGGGATATGGTGGAGTTTGTTCCATACGAGCCAACTATACCGTCATTGGCTTCCTTGTCGCTCCTATAAGTCAGCTTGCCGATGATCGCAAAATCAGAGAGATGGATATTGCTTCCATTTCCTTTCAGTCTCACACGCCTGTTGGCATCGGCATACAGTTTTTCATCGCCTACCAGTTTTGTGTACCACATGCCCGCGCCCTGGACGGCTATGTTCGTCGGAAGAATGATATCCCCGGTAATTTTAAAAGTTCCGGCCGGGATCCATACAATTTTTCCCGTCTCCTGGGCTTTTGCGATACAATTTCTGAAGGCCTCCGTATAGTCATCAGTGGTATTGCTTCCCCTGAAGCTTTTGTCGGCTAAAGACAAGGAATTTGACGGCTCCGTTAGTGCAGGTGCAATATTTTCAAGATCTACCAAATCGACTATACAATATCCTGCGTCGTCGGCTTTTTGATCGTCACGTTGTATGCGGATTATATCACCCTGTGCTATTTTTAGGCCGGTCAACCTCAATTCGTCGTAGAAATGCCTTGGCGATCCTGCAGCCGGATCGTTGGTAAAAGGGTATTTTCCGTAAAGCCAGGCGTAGCGTGATGTGATCCTATAATGCTTTATAGGGTTCCCGTTTTTATACAGCATAAGTGTTGAAGTTGTGCCGCTACCGTCTTTGCTGTCAGGCAGACTGTACCTGATCACCATGCTGTTATCATTTCCAGCGGAAGTAAATTCAACATATTGCCCTTTACGACTTAGTTTGACGCATTTCTGTCCCGAGGATTCTGTTTCAACCCGGTATGGGCTGTAGCTGGGACCCAGTACGGTCCCGGTTGTTTTCATATCCTCGGCTTCGTAGGTAGTCCACGGGATGACTGCCCCGTTTTTTTCCTGCGCCGAACATATTAACCTGTTTAAAATAAAAAAATGGTTATGATGCAGTAATGCCTGATATTCATTATTTTGATAAATTCTACGGGGCTGTTTTATGCTAAGTACAAATCGGATCTTAAAATTAATTTAGTCTCATTTATAAATCTCCAATCCCCTATCTTCATTCCTCGCTGGTTTTATGCTTACTGCTGCTCCGCCGCCATTGGCAAGTTTAACAGTAAGTTTAGAACTTGCGTCAACCAAATACTTAGTGATCTTATAAGATTCTGGATTGTTTTTCCAATCCGCCCCATCCCCATCGGCATAAATTATGGCCACATATTTTTTCCCTTTGTCCAAAAAATCCAAAGGAATGATCGCATTCCGGCTGTTTTCGTTGGTTATTGCGCCAATATACCAATTTGCGGCTCCTTTTTCTTTCCGGGCAATGGTTATATATTCGCCCGGTTCTGCGGCGATAATTTTTGTATCATCCCAATCCACAGCAACGTCCTTAATAAACTGGAAGGCATCCATATGCTTTTCATAATTATCCGGGATATCTGCAGCCATTTGAAGCGGGCTGTACATGGTAACATATAGCGCCAATTGCTTGGTCAGCGTGGAATGCAATTGCCTGTTGGGAAATTCAGCGGAATATCCTTTTATTTTAAAAAATGCCAGGCGTATAATCCATTGGGCCGCCCATCAGCCGGGTAAAGGGCATAATAGTTTCGTGGGCGGGGCTGCTGCCATTGCTGAACGCGTTATATTCATTGCCGCGGCCGGCTTCGCAATCCATCCAGTTGGGATAAGTGCGCTGCAAACCCGTTGGCCTTACCGGCTCATGGTTATCCAATATAATTTGGTATTGAGCAGCCTTTTGGGCAACGCGCAGGTAATGATCTACCATCCACTGGTCGTCATGATGGTCGCCGCGCGGGATTATCCTGCCCACATACCCTGTTTTTACAGCTACGTAACCGTACTTCTTCATAAAGCGGAAGGCTGTATCCATTTGCCGCTCATAATTTGTGGCTGACCCTGACGTTTCGTTGTGCATGATCATCTTCACACCCTTCGACGAAGCATAATCTGTTATCGCTTTTATATCAAAATCCGGGTATGGTGTTACAAAATCAAAGGGTTTTTCGGCCCAATTGCCAAACCATTCTTCCCATCCGGTATTCCAACCTTCAACCAACACGCTCTGGATGCCATT
>JABDGE010000218.1 GCA_013286235.1 Bacteroidota bacterium
CGGCGCCGGTGGAATAGCACTCGACCTGATAAAAAAATACCCGGGACGTTTTGAACTGATGCACGTTAAGGATGAAATAAAAAGCGATTCAGGCGAGGGAATGGACGGCTATGACAGTACAATACTTGGCCAGGGTGTGATGCCGGTGAAAGAAATAGTTAAAGAAGCCCGGAAAATAGGCGGGACGTCGCAATTCACCATCGAGCAGGAGTCGTACCAGGGTAAGGATCCATTCGATTGTGTAAAAATTGATTTACAAGTAATGAAAAAGTGGGGATATTGATGGTATTATTTTAACTTGCCCATTCATTTGTTTTCCTGCGGTACAAGTTTATTTCCAGAGAGACGTTAAATTGTCATCACCCCCTCATTTCAATCTGCGGGCGCACGAATAAATGTTAATAATACATGTTAAGAATGGATAGGCGTACAGTACTAAAAAATCTTGCTATTATGGCTGGCGGAGCTATCTTGCTCCCTTCGTGCCTGAAAAAACCCGACGACGATACTATTGCGCTAAAAAAGATCAGGCTAAGCGACGATCAGCAAAAATTGGTTGGCGATATTTGCGAAACCATCATCCCCCGGACGAATACGCCGGGTGCAAAAGATATCCGCGTGAATTTGTTTGTGCTGAAAATGCTGGACGACTGTTATACCAAAAAAGACCAGGAAAAATTTGTGGCCGGCCTTGCGGAGTTTGATGCCATGGTGAAAAAGAAATATGGCAGCGCTTTTGCCGATTTGGCCGATAAGCAACGGGAAGAGTGTTTAGTAACCCTTGAAAAAAGTACAAAGCCGGTTACCATACCATCAAAAAGCATAAAGCCGGTTGGCGAAGCACAAAAGAGTATAGAGCCGCCGAAGAAGAAACCCGATGTTCCGCCGCTTCAGTTTTGCTGCCAGGCCATCAAACAGCAGACGATATTTGGCTACACCAATTCTCAATATTTCATGACCAAACAAATAGTGTACGAATTAGTGCCCGGCAGGTACAATGCCCATTTCCTGGTTAAAAATCTCAAGAACGCATAAAATGGCCAATCTGAATATTGATAGTGTAAAGGACCGCACGTTTGATGCGATTGTGATCGGATCGGGCATGAGCGGGGGAATGGCCGCAAAGGAACTCACGGATCACGGGCTCAAAACCCTGATCCTCGAACGTGGCCGCGATGTAAAACACATTAAGGATTACCCAACAACAAACTTGTACCCCTGGGAATTCCCGCACCGGGGCGTTATGCCAATGGATGTGCAGGAAGCCAACCCGATCATTAACCGCTGCTACGCGTTCCGCGAAGATGCAGCGCATTTTTTTGTGAAAGACCACGAGCACCCCTATGTACAAACCAAGCCTTTTGACTGGATACGTGGCTACCAGGTAGGGGGTAAGTCGTTGATGTGGGCCCGGCAAACGCAACGCTGGAGCGATTTTGATTTTGAAGGCCCTGCACGGGACGGCTATGCTGTGGACTGGCCGATCCGCTATAAAGACATCGCGCCATGGTACAGCAAGGTGGAGAAATTTGCCGGTATAGCCGGGAACCGGGATGGTATACCTGAACTGCCCGATGGGGAGTTTTTACCGGCATGGCCCCTGAACGATGTGGAGCAATATTTTAGCGACTACGTAAAAAAGAACTATAAAAATCGCCATGTGATTGCGGCGCGTTGTGCACATTTGTCGAAACCGAACCAGATCCACCTGGACCAGGGGAGGGCGCAATGCCAGGAGCGGATACTCTGTCAGCGCGGTTGCCCATTCGGAGGTTATTTCAGCGCAAATTCATCCACTATTCCCTGGGCGCTTAAATCGGGGCATGCCACCTTGCGGCCTTTTTCCGTAGTAGAATCGATCATTTACGACGAGAATAAAGGCAAAGCGGTAGGCGTAAGGGTGGTTGACTCCCATACCAAAGAAACCATTGACTACTACTCCCGTATTGTATTTTTAAACGCCGCGGCACTGAACAGCAACCTCGTGCTGCTCAATTCGAGATCAAGCCGTTTCCCGAATGGGCTCGGTAATGACAGCGGCATTTTAGGAAAATACTTTGCGTTTCATAATTATTCGGCGCATATCGGCGCCGAAGTTGAAGGCTTTACCGAATGGACCACCGATGGCCGGAACCCGGCCGGCGGCGGTTACATACCCCGCTTCAGAAATGTGTACAGGCAGGAAACTGATTTCCTGCGCGGTTATGCATGTGGATTAAGCGCTTATCGTTTCAAACAGCATAAGACCGACGGCGCAGGGAGCGAATTGAAAGAAAACCTGGTAAAAGGCGATCTGGGCCCATGGCACATCGGCTCGCACATGATGGGTGAAACCATACCCAAAGAAATCAATTTTGTTGCGCTCGACGCCAATAAAAAGGACGAATGGGGGATACCGCTGCTGAACATTTCGGTGGATTACGACGACAACGATATGAAGATGCAGAAGGATTATATTGACCAGCTGACGGAAATGTTTACGTCGGCCGGCTTTAAAAATATCACTCCTTCCACTAATCACCAGGCGCCCGGGCTTGATATTC